>NZ_CBTK010000032.1 GCF_000531125.1 Candidatus Contendobacter odensis Run_B_J11 | reverse complement strand
GCGAGTCGCCGCCGCGAGTTGTTTTTGATACATGGACCCGGTTGGAGTCCTCGTTCCCAAGGCGGCGGATCGTTTCCCCCACCACCTTTGGACCCCAGCCACCCACCCCGCCTTTGGTCCCCACCACCTCTTAACGTCCTATCGCGAAACGCCGCTCCCCACCCCGACCAGAAGTCCCCTTGTATGGGACAGATTGTGGCCTTAAACCGCTTGCTCAAGCAGCCGCAGCTTGAAGGGTTGATCGCTTCGCTAGCCCGAAGCTTTCGAGCGCTTACCAAGCTTGACGCCAGCCCCGATTGCCGCAAGGCCAAGGCTCAAGAGAAACCCCCAAGTGAACGCAAGCCGCTTGCCCGCTACCCACACTTCCAAGACGGCTAAAGCCAAAGCGGCGCTCGCTCGCCGGGTCAGTTAGCCAATCCAGGGTAAGCCGTCGGGTAATAACCCTCATGGCGCTGAACGCTACCAAGCACCCTGTTTGGGGAAGGTGTCTTGTGGTTCTAGCTTTGCCCTTCTCCTTGAGCTGGACGCGGCCCAACTCCAACCCGTTAGTCTTATCGGGGAGAAAGGAAGCGAATTAGCCTTTGGTCAGCAACGAGCTGAAGCCACAACGCAGTTTCCCCGGTTCCACCAGTCTTTACCACCACGGTTCCGGCTTCCCTTACGACCGTCGCCGCATTCCGCTTGAGTGCCCCCTGTCCCGGTTGCCGTGCTGGACTACGGCACGGATATTGACTCCCCGGAAAGTTCCCGCTTCATTAAGCGGGAAAGCGCCGATGCCAAGGCATCAGCGACAAGCTTCAGGCGGCGAAACAGTACTTTGCTTATTTCTGGGTTCTTTTTGTTGTTGTCGGTATCTCCTTTCAACGGTCAACGCCTAGCGACCTTTCTTCACCGGCTTTTTGGCAGGCATCGGGACTGTCTGCAACGGTGTTGCTTCTCAGTTTTTTCCCCTGTCTAAACACATTCCGCGCGAGCGCTTCGCTCCAAAAAACTGCTTGCAAACCATCCTTCACAAGTTTCGGCCTTTCGGTGCAGAAGTCCCTTTTCCGCCAGCCTTTTTCAAGCCCATGAAAAGGCCGCATGGGGCGGACCGATAATAATAAGAAAGGAGATATTTATGACAACTTACAAATCAAACCAGAATGTTTATCAGCAAATTACCGACCGCGTGATCGCCGCTATTGAAGCCGGCGCTCCCAAATTTGAAATGCCTTGGCACCGTGGCTCTAGTCATTCCCGCCCGGTTAATGTGTTCACGGGAAAGAACTACCGGGGAGTCAATACCGTTGCCCTTTGGGTAGCCCAGATGGAATACGGCTATACCACCGGAACATGGGGCACTTACAAGCAGTGGAAAGAATGCGGCGCGCAAGTGCTAAAGGGTGAACACGCCGCAACCGTGGTGTTTTTCAAGGACGTTGAACGTCCGGTGGAAGATTCCAAGGAAACAAAATCAAAGCGTTCTTTTGTGGCTACCGCGAGTTGGGTTTTTAATTCTGACCAAGTAGAAGGCTATACCGCTTCTCCTGTTTCTCCCCTAGTCGATAAGACTCAAGTGCTAGATCGGGTTGAGGCGTTTATCACCGCGACCGATGCTGACATCATGGAGAAGGGCAATTGTGCCTGCTATCACCCCATTAAAGACACCATCTACATGCCCAAACGGGAACTCTTTACGGGTAGCTCAACCAGCAGCGCCACTGAGAGTTATTATTCCACCCTACTCCACGAGCTTACCCACTGGACCGGCCACCCGACCCGGCTTAAACGCGACCTCAAAAATCGCTTTGGCGACTTTGCCTACTCCATGGAGGAGTTGGTAGCGGAGCTTGGCGCGGCCTTCCTTTGTGCTGACTTGGGAGTTTCCCTTGAGCCCCGGCCCGACCATGCGGCCTACCTTCAGGGCTGGCTTAAAGCCCTGAAACAGGATAAGCGCGCACTCTTTGCCGCCGCTTCCAAGGCGAGCGAAGCCACCGACTATCTTTTCAAGCTACAACCCCAGCCGCTTGAACAAGCGGCTTAAGGCCGCTTCTCCCCTACCAGGGTTCCCCCTGGTAGGGGTTTTATTAGTAGCGTTTCGCTTTCTATGCGGACGCGCGGGCGCGACTCGTTGTTAATACGGGCTTTAAGCGGATTCCCGACTTCGCGGGAGATCCGCAAAGCCCGCCCCCCCCGGTATTCCCCCGCGCTCTCGCGCTTGGGAGATACCGCGCCTCACCCATCCCCCGTGCCCTCAATCTTCACGAACGGGAGGAAGGGCACGGGAAGCTAAGCCGCGCCAAGCGCGGCACGTTCGATTAAAAAGCTCTCTCCCGACCTTGGTTCCCTACCCTAGCCGCAATCGGCGAGCAAGATCAGGTACTTTACATTCGTAAATCTGATAATAAAGCGCTTTATAAAGCATATTCGCTTTATATAAGTACTGCTAATTCTTTGATATTCAGCCTTAATCCTCAAGAGGGGAAAGCCTTCCCCCTGGCCTCAACCGGCAAGCCGTTAATTTGATAAAAATCAAGATGTGCGAGGTTTTTAGCAGAAACCTCGCGAAAGCCAAAGTAAACCTTTATCTAATTATACTGCTGGCCCCTTAAAGCAGGTAGCTGGACTTCCTTTAAGCGGTATTACTTTCCCAAAAATTTGGGTGTAAACCTGCCGAGTATTAGCAAACGCACCGGCAAGAACCACCGGGTCATCCTCCGGTTGATGATCGATAAATTTGCCAAAGACCTGCTCGCAAAATTCACGATAAAGCTGCGTACGCAGAATAAACAAATGCCAAAACTTATCAATCTCTTCATCGGGAGAAAGGCGCAAGCCATCGTTAGAAACCAAGATGCACTTGAAGAATGCTTTGGCTTTACTTTCAACTTGAGCGATCCTTTTCTCACTCCACCCTAGATCCTTAGCTAGGTCTCTCCGAATCGGGGAGTAGTCGAAATTCTCGATGAACTCGACCTTCATCGAATACAAAGCTTGCGCCCCTTGATCGGTCATTGGGGCAAGCAAATGGTTCGCAAAACGTGCTTTACTGGCCATGGACATAACCTCTAGTTAAAAAGGAGATTATTCGATACCACACAAGCGATTCAGAAACAATATATCGCACAAACACTAGGTAAATATTTTAGACATATAAATTTCGTCTTTATAATATCCCGATATATACAAAGATTTTTTTCTCATTCCATCTTCTACATAACCACTTTTCTCGTAGAGAACACGGGCAGGTTGGTTGTCTTGAGCTACTGTAAGTTCCAAGCGAGTTATGTTCGTTTTTTGAGCCCAAACATCTATTGCTTCTAATAACTGCTTTCCTATTCCTCTACCTTGATAATCTTTTCTTATCCCTATTACTAAATATGCACAGTGATGATTCCTGTTATATTCACCACCTTTTGCCAAAACAAATCCCACTAGAAAACCATTCAACTCTGCTACAAGTATTGTCGAATTAGCTTGTTTTAATAGATTGATAACCATTTCCTTTATTTTGGTTTTCCCCTGTTGAACTTCGTTTGGTTCTATAAGCATGTAGTCCGAATCAGAGTATATTGTCGCCATTAGATCAAAGAATAAATCCGCTCTATCTTCCTTTAATCGCTTAATTTTTACTTTCATAGTTAATACCACTTCAGCATTCATTTTATTGAGGGGGAAAGCCTTCCCCCTGACCTCAACCAGCAAGCTGTTTTCGGCACACCCCCTTCTACGGGGACACCCCGTAACGCCCCGGACTAAGGGGCTCCGCCCCTAGCGCACGCAAGGCGCTAACGCGCGAAACGCGCTTGCAAGAGTGTCCCCAACTTTCCGCGCTTCGCTTGTACAAGTTGGGTGATTCCCCTCCCTTGCATACGGCCTATGCGTTTGCCTCCCCGGTCTTCGCCAGACAGGCAGAAGTTAATCGCAATTAACTTCAACGCCAATATAAGAATAAGGAGGCAACATGAAACCATTAATAACAAACGAACAACGAAGCAAGATGATTGAGAACGGAATACAAAGCCAAAATGATTATGGTGATAATCACTGGCCGGTAGTGAAACTGTTTACACCGGATGCCGGTTGTACTTGGTTACTCTCAGAGCTTGACCCCGAAGAGCCCGATATTGCCTTTGGTCTTTGTGACCTTGGCTTAGGCTTTCCAGAACTGGGCTATGTGAGCATTTCGGAGATTGCGAGATTGCGCGGGAATCTTGGGCTACCTGTAGAACGCGACCTTTCTTTCAAGGCAACAAAGAGCCTCTTGGAGTATTCCAAGAACGCTCGCGAAGCTGGCAGAATTGTAGAAAAGAATTAGAGGACCGGACAATGAATAATGAAACACTTGATTATTTCTTGCCGCAGGTTCAAAGCGATATCGGCGATTTAGTTCACTATAGCACTCACCTTGGGCAATTGCTTTGTAAATACGGTTTGCCATTTGAAGGTTTGAGCACAAGAACCCTTGAAGAACAGTCCTCAGAACTTTATACCGAAGCACGAAAATTAGGCGATGACCTACCCTTTTCCACCTTAGCGGTTTATGTCGCAGCCTTTGCCGACATTCTTGAAGAGCGCCTAAAGTAATAATACCACCCAGGGAGAGTTTAACTCTCCCTTTTTCGCCCGCAAAGCGGACACGCCATCCATAGCGCGACTTATGTTGCATTAGGGCTTTAAGCGGATTCCCAACTTCGCGGGAGTTCCGCAAAGCCCCCCGGTATTCCCCCGCGCTCTCGCGCTTGGGAGATACCGGCCACCGCCTTAACCATCCCCCGTGCCCTCAGTCTTAACGAACGGGAGGAAGGGCACGGAAGGCTAAGCCGCGCCAGGCGCGGCACGTTCGAGGAGAAATCCCCTACCCCTATCCAGTAAGCGATATTGCAATCAAAACCAACGGCGAACTTGAGAGCGATATTGACGATAACTCTCACCAAACTTGGCTTCTAGGTAGCGCTCCTCACGAAGGATCACACCGAAATGCAGGACCACTAAGACCGGAACGAGTGCAATAAAGCCCCACAAGGTATTCACCACAAGAGATAAACCAGCAAACAGGATGGTCAGAGAAAGATAGAGAGGATTTCTTGAAAATCTGAATGGTCCCGTTATCACAAGACTGGTAGCAGGTTGTAAAGGATTTACATTTGTGCCCGCTTGCTTCATGGAACGTTTTCCCCAAATGGCAAGTCCCCCACTGAAGATCAGCAACGGAATCCCGCTCCAGATAGCTATTGCGGAACTCGACAAGATGCTGAGGGGCCAAGCCCAGTTCAGAAGCAGTGTCAGAACAAGCGCTACTCCATAGAGTACCGGGGGCAGGATGATGACGCCAGGTTTATCCATATTCATACGCTTTATCTCGCTTTAAAAAGCCAACTCAGGAATCAGGTATTCACCGCATCATTATAAAGACAAATAGAAAGCTACTTATCAAGCACTTATGCTTTACATTAAATTAGATATATTACTGATATTATTAAATAAATATCAAACATCAAGCGCATTTTTTATATCTCTAAGCGTAACCACTAGAGTCATTGGATTAGTTGGAGATTCCATAAATCCACAGCTTTCATAGAATTGCTTAGCGTCTTCAGAGATAGCGTGAACGAGAATTGCCCTGACACCAGCAACTTCAGCCGCATTCAACGTCCTAAGCACCGCATCGCGGATTAAAGCCCTTCCAAGTTTCTGCCCTTGCCAATCCTTATGAATTGCCAAGCGACCAATGACCACCACAGGAATTGGATCTGGCATATTTCGCCTTACCCGCCCCGGTACGTCTAAACAACATACCGAGCCCGCAGCCAAACAGTAATACCCCACAACTTGCTTGCCAGAGCACACGACATAGGTTCGAGAGGCCCCTTCTTGCTCATTGCGCTGAGCACGACGCTTCAGCCATTCATTAAGCGAAGGAACTCCACAGTCAAAATCTTCAAATGCGTGAGTTGGCCCTAGCCTCTCCGGTGGAACGAGCGGCTCCTGATCCACTTGAGTCATTTTTCCCAAGGGGCTTTTGTGGTGAGCAATTGACGGAGTTTAGGCAGATCGCGAGGTGGCGCATCCAACAGGGTATTGAATTTTTCCCAAGCTTCGGCATCCACTGAAAACATACGCCGGTCAAGAAACACCGACTCTGCCTCACGGCAGGCAATCTCCAACATAAAATCTGACCGGTTCTTACCCAGCATGGCCGCCGCCTGGTCAATCAAATCCCTTTGTCGCCGCTGAGCGCGAATGTTGATAGTGACATCCCGCCCTGAAGCGGATTCCTTATTAGATGTTGCTTGGGCCATAGCCTTGACTCCTAATTGTGTATACATTGCGTATACCATATTTGTGTATACAACATCAACACATTTTTAATTTTGATTCTCTCTCCCCTACCCTTTCTGACTACACATGATAAAGACAAATAGAAAGCAAACATGCTTTACTAATATAAAGCATTACTACTTTCTAATATTATGTTTAACTACTTATAATATAAGGTGAAATAGGCGTAGGACCGGAACCTTTTAGCCTCAAGGCTGAAGGGAGCTTCCCTTCAGCCAGAGACTTCATATCACCCCGCGTTCGGCAAGCGAGACGCATTTGCCATCACCGACAACGATATGATCCAGCAGCCGCACCTCCACCAGGGCCAGCGCTTCCTTTAGCCGAAGCGTAATGCTTTCATCCGCTCGACTAGGTTCAGCAACACCCGAAGGATGATTGTGGGCCACAATGACCGCCGCCGCGTTATATTGCAGCGCCTTTTGGGCCACGATTCGCGGGTAAACAGAGGCCGAATCAATCGTACCGTAGAAAAGCTCTTCATAGATAATCACTCGATTCTTATTATCGAGAAACAGAGCAGCGAAAACCTCTTGTTCTCGGAGCACAAGTTTCTGTTGAAATAAATCAATAGACATCAACGGAGCTGTAATACAAACGCCACGCCGGAACCGATGCGAAATGACCTCTTTGGCAGCAGAGAGAATCTCGTCAGAATTCGCAGGCCGATAATCACCCAGCAAGTCTCTAACCGCTAATGCTGTCTTCATCGCTGTTACTCCCAGGCTGGAAACAGCCGAGAAAAGCAAATGCTGCTTTTGCCGAATGTTTCCAGCCTTAAACAGTCAATGAAAAACGCGACATAACCTCTTAATAAAATCCAGTGACCTACACCCTATTTCTTAATCCATATTTTCAAAGAAGACACAGTAAGGTTATGCAAAAAAAAGCGGTATTGTTATTAGCTTCTCAGTGATCAGGCGAGATATTTCACAGAGAGTGGAACGCGACGTTTCGCCCAGAAGCAGATTTATTACCTTTATGCGGTTCCCATCCGCAGGCTATCGCCTCTCAGCGCAAGCAGATAAGCTTTATCAAGGTAAAGCTCGATGAAAGATATTTGTAAAGTAGTTATGCTTTACATTTTATTCGTAATCTTATATATTTAATAGTGTTTTTAATAAGTTAGTAAAACGAGGTGAAGATTATGATTTACGCAGTCCTTAACCAAAAGGGCGGGGTAGGGAAGTCAACCATTGCGGTCAATCTGGCCTACGGCCTAGCGCAAGCCGGCAAGCGCACGTTGCTGATTGACCTTGATCCCCAGGCCCACGCGAGCGTTATCTACTGTCCTGAAATCCCCAAGGAACTCACCACCAAGGAGATCTTTACCGACCGAAGTTTAGACCTTCACCAGCTTATCCGGCCCGCGATAGTGAACGGTGAGCCCTCACCAGGCTTGTTCATCATTCCATCCAATATCCGCTTAGCGATCACCGCCGAGCAAATCACGGTGAGAACCCACCGCGAAAAGCTGCTCTATAACCACATCAAGAAGATTGCTTCCGAGTTTGACATCATCCTGATTGATTGCCCACCAAACCTTGGCGTTTTGACTATTAACGCCATCTACACGGCAGACCAGATCATCATTCCGACTATCTACGGGAAGTATTCTCTGGACGGTATCGCAGACCTCTTTTCTTCGATTGCCGAAGTCAAAGAGAGCGAGAATTTCAAATACCTGATTCTGCGAAATGCTTATGACGGGAGAAATAAGCAAACAAACCAATTCATCGAAACCCAACTTGAGCCTTTCTCGGATAAATTGCTTAAAACCGTTATTCGAAAAACAGAAGCCCTTAACCAGGCCCAGATTAACAACGAGCCAGTCTTTACCTTTGACCCGAAAGGGAACGGAACCCAAGACTTCTTGGCTTTAACTCAGGAGGTTTTGACTCATGGCTAAAAAGCCCCTTACTGGCAAATCTAAGCTTTCTGAAGCGGTACAGCGAAAGCCTACCGAGGAGAGCGAATCGCTTCCCCTGGTGAACCAGCGACAACAGCCGAGGCTAAAGAACTTTCGCCTCACGCCCACAGACATCATGCGCTTGCAGAAAATAACTACTGCCATCAACGGGGAGAGCGAGAGGCCAATCAGCGAAACAGCCGTCATCAAGGGCTTGATCGCCTTAGGAGAGAAGACCACGCCGGAAAAGCTGCTCAAGCTGATTCGGGAGGTTTGGTAGGGGAGGGGAGTGCTTTATGTTTGTAAAGCACTTATGATTTACGTGTTGGCCGTAGATATCATCCGACCTTGCGAAGTTTCGCTCCAAGGGCAGGAGCAAGCAGCATAAAGAGCAAGCCCAGCCCCATCAGGCCACCTTGGGCTAGATTGTAATCTGACAGGATTCGCTCGCGTGTATATCCAAGGGCAGTACCCAAGCTGACTTCAAAAACTACGATGAGCACAACCCAAAGCGCACCGACTTGGAGTTGATTTTTCAGAGTCTTGGCACCCAGCCAGCGGGCGGATAGCCAAGAGATGAGAAGAATGATCGCCGAACCAACAAACACACCAACTTGACGCGATAGCATATCTCCAATCATTGGGGCGATGAAAAGCTGGCGAATAGTTCCATGGATGGATTCAGCAATAACAATAAGTATCCATACTGCTATCGCTTTGCTCAAATTCATGAATAGTTCTCTATTGCGCCATTAGAAAGTAGGCAGTATGCTTTATAAAAATAAAGCATAATATAAATCGTTATGTAAATCCATTTAGCTTTACATAGTTAAAAAATAATAAACAATTACAGAAGCTTACGGTCTACCTTTCTTTTGAAATCTCTGCTTGCAGAAACCAATGAATGCAGCATCAGGATCTTTTGGTTTTTCCTTATCTGCAACCCATTCGCGCCACTCTTGTTCCAGGAAGTACACATCCCAGCCCGGAGCAACCTTCTTGGCTTTCTCGTAGGTTTCCGTTGAAAGCCGGATAACCGAACTTTCAGCTATCTTGGGAGGGGTTACAGCAGGTGTTGGCAGGCTTACCAGAACAGGAGGAGGGAGAGCTTGCGATTCAATAACCCGGCCCTCATCGAAAGGGGATGGAGGTGATTTATGGCCTACCCCCACGTTTCCCCAAGACTTAGAGGCTTGAGCGATATGAGGCTTACTCGGTTTAAGCAAGAGGCCATGATTCCCTTCTTCAACTTTTGCTTCAGGATAAACGACAAGAACAGCTTGTAGTTGCTTGAGAAAATTGACCTTGAAGTCAATGGTTCGCCCATAGTCCGCGCCAAATTGCATTTCTAAAGCAGGCCAAGGAATTTCAGCGGGCTTGCGCAAATAGGACATGCGGTAAGTCAACCAGCAGTAAATATCCAAAGCCATTGGCGACCGCCTCAGGGCCTTGAGTGCCCGCATATCTATTGGAATTGGATTATTGATAATTTCTTTATAAAAATCCGCTCCTAACTTGAGTGTAGACTTCCAAAGCGGTATCTGGTCAGGCGATTTTGGGTCCCACCAAAGATTAGCTTCACTGACAATTTTGACCCCGTAGATACCCGTTTTGTGTTTATCTTCGTAAATGCAAGTAACTGAAGAAGCAAAAAGCCGCACCATTTGCTCACGGAGTCTGGTAATGCCTCCCCATCTTCCACCACTTGGAATAAGCCCCAACTCTCGCATGAAGTGTGATAGAGACGGCCCGAGTTCTAGCTCAGGCGACCGCGTGCGCACTGCTTCAGAAGTCACCCAAGAGACGAGCAAGCGAGGGATGATGCCGTAGGGCAATCCGATAACGCTAGGCGACATGATCGAAAGCGTAAGGTTTCCGTTACATCTGGTAAACTCGTTTCCTGCTATCGGCCTATGCGGCAGCGTAGCTTGGGTAAGCGCTCTCGAAATGAACCCGATAGTGCCAGCATCTTTGGCGTCTTCGGCCTCAATCGCTAGGGACTCAGTAATTAGCTTATCTAAGTGATTATCTTTCATGATATTTCATGAACACTTACCCATCAGGTTGTCAACATCAAGAATAGCTCAACCCCCAACAGAAACCAGGCAGAGTTATCCACAGGCAAGGGATCATCCCTACGAATAAGAACTCACAGTTTACGAATAAGAACTCACAAAATCACGAATAAGAACTCACAGTTTACGAATAAGAACTCACAGTTTACGAATAAGAACTCACAAAGTTACGAATATATACTCACACAAAACCATCATAACTTATTGAAATTAAAAGCGAATTCGCGCCCCCTATATTACCCTATATGTACCTATAAACACCTGTAGGGCCAAACCAGCCTGTGGATAACTCCCAACGGAGGTGGCCCTCGAAGCATCGCAAGGTGTTTTTTAAAAAATTAGGGGTAAAAAAAGGTGGGGATTCCGGTAGGACAGTGGCAACCGATACCTCACCAAAAGCAACTCGCTCACCAAGTTACGCATAAGAACTCACAAAGAAATGAATTAACTATTTGAAATTATTAGTAATAGTAGAAATTTGATGGTCAGGTAATCCGAACCGTTAGCAGAAACCTGTAAACGCGGCACCCAAGGAACTAACAGGAACCGTCGCCAGAAGCCCCTATACGGGCATCCTAGGCCAACAAAGCCCACGGAATACCCTTTCTAGCCCCCAATAGGCGAAACCCAGCCAGAGGGCTTTCTAGGCCGCTTAACGGGCTCCTACTTTCAGCGATGCAGTTCAGTAAGGAAAGACAAGTGCTAAAGAAACCAGCAGTTCCCGGTCTCTTGAAAAGCTCAATTTAATCAATGTATTATAGAAGGTGTTTGT
>NZ_CBTK010000031.1 GCF_000531125.1 Candidatus Contendobacter odensis Run_B_J11 | reverse complement strand
CACCCCTTATTTTTGCAAAAAACATACTAAAATTCAATATCTTAGTTTTTAGACAGTCTCTAAGGCCATTAGCAAGCTGATCCTGTCGCCTGAATCGGCTATCAATGAAGAGAAATCTATCAGCTTTCTTCACGGTATTTTGGCGCTGTAGCATTGTAGGTTAACAGTTCACGCTGTCTTGATTTATAAGGATTTTTCGTCTAATCAGGGCTGCATTTCGAAAAAATATCCTTAAAAATCATGGTAACAAAAATAAGAGAGCGGGAACCGCTGCTAGACCGGCCTGTCGTGAAATCCAGAAAGCCAGCGAGCAACTTCGCTGGCGTCTTCAACAGCAATTCCCGCTCCGGTCGCTTAGCCCAACATACTCCGCAGCATCCACGCCGTTTTCTCATGAATCTGCATCCGCTGAGTCAGCAGGTCGGCAGTCGGTTCATCGCTGGCCTTTTCCACCGCCGGGAAGATCGAGCGAGCGGTGCGCACCACCGCTTCCTGATCCTTGACCAGTTGCCGAAGCATTTCTTCAGCCGCTGGAACCCGGGTTTCCTCCTGAAGGCTGGTCAGCTTGGCAAACTGGGCATAGCTACCCGGCGCTGGCAAACCCAATGCCCGGATGCGTTCGGCGATTAAATCCACTGCCAGCGCCAATTCGGTGTACTGGGCCTCGAACATCAGGTGCAGGGTGTTGAACATCGGTCCAGTGACGTTCCAGTGGAAGTTGTGGGTCTTTAGGTACAGGGTATAAGTATCGGCCAGCAACCGGGACAAGCCTTCGCCGATCTCATGGCGTAACTCATCGCTGATGCCGATATCAATTTGCATACTCATGGGCGTTCTCCCGCAGGTTTGAGTGGAGTGAATGAATGAGATGGCCTCAAGATTAGCGGTGAATTTTTAATAGCGCCAATTGATTATTGAAAACCAATTCATAGCTCTTGGCTATTTGACGCGGATTCGGCGGCGAAGAAGGGCGCCAGCAACCGAGCGCACGGTTCGGGATCTTCCAAATGCGGATGATGCCCGCCGGGCAGAATGTTCACGCTCAGATTGGCAATGCGGGCGTAGCGTTCCTGCATATAGGCCCGTTTCACCAGATAACCGTCCGCGCCGCAAATCAGCAACGCGGGCGCTGCAATCCGCTCCATGTAGGCCAGGATTTGCGGCTCGTTCAGATACAACGGCGAGGCGAACCGTAAACGCGGATCGGTGCGCCAGCCATAGCCCTCGCCAATGGGTTGGACGCCCCGACTCACTAAAGTTGCCGCAGCCCGCCATGACAAGTCGCTGGCCTCGCAACGCGCCTGAATCGCCGCGTCCATACTCGGATAAACCGGCGGGCGCTTGTCCGGCAACCCGTTCATCTGCTCGATGGTTTTACGCAGGTGAATCGGACCGTCAGCGGGATGGCTGGTCGGCGGACCCAGACCTTCAATCATCGCCACTCGAGTGACCCGCTCCGGCAGAATGGCCGCGACAAAACTGGCGATGCCGCCGCCCAGGGAATGACCGAGCAGAGCAAAGTATTCCCAGCCCAGCACATCGGCGGCGGCGACCACATCGGGAATGAAATCCACGAAGTGGTAATGCATCCCCGGCGGTCGCTGTTCGGATTGCCCGTGCCCCGGCAAATCCAGGGCGACCAGCCGTATATCGGGCAACAGCGGCGCCAAAGCGTCGAAACTGGCGGCGTTATCCAGCCAGCCGTGCAGCGCCAGCACCGGAATGCCCTTCGGCGGCCCCCAGGCTCGCGCCGCCAGCCGCAGATAAGGGGTGCGCAGTTCCAGTTCTTCGACCATCGGCGTGGTATCTCAAATCTCTGGCGGATAATCCCAGCCCGGATCGGTCGGAAACAGATTGGCATATTTCACGCTACTGCGCGGTTCCGCCATCAGGTCGGCTACGGCATCGCGCCATTCCGCATAGTGCGCCGTTTCCTTGTGACGAGCGGCATCCTCGACCGCACGGTAGACCTCAACCAGCACAAAGCGGGTGGGATCATCGGCCTGCTGGATTACGTCAAAACGGGCGATACCCGGTTCCTGGATGCTGTGACGCGCATTATCCAGCGAAGCGCTCTTAAAGACCTCGACGCAATCAGGTTTGACGTGAACGAAAACATGGACAATCAGCATCGGTTTTCCTCCCTTGACAAAAACTCCCTCGCCTGCTGGCAGAACAAGGGAGTGCAAACATTCAGGGCGAACCCGCCGGTAGATAATCCAGCAGCAACCCGCAGAAGATGACCAGGCCGAAGCCGTTGTTATTGAGAAACGCTTTGAAGCATTCATCCGGCTTGCGGTCGCGAATCAGGTACTGCTGGTACAGCGCAAAGCACGCCGCCACGACCAGGCCAAGGTAATAAATCCAGCCTCGCCCGGTGAGCAACCCGACCAGAATCAGCAGTCCCAGCAGCGTTAGTTGCAAATAGCCGACTATGCGCTTGTCCCGTTCACCGAACAGGATCGCGGTGGATTTTACGCCGATCTTCCGGTCGTCTTCCCGGTCCACCATCGCGTACTGAGTATCGTAAATCACCGACCACAGCACATTGCCCAAGAACAGCAGCCAAGCGATTGGCGGCACTGCATTAGTCACTGCGGCGTAAGCCATCGGAATCGTCCAGCCAAAGGCGGCCCCCAAATTGACCTGAGGCAATGAGTGAAACCGCTTCATGAACGGATAGCTGATAGCCAGCGCCAAACCGATAAAAGACAGCTCAAGGGTCAGGGTGTTCTGGGTCAACACTAAGGCGAATGCCAGTAGAC
Organism: Candidatus Contendobacter odensis Run_B_J11; assembly: GCF_000531125.1. GTDB lineage: Bacteria > Pseudomonadota > Gammaproteobacteria > Competibacterales > Competibacteraceae > Contendibacter > Contendibacter odensensis. The sequence goes on along the minus strand of NZ_CBTK010000031.1, from coordinate 40,829 downwards.
AGAGCGCCGCAGTAAGCGCCACCGCTTCGCCCAGACTGACACGGCCCGCAGCCAGCGGTCGGTCGCGAGTACGGGCGACCTGTGGATCAAACTTACGGTCGGCAATATCGTTGATGACACAGCCGGCTGAGCGCATCAGCACCACGCCCAGTACGAAAACCAGTGCCACACCGCGTGGCGGCTGGCCGTTCCCCGCCCACCACAACGCCCACAAGGTCGGCCACAGCAACAGGTAAATTCCAATCGGGCGATGCAGACGCATCAAGTGCGCGTATTCGCGCAGACGATCTTCAAAGTGTTTGATAGTCATAGTGAACATCAGTCCGGTCGGTAACAGGCAGGTGCTACCGGCAAGTCAGGTAGGAAAATCTCGCAGACCAGCAGCGGGCGCTTCGCGATCCAGAACATCGAGCGGCGCCCCCAGATGGCGTCTGGCGGTTCGGTACAGCCGGCGAGCGCTCGCTGGTGCAAGCACTGGCCGGCCACAATGCGGGCGATTTCGACCGGACCGCGCCGGACGCCGGGATCGGTAAACAACACTTCACCCAAGGGTCGGGTTCCGAGCCGGGTCAACCGGCAGCCCCGCCCCCGCAAAGTCCGTGCCGGGATCAGGGTTCGAGCGAAGACCCAAGGCTGATCATCACATAGCAATTGCACCTCGCGGGTCCACACCCAAGCATCCAGGCGCAACCCCAGAACGCGGGCTTCGTCGACGCTGGGGCGGTTCCAACCCTGCCAGAGTACCCGCACCCGGAATTGGCTTGGGCAGAGTTGGCGCAATCGCCGGGTCAGCGACCCGCTGTCCAGCAGCCAGTCGGTCAGGGTTACGGGCAAATCGCGCCGGGATAGACGCGGGTAGGAGTGCCAACGCGGCGGGACAGGGCGAGGCACAAAACGATGGGTGTGCAAGGTGATTATTTCGTGAGATGAGCGATTTGAAACAGTGGGTAATTATGCCACGGTTACTGACTATCGGGTGAATAGGGCCAGCGCGATCCAAATCTTGCTCGCCGGGGGGTGGCGCTGAATCCTGATATAGTGTCTTTCCTATCATCAGCGGATATTGAAAAATGCCGCTGTGATGATGCGGCCCGGAATAAATCCACGATGCACGACGCCCAAAACACTCTCGTCTTTTCCCTGTTTCTGATCTTTAGCGGCGCAGCGGTATTCGCCACGCTGGCGCTGTACGCCCGCCAGGCGCTCCCGATTGCCTATATCGCGCTGGGTATTTTCATCGGCCCCTACGGCTTCAAGTGGATTGATAATGCCTCGGCCATCGAGCAGATGGCCCAAATTGGCATCATGTTCCTGCTGTTTCTATTGGGGCTGGATTTGTCGCCGCAGCGGCTGTTGCAGATGCTGCGCAAGGCGACCCTTATTACCTTCGGCACTTCGCTGGTGTTCGCGGGGCTGGGCGGAGGGGTCGCATGGCTGTTTGGCTACACTTTCAGCGAGTGCCTGCTGGTCGGCGCGGCGATGACCTTTTCCAGCACGATCATCGGGTTGAAGCTGCTGCCAACCCGCACTCTGCATCACCAGCACACTGGCGAGATCATCATTAGTATCCTGTTGTTGCAGGACATGCTGGCCATCGCGGTGCTGCTGTTGCTGGAGGGACTGAGCGGACGGGGATCCTCGCTACAGGGATTGGGTCTGGTGATCATCACCCTGCCGCTGCTGCTGGGTTTTGCCTATCTGAGTTCGCGCTATGTACTGATCCCACTGATCCGCCGGTTCGATAAAATTCGCGAGTACATCTTTCTGATTGCTATCGGCTGGTGTCTGTGCATTTCGCAGGTGGCAGCGCTGCTCGGCCTGTCCTACGCCATCGGCGCGTTCATCGGTGGAGTAGCGCTGGCGACCAGTCCGATCTCGCTGTATATCGCCGATAGCCTCAAACCGTTACGCGATTTTTTCCTGGTGCTGTTTTTCTTTTCACTGGGGGCCGGCTTCGATCTGGGGATGCTGGGCGCGGTGTTTCTGCCCACCCTGCTGCTCGGTTCCCTGCTGATGGTGGTCAAGCCGTGGGTATTTCGTGGTTTCCTGCAATGGACCGGAGAGCGACCGCGCATTGCCATGGAAGTCGGGGTGCGGCTGGGACAAGTCAGCGAGTTCGCTCTGCTGATTGCGGTGTTTGCCGAACAGAGCCAGTTGATCGGTCGAGAGGCGTCTTACCTCATACAGGCGACCACCCTGCTGACGTTCATCGCCTCGACCTACTACCTGGTGCTCACCTATCCAACCCCGGTCGCTATTTCTGATAGCCTGCGCCGGGATTGAATAACGCCAAAGATATAAATTGGCGCTTACCGCTATTTTTCCTATAATCGCCGCCATTTTTCGGCCAAGCCGATCCCCAAAGGGGCTTTTGGCGCGACTGGATATCCCTTGTGATCTTTCCGGTAAAACGTCCCAGCAAGAGCGACGTGCGCAGCCAGGGCGCGGCGCGCCTCACCATTGAGGTGCGCTTTTCCCGGTATTTCCCCGTTTTTGTACTGTAGGAGAGAAACTGAATGCCCTCGCGTAGCGAACTGGCCGCCCGTCGGGTGGACGAAACCCTCGATCAAGCGGTCGTTTCCGACCCCACCAGCCGGGAATCCCTAACCCTCTCGCGCCGGGAACTGGCGAATGCCATCCGCGCCCTCAGCATGGACGCCGTACAACGGGCGGAATCCGGCCATCCTGGCGCGCCGATGGGCATGGCGGACTTTGGCGAAGTCCTGTGGAATGACTTTCTGCGCCACAATCCCGCTAATCCCAAATGGTTCAACCGCGACCGCGTAATTTTATCCAACGGTCACGGTTCGATGTTGCAGTACTCGTTGCTGCACTTGAGCGGCTACGATCTGAGCATTGAAGATCTGCGCAACTTCCGGCGGTTGGGTTCCAGAACTCCGGGGCATCCCGAATATGGACGTACTCCAGGAGTAGAAACCAGTACCGGCCCGCTAGGCCAAGGGCTGGCGAACGGCGTCGGTATGGCGCTCGCCGAGCGTGCGCTGGCGACCCGGTTCAACCGTCCCGGTTTTCCTATCGTCGATCATTACACCTACGTCATTCTCGGTGATGGTTGCCTGATGGAAGGCGTTTCCTACGAAGCCTGTTCCCTGGCTGGCACCTGGGGACTGGGCAAGTTGATCTGCCTGTATGATGACAATGGCATTTCCATCGATGGACCGGTGCGGGGCTGGTTCAGCGACAACGTGGCCCAACGCTTCGAGGCCAGCGGCTGGCACGTCATTCCCGGCGTGGACGGCCACGACGCAGCAGCGATCCACCAAGCCATCGCCCAAGCACGAGCTTTTACCGACCGCCCAACCCTGATCTGCTGTAAGACGACTATCGCCTGGGGTTCGCCCGGCAAGGGTGGCAGCGAGAAATCGCATGGCGCCCCGCTTGGAGCCGCTGAAGTCGCAGCCACCCGCGAGGCCATCGGCTGGCGCCATGAACCGTTCGTGATTCCGCCAGAGATTTATCGCGCCTTTGATGCCCGCGCCAAGGGTGCTGACTGGGAAGAGGAGTGGAGCGATTTATTCACCCGCTATCGGGCGGAGTACCCGGAACCGGCAGCAGAATTCGAGCGGCGGCTGGCTTGCGGCTTTCCCCCCGACTGGGAAAACCTGGCCTGGAGCTTCATTCACGCGACTCAGGAGCGGCGCGAGGATATTGCGACCCGCGTTGCATCGCAACGTGCGCTGCAAGCGTATGGCCCCCACTTCCCCAGCCTGGTCGGGGGCTCGGCGGATCTCACCGAATCCACCGGCATTCCGTGGAGCGGCTGTCGGCCGGTTGACTTCGAGCATCCCGACGGCAACCTGATTTTCTACGGCGCCCGCGAATTTTCAATGTACGCCATTATGAACGGGCTGGCGCTGCACGGCGGTTACGTTCCCTTCGGCGGCACCTTCCTGATGTTCGCTGACTATGGCCGCAACGCCATTCGCATGGCGGCGCTGATTAAACTGCGTTGCATGTTTGTTCTCACCCATGACTCCATCGGGGTGGGTGGCGATGGCCCAACCCACCAGCCGGTCGAACATGTCGCCAGCCTGCGGCTGATTCCCGACTTGTCGGTCTGGCGCACCTGTGATACGGCGGAAACCGCTGTGGCCTGGAAAGTGGCGCTGGAGCGGACCAACGGTCCGACCGCCCTGATTTTCACCCGCCAACCACTGCCACATCAGGATCGTACTCCTGAACAGGTGCGAGCCATTGCCCGAGGCGGCTATGTGTTGCTGGATGGGGGGAACGAGCCGGAAGCGATCATTATTGCCACCGGTTCCGAGGTGCAACTGGCGGTAGCGGCGGCCCGGCAACTGAACAGCCAGGGTCGGCGGATTCGGGTCGTGTCCATGCCCTCGGTGGATGTGTTCGACGCCCAGGACGCTGCCTGGCGCGAGTCGGTACTGCCGGCGGCAGTGACCCGGCGAGTGGTAGTGGAGGCCGGGGTAACCGCGCCTTGGTATAAATATGCCGGTCCGCAGGGTATGGTGATCGGGATCGACTGCTTTGGCGAGTGCGGCCCGCCAGAGATCATTTTCCAGCATTTCGGCTTCACCGCTGAACGGGTGGCCGCCACCGTAGCAGCGCTGCTCTAAGTGTTCTAAGCTTTGAATGTTCTATGCTGATCGTTGGACTTAACGGTTTTGGGGTTCGGCGGTAAGCCGCTAGATTTTAATGGGCGGGTGCCCGCATCCGTCTTTCTTTCAGTGACACTACACCAGTTGGAGATGAAGTATGACCATCAAAGTGGGCATCAATGGGTTTGGCCGTATTGGGCGGATGGTATTTCGCGCCGCAGTGAAGGATTTTTCTGACATCGAAATCGTGGGCATCAATGATCTGCTTGAGCCTGACTACCTGGCCTATATGCTGAGCTACGACTCGGTGCATGGCCGCTTCAAGGGCACGGTCTCTGTCGACGGCAGCACCTTGATTGTCAATGGCAAGAAAATCCGCCTGACCGCCGTTAAGGATCCCGCCGAGCTGAAGTGGAACGAAGTGGGCGCCGACATCGTCGTCGAATCTACCGGACTGTTCCTGACCAAGGAAACCTGCCAGAAGCACATCACCGCCGGCGCTAAAAAAGTCATCCAGAGCGCCCCCAGCAAGGATGACACCCCGATGTTCGTCTACGGCGTGAACGACAAGACCTACGCCGGTCAGACCATCATTTCCAATGCGTCCTGCACCACCAACTGCCTGGCTCCCATTGCCAAGGTGCTGAATGACACCTGGGGGATCAAGCGTGGTCTGATGACTACGGTTCACGCCGCCACCGCGACCCAAAAGACCGTGGATGGTCCCTCCAACAAGGACTGGCGCGGTGGTCGCGGCATCCTGGAAAACATCATTCCGTCGTCGACCGGCGCGGCCAAAGCCGTGGGCGTCGTGATCCCTGAGCTTAACAAGAAGATCACCGGCATGGCGTTCCGCGTCCCCACCTCCGACGTGTCGGTGGTCGACCTGACCGTAGAGCTGAGCAAGGAAGCCAGCTACAAGGACATCTGCGCGGCCATGAAGGCGGCTTCTGAAGGCCCGATGAAAGGCGTGCTGGGCTATACCGATGAAAAAGTGGTCGCCACTGATTTCCGTGGGGAGAGCTGCACTTCCACCTTCGATGCCGACGCCGGTATCGCTCTGGATAGCACCTTCGTCAAGGTCGTGGCCTGGTACGACAATGAGTGGGGCTACTCCTGCAAGGTGCTGGAAATGGTCCGCGTGATGGCCAAGTAAGGCGAGATCCGCCATCCAACCGCTGCCAGCATTGAGCCGGTAGCGGTTTAGTGGCTATTTTCAGCCGGAATTCCAACCACCCCATTCATCGCGATTTCAAGGGAGAACTGTATGGCTGCTGTCAAACGCATGGTCGATCTCGATCTCAAAGGCAAGCGCGTCTTCATTCGCGCTGACCTTAATGTTCCGGTTAAGGATGGCAAGGTCACTTCCGACGCCCGCATTACCGCTTCAATGCCTACTATCGAGTATGCGATGAAGGCCGGTGCCAAGGTGATGGTCACTTCCCATCTGGGCCGCCCTACTGAAGGCGAATTCTCCGAGGAAAACTCGCTCCAGCCGGTGGCCGACGTGATGTCGGTCAAGCTCGGCCAGCCGGTGCGCGTGATTCGCGATTGGGTTGATGGTGGCTTTGGTGTGGCCGAAGGCGAGGTGGTGCTGCTCGAAAACTGCCGCATCAATAAGGGTGAAAAGAAAAATGTCGAGGCGACTGCGAAGAAATACGCCGCTCTGTGCGACATCTTCGTCATGGACGCTTTCGGCACCGCCCATCGCGCTGAAGCTTCAACTCATGGCGTCGCTAAATACGCGCCGGTGGCCTGCGCCGGCATTCTGCTGACCGAAGAGCTCGACGCCCTGACCAAGGCTCTGGCCACGCCGGCCCGTCCCATGGTTGCCATCGTCGGCGGATCCAAGGTCTCAACCAAGTTGACCGTCCTCGAAAGTCTGTCGGATAAGGTGGACCAGATGGTGGTCGGCGGCGGTATCGCCAACACCTTTCTCAAAGCGACAGGTAAGAACGTCGGCAAGTCGCTGTGCGAAAATGATCTGGTGCCCACCGCCCAGGCGCTGATCGCGAAGATGACTGCACGCGGCGCGACCATTCCGATTGCAGTTGATGTCGTCTGCGGCAAGAAATTCGATGCCGCCGAACCGGCGGTGCTGAAAGACGCTGGCGCGGTGAGCGATGACGACATGATCTTCGACATCGGTCCGAAAAGCGCCCAAGAGATCGCCGACATCATTATGAAAGCCGGTACGGTGGTGTGGAACGGCCCGGTCGGTGTGTTCGAGTTTGATCAGTTCGGTGAAGGTACCAAGACGGTCGCCATGGCGATTGCGAATACCAAGGCGTTCACCCTGGCGGGCGGCGGCGACACCATCGCCGCCATTCAGAAGTACGACATCTACGATAAGGTGTCCTACATCTCCACCGCCGGCGGCGCCTTCCTGGAGTTCCTTGAGGGCAAGGTGCTGCCCGCCGTTGAAATTCTGGAGTCGCGGGCGAACGGTTAACCACTGTAAGCTGCGGTAAAGATTAGACGGGCGACCCTTGGGTCGCCCGCTTTTATTAGTGAACCTTTAGCGCGCAGCAACTCATCCAATACATCCTCGTAGCTGCAGTGGGATACGGCACCTCCCACGAATACATCGCTGATTATCCCGTCGGCAACGTCGGTACAATAGGGTGGAATAATTCCATCGGAGGTTTACCCGGTATGCAACAACTCTCGGTCATGATTCTTGCCGCTGGCAAGGGCAAACGGATGGTTTCGGATCTACCCAAGGTCTTACATCCGGTGGGCGGCAAACCCCTGCTGGCGCATGTGCTGACGACGGCCAGCGGCCTCGAAGCAGCCACCCGGCTGGTGGTGTATGGTCACGGTGGCGAGGTGGTTAAAACGGCCTTTTCCGGTGAGGAAGGCGTGCTCTGGGTCGAGCAGGCCGAACAACTGGGTACCGGACATGCGGTGGCGCAAGCATTACCGTTGATCGATGATACCGGCGTGGTGCTGGTACTCTACGGCGATGTGCCGCTCACTCGCGTCGAGACCCTGCAACCATTGGTAGATACTGCCTCCCAAGGCAAGCTGGCGCTGCTCACGGTCCAACTGGCCAACCCGTCCGGTTATGGTCGCATCGTTCGCGATGGGCAGGATCGGGTCTGCCGCATCGTTGAGGAGAAGGACGCCACAGCGGCGGAGCGGCAACTATGCGAGGTTAATACCGGGATTCTGGCGACGACAACCGCGAGGCTACGCGGCTGGGTCGCTGAACTCAGGAACGATAATGCCCAGGGTGAATATTACTTGACCGACATCGTAGCGCTGGCGGTACGTGACAGCGTTCCAGTTGAGGCGTTCACGGTGACGCAACCGGAGGAAGTGCGGGGCGTCAACGACCGTTTGCAACTGGCGGAACTGGAGCGTTTTTATCAATTGCGGCAAGCCGAGCAGTTGATGCGCAACGGGGCAACCTTGCTCGATCCCGCACGGTTAGAGGTGCGCGGCGCGGTGACAACCGGCAAGGATGTGGTGATCGATGTCAACGTGGTCTTTGAGGGCGTGGTGCGATTGGGCGACCGGGTGCGGATCGGCCCCTTCTGCGTACTGCGCGATGCCGTCATTGGCGATGATGTCGAAATTTTCTCGCACTCGCGGATCGAAAACGCGGAAGTCGGGGTTGGCGCGCAGATTGGCCCCTATGCCCGGTTGCGGCCAGGCGCTCAACTGGCGGCGGGCGTCCATATTGGTAACTTCGTCGAAATCAAGAAGACGAGCATTGGGCCGGGTTCCAAGGTCAATCATTTGACCTACATTGGCGATGCCGAGATCGGGGCCGGCGTCAACGTCGGTGCTGGCACCATCACCTGCAACTACGATGGCGTCAACAAGCACCTGACCGTGATTGACGACGGCGCATTTATCGGCTCCAACAGCTCGCTGGTGGCTCCAGTGCGAATCGGCAAAGGTGCTACCGTGGGCGCCGGTTCATCGGTCAGCCGCGACGTGCCAGACGGCGGCCTGTGCCTGACTCGTGCGCCACGCAAGGATGTGTTCAATTGGCAGCGGCCTATCAAGCCAAAAAAAGACTAACATCGCGCCCTTCCCTCTATCGCACCCTGAACGAGTTCACATGGCCAAGACCCGCTTTGCCCCCAGCCCCACCGGTTATCTGCACATTGGCGGTGCTCGCACCGCGCTATTTTCCTGGCTGTACGCCCGGCGGCACGGTGGCCCCTTCGTGCTGCGGATCGAAGACACCGATCTGGAGCGTTCCACCCCGGAATCGGTGAACGCCATTCTGGAGGGCATGAACTGGCTGGGCCTGGATTACGACGAAGGCCCGTTCTACCAGACCCAGCGTTTTGATCGCTATAACGAGGTGCTGCGCCAGTTGGTGCAAGAGGGCAAAGCCTATTATTGCTATTGCACCAAGGAAGAATTGGAGGCGTTGCGCACCGAGCAGATGGCGCGCAAGGACAAGCCGCGCTATGACGGTCGCTACCGTGATTATCAGGGTCCGCCGCGCCCGGATGTCGAGCCGGTGGTGCGCTTCAAGAATCCGCAGGAGGGCGAGGTGGTGGTGGATGATCTGATTCGTGGCCGGATTGTGATCCGCAACAGCGAACTGGATGATCTGATCATCGCCCGTGCCGACGGCAGCCCCACTTATAACTTCTGCGTGGTAGTGGATGATCTGGATATGGGCATCACTCATGTCATTCGCGGTGATGACCACATTAATAATACCCCGCGCCAGATCAATATCTTCCAGGCATTGGGCGCGACCCCGCCGCAGTTTGCCCATGTGCCGATGATCCTGGGCGCGGACGGCAAGCGGCTCTCCAAACGGCACGGCGCAGTCAGCGTGATGCAGTACCGCGATGACGGTTTTCTGCCGGAGGCGGTGCTGAATTATCTGGTACGGCTGGGCTGGTCGCACGGTGATCAGGAAATCTTCAGTCTGGAGGAGTTGATCCAGTTATTCGATCTGACGGCGGTCAATAAGGCACCGTCGGCCTTCAATCCCGACAAACTGCTGTGGTTGAATCAACACTATTTTAAGACCAGCGATCCGGCGCATGTGGCCCGGCATCTGAGCTGGCACATCGGCCAGTTGGGCATCGATCCCAGCGAAGGCCCGGAATTGACCGAAGTGGTCAAAGCGTTCCGGGAACGAGCCAAGACGCTCAAGGAGATGGCCGAGAACAGCGCTTTCCTGTACTGCGAATTCGAGGCTTACGAGGAAAAGGCGGCCAGCAAGAATCTGACCGTCGCTGCCGAAGCGCCGCTGCAACAATTGCACGAGGCACTGGCTGCCGTATCGGAATGGCAGGGGGAGTCGATCCATGCGGCGGTGAGTCGGGTAGCTGAGCAAAGTGGACTGGCGCTGGGCAAGGTGGCGCAGCCATTGCGGGTAGCAGTGTCCGGTACAGCGGTGTCACCGCCGATTGATACGACACTGGAATTACTGGGCCGGTGCAAGACGCTGGCACGGATCAAACGAGCGCTGGACTATATCCAACAGCGGGATAGCGAATCATTGGTTTTGAAATAAAGTTGACAGCGATGCGCGAGTTCATTAAATTGCGCGTCTCCGAATTAACGGGGCCATAGCTCAGCTGGGAGAGCACCTGCATGGCATGCAGGGGGTCGGCGGTTCGATCCCGCCTGGCTCCACCATTGTTAACCGTCATTCCGCTTGGCGGTTTATTTTTTCCCGCTTCATTGTCCCCATCGTCTAGAGGCCAAGGACACCGCCCTTTCACGGCGGTAACAGGGGTTCGAATCCCCTTGGGGACGCCAGATTATCCCGTACTGTGGACAGGTCGATCTTTTGTTCGATTTCACAGTGCAGGGTTTCCGGATCGAGACTGACTCGCTCGACCAATGCCTGTAGAACATCCTTGATCTGCTCGCGGTCTTTGGCTCCGGCTTGTTCGATGCCATCCGCCATCCCCGCCGGTGCTGAATCTGCCAGCTTGCCGGCGATTGATCACTTAAATGGCTTGGCCTCTCCCATCAGCAACCGTCAGCACCCCGGTAATTTTTCTGCGAATATCGATCCAGCGTCAAAAGCGCGGTTGACCCCGCTGATTGATTGGCTGAAGGAATCGGTGAGCTACATCAGCAGTATTCCGCAATTGTGGTAAGGGACTTTTCCCGCTCATTGCCAAATCGCGCCCTGTTTCTGGAAAAAACAGCAGGAGCGCGGGTTGGCGATCTGTTTAAGCGGGTTGGCTCAATCGAGCGAAAATTCTGCGCGGCAGCCGCGATCCACCCAGACGCCGCGCCGGTCATAACCCCAGCTCTCATTTTGCCGGCAACTGGCTCTACTTAACTGGCGACTGAGGCGAACGCCATTGCGGATCTCGGCGCGGCAGTGACGGTAATCGCCATCAGATTCACACCGCACCGTCCGGCGCGGGCGATCTGAGTTGTTATTGTTGCCGTTGTTATTATTGCCGTTGTCATTTTCCGACAACACCGCTCCCAACACCCCCAGCGCGACTGCGCCACCGACAATCGCGGCGGTATTGTCCCTGCCCTGCTGCTGGCCATTGCCGCCGCTGCGACCGGTATGAAGCTGGAAATCGCCCCGGCAACCCTGTTTTACCCAGACACCCCGACGGTCATACCCCCAGCTATCGTTAAAGCGACAGGCGTTCCTGCTCAACTGACGGTACAATTGCACCCCGTCGCTGGTGTCTGCCCGGCAATGTTGGTAATCCTGACCAGTGGATTCGCAGCGCACTATGGCGCCGCCACCGCCCCGACGGCTGCCAGAATCGCGATCATTGCGACCACGCCCCTCATCAGAACGCGGCTGGTCGGCATCGCGGTTATTGTCGTAGCGCTGGGCATTGCCTGGAGATGACCCCACCAGTACCAGCAATACCACTGCGGCCAGCCGCCAGCAATAGGAAGGCGCGGCTTTACTGACAGGATCGTTCACTGGGTCACATCGTGCGATAGTCATGAGAAGTTCCGATTTGGTGATGAAGCAGGGGATTATAGTACCGTCCAAGAGTAGGTAGCGGGCCGACCATCTTTAACAGAACGAGGCTAGGGTCGTGCCAGGAGTGGGCGGCTTTGAAACGTGAGTATGCGGGGAGATTGGAGCCATGACCAGAATTGTCATCGTAAACGCCATCGGGTTGCCGGAAAAAGACTGTCGAATGATTCGCAACATTTTGTCGTTGGCCGGCAGCAAGGATCAAAGCTATCGGCTGGCAGTGAATAGCGTTGAACAAGCCGATATTGTGATCATCAATGCGGATGATTCAATGGCGATGGTGTGCTGGAACGAGTACCGGCAAATGGTTCCCGATGCCAATGTGGTATTGGCCTCCGCTACGCCGCTGGTCGAATCGGATTACGTCAGCATCAAGCGACCGCTGATTGCCAGCCAGTTGCACGGAATCCTGGCGCTGGGAGGGCAGCCAAAGACCCAGGCACCTCAGCAGCACAAATACGAAGCGCTCAAAAAAAGCTTTCTGTTTCGTAGCTTATCTCCAATTCATCTGCAAAAGATCATCGGTTTGGCGCGGGTGTTGACCCTGCCTATCCACCATGTCGTGTTCGAACTGGCTGACGCCGGCGAAGAGATGCTGGTGGTGCTGAGCGGGCGATTGAAGATCAGCGTCGCCAACCGGGACGGGCGGGAAATCGTACTCGGCGTACTGGGGCCGGGCGAGATTTTCGGTGAAATCGCCATGCTCGATGGACAGGGGCGTTCGGCCACTGCAACCACGCTGACCCCCTGCGAATTGCTGGGGATTCACCGTAAGGACTTCATGCCGTTCCTGGAGCAGAACCCCAAAGCAGCGGTTGATTTGGTTACGGTACTGGCTTTGCGGTTGCGGCTCAATACTGAACAGTTGGTTGAACTGATTAGCGAACACGAAGCACCACGCTGAACGCGATGACCGGATCAGTCGCCGGTATGGTAGCTATTGCGGTCATGGCGGCAAACCGGTTAGCGTTACCCTCTGCTCTCACCCATTCACTTTTTTCGACCGCACCGACTCCATCACGGCGGTGCGGATGACAGCCAACAGGGGCACTCTCATGGAACTCGCTTGTCTGGACCTGGAAGGGGTACTGGTTCCGGAAATCTGGATCAACGTCGCCGAACGCACCGGCATCGAAGCGCTGCGGCTGACCACCCGCGACATTCCCGATTACGATCAACTGATGCGACGGCGGCTGGCGTTGCTGGATCAGCATGGACTGAAGCTGTCGGACATCCAGCGGGTAATTGCCAGTATGGGGCCACTGGACGGGGCGCACCAGTTTCTGGACTGGCTGCGCGAGCGGTTCCAGGTGGTGATCCTGTCGGATACCTATTATGAGTTTGCCATGCCGCTGATGCGGCAACTCGGCTGGCCGGCGCTGTTCTGTCACCGGCTGGAGGTCGTAGCGGATCGGGTCGTCAACTACACCTTGCGGCAGTCCGATTCCAAGCGCCAGGCAGTGCGGGCGTTTCACGGTCTCAATTTTCGAGTGATCGCCGCTGGGGATTCCTACAACGATACCGCGATGCTGGCCGAGGCCGAGGCCGGTATTTTGTTCCGGCCACCGCAGAATGTGATTGACGAATTCCCGCAATTCCCGGTCACCCGGACTTTTGCAGAGATGGGCGAGGCGTTCCGCAAAGCCAGCATCCGTGCACTTTAGGACACGCCTTTTTCCCCCGCCCGATCACTCACGCTGCCGACGTTCGCTGGCGCCTAAGTTTCAGTGATGCGCACATCGCTGATAAACCACCAGCGAGAGCATCTGAATTCAGTTGGCAATTGCTACGGGCCTTAATTTGGGTAGAGATGGAGGAAGCCATGCCTGAACAACAACCTCGATTCGCGCTAAAAATTTTCCACAAGACCTTATTGGCTATGGTGTTAGTGGCGTTGATTCCGATTGCTGGCCTGGTTTACACCAGCGGCTACCAGCTCGAAAAAGATTGGCGTCAACACGCCAACCTGAATTTGGCTTTGATCGCCAGCGGACTGGCCGGCAAAGTGGATGGCTGGGTCAATATGAACTTGCGAGTTCTGCGCGAACATGCGGCGCTGCCGGACATAATCTCGATGGATGCTGCCCGCCAGCAGCCGATCCTCAAGGCGATCCAGGGCGCTTACGAATGGGTGTACTTGGCGTTTACCGTTAACCGCGATGGACAGAGTGTTGGGCGTAGCGACAATAATCCCTCCCAGTACTACGGCGACCGCAACTATTTCAAACAGGTGATGGAGGGCAAACCGGTCGGACAGGAGGTCGTAATCGGCAAGACCAGCCAAAAACCGGCGCTGATTCTGGCGGGGCCGATCCGAACCGCCAATCAATCAGGTGCCGACGTTATAGCGATGGCCATGCAGTTGGTGGATGTGTCGCAAGTGGTGGCGGGAGTGAAAATCGGCGCCACCGGCTTTGCGATTCTGGTGGACGATAAGAATAAGGTGATCGCTCATGGCAAGCCGGAAAAAATCGCCGAAACCTTGCAGGATTTGAGCGCCCATCCGGCCCTGCATCGGGCGGAGGCAATGCAGGATCTGACTGTTTACGAGGAAGAGGGCCGGCGCATTGTGGCCTACGCTCAGAAAATCAGCCTGGGTTGGACCCTGATCGTTCAACAGGACTATGACGACGCCTTCGCGCCGTTGCTGGAAGCGCGGCGCAACGCGCTGATTTTGATTGTGCTTACGCTGATATTAGTGGTGGCGGTGGCTTATGGATTATCCCGGCAGTTAGCGAGGCCGATTTGTGAACTGACCGCCATCGCCGAAAACATCAGCCGAGGGCATGTCGAGTTGAAGATCGCCGGAATCGAGCGGCGTGACGAGATTGGCGCTTTGGCACGCGCCATCGAGCGTATGGCGGTCAGTATCAAAATGGCTTTCGAGCGGTTGCGCAAAAAGCCGTGACCTGTTGTGATCGGAGGCATCGTCCACACCAGGGTTGACGCAACCCGGAGACATGGGACATGGCCCAGCCACAAATTTCCCCCTTTGCGAAATTTTTAAGTGACAAACTACTGAATCTGTGTCGGGAAAAGCGCACCGGCGCCTTTTCTGTTGTCACCTCCACCAGCGTTCTGGCTCAGTTTGGCCTGAACGATGGCGAAATTGTGTTTTTGTCGGTTCAGAACAAGCAAGGTATGGAAGGGTTGGAAGCGCTGGAAGCGCTGGGGAAACAGGAGATCAAGGTCAGCACCGCCCGTTTCGTAGATGGACGCTTGATGATATCCCGGCTGGCTTTGCCGCCCACCCACCACATCCTGGAACGGCTTGGGGGTCAATCGGCGCACCCACCCACCGCCACTGATCCGAAAAGCGTGCGGTTGACGGATCAAATCCGGGTGGTTGTAGAGCAGGAGTTGATGGAGTTCGTTGGACCCATGGCGGTGATTCTGTGCGAGGAAGTCTGGGATTCGGTCGCCAGCCTGGATATGGCGTTGGACGCGCTGAGTCGGGAATTGCCCGATCCCGGACAGATGACGCGCTTCCGCCAGAATGTGCTCAAACGAATCGGATAGGGTGGGTCAATCTTGATCATGAACGATAGCGCTACCCATTCACTCGCAGCGACCTTGCTCGGTCACGCCGATCCGCCGCCTTTCACCCTGTTCAATCCGAACGGCCGGACTCCCGTGGTGCTGGTCTGCGACCACGCCAGCAACACGATTCCCGCCCAGTTGCAGCAGCTTGGGCTGGGTCCGGTGGAACTGGCCCAACACATCGCCTGGGATATTGGCGCCGCTGCGGTGGCCCGCCGGCTGGCGGTGCGGCTGGATGCTCCGGCGGTGCTGGCGGGCTATTCGCGGCTGGTGATTGATGGCAACCGTCCCCCCGGCGATCCCACTTCCATTGCTGAGATCAGCGATGGCATCGTCATTCCCGGCAATCGCGATCTCGACGACGCCCATGCCGACGCCCGACTCAACGAAGTGTTCTGGCCTTACCATCACGCCATTACCCAAACGCTGGCGCATCACTGGCGACACGATCAAGGCCATGCGCCGGCACTGATCGCTATTCACAGCTTTACGCCGGTGATGAACGGTTTTCAGCGACCTTGGCATCTTGGGGTGCTATGGAACCGCGATCCCCGTTTGGCCGCACCGTTGCTGGCGCACTTGCGGGCCGATCTCAAATTATGCGTCGGCGACAATGAGCCGTATTCCGGGCGAGAAGTTGGTTTCACCATGGATACCCACGGCGCGGCGGCTGGTTTGCCGCATGTGGAACTCGAAATTCGGCAGGATTTGATCGCCGATGAAGCCGGCGGCGAACGCTGGGCGGGCGTGGTCGGCGATGCGTTGGAGGCGGTGCTGCGGGATGAATCGCTGTTCCAGATGCGGCATTACTGAATCAGGATTTATTGCGTAGACCCTAGGCGCTCATGTTCGAACAAGCCTTCAAAAACATCGACGACGTTCTCTGGAAAGAGGCCGGTTGCACCACGGAACTTGACTACACCGAGCAGACCTCCTGGCTGTTGTTCCTGAAATATCTGGACGGTCTGGAGCAGGACAAGGCGGTTGAGGCCGAGCTGGAAGGAAGGACGTACCGCTATATCCTCGACTCGCCCTATCGCTGGGAACGCTGGGCCGCGCCCAAAGACCGGTACGGCAAGCTCGACCATAACCAGGCGCTAACTGGCGATGATCTGCGCGATTTCGTTGACCGCAAGCTCTTCCCCTATCTGCACGGCTTTAAGCAGAAGGCCAGCGGCCCGAATACCCTCGAATACAAGATCGGGGAGATTTTCGGCGAGATCAAAAACAGGATTCACAGCGGCTACAACTTGCGTGGGATCATCGATCACATCGACGAACTGCGTTTCCGCTCGCAGACCGAAAAGCATGAGTTGTCGCATCTGTACGAAGCCAAGATCAGGAACATGGGCAACGCCGGGCGCAACGGCGGCGAGTATTACACCCCACGCCCGCTGATTCGCGCCCTGGTGCGGGTGGTCAAGCCCCGGATCGGCGAGAGTATCTACGACGGCGCTTGCGGCTCGGCGGGCTTTTTGTGCGAAGCGTTCGACTATCTCAAGGCCCAGCCGAATCTGACCACCGCCGACCTGAAGACCTTGCAGGAGCACACGTTCTACGGCAAGGAGAAGAAGTCGCTGGCCTATGTCATCGCGATCATGAACCTGATCCTGCATGGCATCGAAGCGCCCAACATCCTTCACACCAACACCCTCGCCGAAAACCTCGCCGACATTCAGGACAAGGATCGCTTTGACATTGTGCTGGCTAATCCGCCTTTCGGCGGTAAGGAGCGTAAAGAAGTCCAGCAGAATTTTCCCATTCGCACCGGTGAAACGGCCTTTCTATTCCTCCAACATTTTATCAAGATACTCAAGGCGGGTGGCCGGGCCGGTGTAGTCATTAAGAATACCTTCCTCTCCAATACCGATAACGCTTCAGTGAGTTTGCGGAAACTGCTATTGGAAAGCTGCAACCTGCACACGGTTCTCGATTGCCCCGGCGGCACCTTTCAGGGCGCGGGGGTCAAAACAGTGGTGCTGTTTTTCGAGAAGGGTGCGCCGACTCACAAGGTCTGGTATTACTCACTTGATCTGGGTCGCAATCTGGGTAAGACCAACCCGCTGAATGATGCCGATCTCGCTGAGTTTATCGAACTGCAACCGACTTTTACTGATTCGCCCAAGAGTTGGAGCGTGGATGCCAAAAGCATTGACCCGGCGACTTTTGACTTGTCAGTGAAGAACCCCAACGGCGGCGAGACCGTCATTCATCGCAGCCCACAGGACATCATGGACGAGATTGCGGCGCTGGATGGGGAGAGCGCGGAGGTGTTGGGAACTATTCAAAAGCTGCTTTCTGGAGCCGCCGATGACTGAAGATATTCGTTGGAAACAACGATTCGATAATTTTAACCGTGCGCTCCATCAGCTTACTCTTGCCGTAGAGTTGTCACGGCAGCGTCCACTTTCCGACCTGGAAAAGCAGGGGGTGATTCAGGCTTTTGAATTTGTCCATGAATTGGCATGGAATGTATTGAAGGATTTTTTGGAGTACGAGGGGATACAAGGCATCGTCGGTTCGCGAAGCACGGTGCGCGAAGCCTTCAAACGAGGTTTGGTCGAGGATGGAGCGATTTGGATGGATATGATCGAAAAACGTAATCTTTCCAGTCATACCTATAATCTGGAGATTGCAGTGGCTTTGGTCAGCGCCATCATTGAAATCTATCACCCCGCTTTTCTGGTGCTGCAAGAAGACATGCGGCGAAGAAATTGACTATGCCTGCCTTCGGGCTTTCCGACAAAACACTCACGACTATTCGTCAGATTTTGGCGGATTACCCTGCGGTCAAAAAAGCGATCCTGTATGGTTCGCGGGCTAAAGGAAATTATAAAAAAGGCTCCGACATTGATCTGGCCCTGATTGGCGATGCGCTGGATCAACGCATTTTGGGCGAAATCGCTGGCCGACTGGAAGAATCGCCCATCCCTTATCAGGTAGATTTGTCGCTATGGAAACAAATTGATAACCAAAACTTGCTCGAACATATCGAGTGCGTGGGGGTGGTATTTTATGAGCGGGCGGATCGGGGTAGTGCCATTAAAAGTAGGTGGAAAACAAAGACGCTGGGCGATATTTTCCAAACTGGTTCTGGTGGAACACCTCTAAAATCAAGGAAAGAGTATTACGAAAATGGATCGATTCCGTGGCTTATGAGCGGTGAAGTAAGCCAAGGAGAAGTTCTAAAAGCAACAAACTTTATTACTCAGAAGGGATTAGAAAATTCCTCAGCAAAGATATTTCCAAAAAACACCGTCTTGGTCGCGATGTATGGGGCAACTGCTGGTCAGGTAGGTATTTTACGGTTCGAGGCTGCTACCAATCAGGCAGTCTGCGGAATTTTTCCGAACGAGTATTTCGTTCCGGAATTCCTCTTTTATTTCTTATTATCGCGAAAGGACGAGTTGATAGCGCAAGCAGCCGGAAACGCCCAGCCCAACATCTCACAACTAAAAGTTCGGAACACTGAGATTCCAATCGTGCTACTCCCCGAACAGCAGCGCATCGTCGGCATCCTTGATGAAGCATTTGATGGCATCGCCACCGCCAAAGCAAACGCCGGAAAGAACCTTAAAAACGCCCGCACCCTCTTTGAAAGTTATCTGCAATCTGTTTTTACTCAGCGCGGGGAGAGATGGGTGGACGCAACCATCGGTCAGCATATTCGGTTCATCGATTATCGTGGAAAGACGCCAGAGAAGACAGAGGACGGGTTGCGGTTGATTACGGCAAAAAACGTAAAGATGGGTTACCTTCAAGAAACACCCAAAGAATTTGTCACACCTGAGTCCTATGATGGATGGATGACTCGGGGTATTCCTAAACTCGGTGATGTACTGTTCACAACGGAGGCACCGCTTGCTAATGTTGCGCAGCTTGATACTGGTGAAAAAGTTGTCTTCGCGCAACGCATTATCATCATGCAGCCAGTCGCCACAAAGCTCGACAGCACCTTCCTGAAATACCTTCTGCTCTCTCAGCCCATCCAGCAACGCATTCATGATAAAGGAACTGGTGCAACTGTAAAAGGAATTAAAGCAAGTCTACTAAAGAAGATTGAAATTTCTTTTCCGAAGTCAGTTGCTGAACAACAAAGGATTGTTGCCAAGCTCGACATCCTTCAGGAACAAACCCAACGCCTTGAATCCATTTACCGGCGCAAGCTCGCCGCATTGGACGAGTTAAAAAAGTCGTTGCTGCATCAGGCTTTTGCGGGTGAATTGTGAGATTGCCTGGCATCCTTCATCGCACTAGACTAAACTCTGACTAACCTTGGAGGGCCGCGATGCAAACCGTCAACATTCACGAAGCTAAAACCCACCTTTCGCGTCTGCTGGAAGCCGTTGAGCGCGGCGAGGAGGTCGTCATCGCCCGCGCTGGTCAGCCGATTGCCACCCTCACCGCCTACAAACCGCCGCGCCGCCGGATCGCGCCGCCGGGCAGCATGGAAGGGCAGGGGTGGTGGATGGCCGACGACTTCAACGAACCGCTGGATGATCTGTTCGACTGCCTCAAGGACGATGCCCCTGATCCGTTAACCGACAACTCAACGGATAGCACCCCTGATCCAGCCGACAACTCAACGGATAGCGCCTCACGCCGATGAGATTCCTGATCGATACGCAATTGGCATTCTGGTGGCAAACGGGCGACCGCAAGATTCCCATCGAAGCCCGAACCCTGGTTAAACAAAGCGTTGAACCTGTCCTTGTTAGCCGGGTTTCGCTATGGGAACTCGCTATCAAGGCCAATGTAGGAAAGCTAAAGATTGACTTGGCCCTATTCGCGGAACAAGTGAGCGTCATCGGTTTTTCATGGCTGCCCATTGAAAACGAGCATGTGCTGCAAGTTGCCACCCTCCCTCTGTTCGATGACCACAAAGACCCTTTTGACCGCCTGCTGGTGGCACAATCGCTCAGTGAACCGCTGATCCTGTTGACCACTGACGCCAAACTGGCCCGCTACGGCAGCACGATACGGGTGGTGTGATAAAAATCACTGCTGCATTTAAATTTCCACGACCGGAATAATGCCCATGCCCACCCAAGTCCAAGACAACAGAGAAACTATGTGGCAACAACGGATCATGAGTGAGTTACGGAATATCCCGGAACCCAAACTGGCCGAACTCTATGATCTGATCCACTACTTCCGGCTGGGGCTGACACAGCCATCGGCCCAACCGCGCCAACCGGGTCTACTTCACGGACAGTTGGGCGCGGCCTTTTTTGAGCCATTGCCCGACGAGGAGCTGAGGGCTTGGGAGTGAGCTACCTGATCGACACCCACATTCTGTTGTGGTGGCTGTTTGATGATCCAAAGCTGGACGAGTCGGTACGCGCCCTCCTTCGGGAGCCTACCTACAACATTTTGGTCAGCGCGGCCTCGGCATGGGAAATTGCAACCAAGTACCGGATCGGCAAACTTCCTGAGGCACGGCAACTTGTCGAACGCTATCCGACGATCTTGGCCGAAGCGCGCTTTATCGAACTCCCCATCACCGTAGCCCATGCGCTCAAGGCCGGAAGCCTGCCTATCATCCACCGCGATCCCTTTGACCGGATGTTGTTGGCGCAAGCGACACTGGAATCTCTGCCTCTGATCAGCTACGACAGCGTGTTTCAAGGGCAGGGCATTCCAGTTATCCCCATTCGGACTTGAGCCAGATAGACTAAGCCCTGACTAACCTGGGAGGGCCGCGATGCAAACCGTCAGCATTCACGAAGCCAAAACCCACCTTTCCCGTCTGCTGGAAGCCGTTGAACGCGGCGAGGAAGTCGTCATTGCCCGCGCCGGTCAGCCGATTGCCACCCTCACCGCCTACAAGCCGCGCCGCAAAATTGCTCCGCCGGGCAGCATGGAAGGGCAGGGCTGGTGGATGGCCGACGACTTCAACGAACCACTGGATGATCTGTTCGACTGCCTCAAGGACGATGCCCCTGATCCGTTAACCGACAACTCAACGGATAGCACCCCTGATCCAGCCGACAACTCAACGGATAGCGCCTCACGCCGATGAGATTCCTGATCGATACGCAATTGGCATTCTGGTGGCAAACGGGCGACCGCAAGATTCCCATCGAAGCCCGAACCCTGGTTAAACAAAGCGTTGAACCTGTCCTTGTTAGCCGAGTTTCGTTATGGGAACTCGCTATCAAGGCCAATGTAGGAAAGCTAAAGATTGACTTGGCCCTATTCGCGGAACAAGTGAGCGTCATCGGTTTTTCATGGCTGCCCATTGAAAACGAGCATGTGCTGCAAGTTGCCACCCTTCCTCTGTTCGATGACCACAAAGACCCTTTCGACCGCCTGCTGGTGGCGCAATCCCTGAGCGAACCGCTGATCCTGTTGACCACCGACGCCAAACTGGCCTGCTACGGCAGCACGATACGGGTGGTGTGACCAATGAACGAAGCCGAAACCCGCGCCGAACACATTGACCCTGCCCTGAAAGCCGCAGGCTGGGGTGTAGCGGAAGGCAGTCGTATCCGGCGCGAGTATCCGATCACGTTGGGCCGCATCGAGAGACACGGCAAGCGGGGCAAGGCGCTGACGGCAGACTATGTGCTGGAATACCGCAACACCAAGCTGGCAGTAGTCGAGGCCAAGGCGTGGGACAAAGCGTTGACCGAGGGCGTGGCTCAGGCCAAGAATTACGCGGGCCGGCTCGCTGTTCGTTTCACCTACGCCAGCAACGGGCAGGGCATCTACGGCATCGACATGCAAACCGGCGTCGAGGCTGAACTGGGGCAGTTCCCGACCCCGGAACAACTCTGGAGCCGCACCTTCTCGGCGCAGAACGCTTGGCGCGACCGCTTCGCCGCCGTGCCGTTCGAGGACAAGGGCGGCTATTTTCAGGGGCGCTACTATCAGGACATCGCCGTCGAACGGGCGCTGGCCGCCATCGCCGATCAGCAACCGCGTATCCTGCTGACGCTGGCAACCGGCACCGGCAAGACCTTCATTGCTTTCCAGATTGCGTGGAAGCTGTTTCACAGCCGCTGGAATCTTTCAGACTGGAAGAGCGGGGGCGAACCAACCCGGCGCCCGCGCATCCTGTTCCTGGCAGATCGCAACATTCTGGCGAATCAGGCGTACAGCGCATTTATGGCGTTCCCGGAAGATGCGCTGGTACGCATTGAACCTGACGAAATCCGCAAAAAAGGCAAGGTGCCGAAGAACGGCAGCCTGTTCTTCACCATCTTCCAGACCTTCATGAGCGGGCCAGCCAAAGACGGCCAGCCTTCACCCTGTTTCGGCGAGTATCCGCCGGATTTCTTCGATTTCATCGTCATTGACGAATGCCACCGGGGCGGCGCCAACGATGAAAGCAACTGGCGCGGCATCCTTGATTACTTCGCCCCTGCGGTGCAGCTTGGCCTGACCGCCACCCCCAAACGCAAGGACAATGTGGACACCTACGCCTACTTTGGCGATCCGGTGTTCACCTACTCGCTCAAGGACGGCATCAACGACGGCTTCCTGACCCCGTTCCGGGTGAAGCAGATTGCCACGACGCTCGATGACTATGTCTACACGCCCGATGACACGGTGGTCGAAGGCGAGATCGAAGCGGGCAAGCGTTATGAAGAAGCCGACTTCAACCGGATCATCGAGATCAAGGAACGGGAAAAGAAGCGGGTCGAAATCTTCATGTCGCAGATCGACCCGCAGGAGAAAACACTGGTGTTCTGCGCCACTCAGGAGCACGCACTGGCGGTGCGCGACCTGATCAATCAAATGAAGATCAGCACCGACCCGAATTACTGCCAGCGGGTCACCGCCAACGACGGCGCGTTGGGCGAGCAACACCTGCGCGATTTTCAGGACAACGAAAAGACCATCC
This sequence comes from Candidatus Contendobacter odensis Run_B_J11, assembly GCF_000531125.1. Classification (GTDB taxonomy): domain Bacteria; phylum Pseudomonadota; class Gammaproteobacteria; order Competibacterales; family Competibacteraceae; genus Contendibacter; species Contendibacter odensensis. The sequence goes on along the minus strand of NZ_CBTK010000031.1, from coordinate 17,902 downwards.
CCACCATCCTGACCACCTCGCAGAAGCTCTCCACCGGTATAGATGCCCGCAACATCCGCAACATCGTCCTGCTGCGGCCCATCCATTCAATGATCGAGTTCAAGCAGATCATTGGGCGCGGCACCCGGCTTTATGACGGCAAGGACTACTTCACCATCTACGACTTCGTCAAGGCGCACCATCATTTCAGCGACCCGGAGTGGGATGGCGAGCCGATTGAGCCAAAACCGAAGGAGGCCCGGCCCAAGCCACCGCCGCTGCCGGAGTCCGCTGACGTGCGCGATCCACCGGCGGAGTACGACAAGCGCCAGAAGATCAAGGTCAAGCTGGCGGACGGTAAGGCGCGCACGATCCAGCACATGATGATGACCCGCTTCTGGCATCCCGATGGTAACCCGATGTCGGCGCAGCAGTTTATGGAAGCGCTGTTTGGCAAACTGCCTGAGTTCTTCAACGACGAAGAGGAACTTCGCACGTTGTGGAGCGCACCGGATACGCGCAAAAAGCTGCTGGAAGGACTCGCTGAAAAAGGCTTCGGCAAGGATCAACTGGCCGAAATGCAGAAAATCATCGACGCGGAAAAGAGCGACTTGTTCGACGTGCTGGCTCATGTCGCTTATGCGCTGGAACCGCTGACTCGTGAAGAACGCGCGGCGCGGGCAATGGCGATCATCAGCACAATCTTCAATAGCCGGCAGCAGGTCTTCCTCGACTTCGTGCTTTCCCACTACGTCTGTGTCGGGGTGGAAGAACTCGACTCGGCAAAACTGACGCCGCTGTTGCGCCTGAAATATCACGACTCGATTGCCGATGCCGTGGCCGACCTGGGCAAACCGGAGGAGATTGGCAAAGTGTTCGCGGGTTTTCAGCAATACTTGTATCAGCAACCGGCCGTGGCATGACCCGCATCAACACAAATGCTCAAACCGCCGGTTCCAGATGCGCAACCATCAACTGTAACCGCCGCTCGCCGCGCCACTCGTTAACGTCCAGTTTGTAGGCGACGCGCAACCGCGCCGTACCGGGAGTGAAATCGCCGACCTGGTTGAAGGCCACCGCTTCCAGCGCTGGTTTTGCTCCCGGCGAACGCAACGATAGTTTTAGATGCTGCTCCTTCATGACTCGGTGCGAAATCACCTCGAACACGCCATCGAACAACGGCTCGAGGAAACCCTGACCCCAAGGACCGGCCTCCCGCAGTTCATCCGCAGTCTCCAATGAGATCTCCGCTGATTCCAACGCGCCATCGCTCCACAGATTACCGTTGAGGTCTTCCGCTCGTAGTTGACTGCGCACCTCGGCATCGAAGGCGGCCTGGAAGGCCGGCAAGTGGGCGGGCAGCAGGCTCAGACCAGCGGCGGCGGCGTGACCGCCGAAGCGTGCAATCAAGTCCGGCTGACGAACGTCCATCGCCGCCAGCACATCGCGGATATGCAAACCCGGCACCGAGCGCGCCGAACCGCGTAACAGTCCATCGCTGTTATCAGGCGCGAACGCGATCACCGGACGATGCACCCGCTCCCGAATCCGCCCCGCCAAAATCCCGACCACGCCTTGATGCCAGCCCGGATCGAACAGGCACAGTCCAAACGGCAATTCGTGGTCATCCAATGGCAACCGATCCAGAGACTCCAAGGCTTGCACCTTCATATCGGTTTCGATGACTCGCCGCTCGCCGTTCAGCCGGTTCAACTCCTGAGCCAGTTGCAGCGCCCGCGCCGGATCGTCGCACAGCAGGCACTCAATGCTCAGGCTCATATCGGCCAGCCGACCAGCGGCGTTCAGCCGCGGTCCCAACTGGAAACCGACATCGCCCGCCGTGGCCCGCGCCATTGAACGACCGGCAACGGTGAACAGAGCAGCAATGCCGGGTACGCAACGGCCTTCGCGAATCCGCCGCAACCCTTGATCGACCAGAACGCGGTTGATCTGCGCCAGCGGCACCACATCGGCCACCGTCCCTACCGCCACCAAATCAAGGAATTGCGCCATGTTGGGATCGGGAAGGCCGCGCTCCGCAAACCAGCCGCTTTCTCGTAACCGACTCCGCAACGCCGACAGCACATAGAAGATGACCCCGACTCCCGCCAATTGCTTGCCGGGGAAGGTGTCGCCCGGCTGATTGGGATTCACCAGGGCATCGGCCTCCGGCAAGGTAGCACCGGGCAGATGATGGTCAGTAATCAGCACCCGGATGCCCAGCGCGTGGGCGGTTTTAACGCCTTCGGTGCTGGACATGCCATTGTCCACGGTAATCAATAGATTCGGCTGCTCACCGGCGGCCACCGCAACAATCTCCGGGGTCAGACCGTAGCCGTGAACAAAACGGTTGGGTACGACATAGTTCACCTCCGCCGCGCCCAGCGCCCGTAATGCCCGCGTCGCCAGCGCGCAACTAGTGGCGCCGTCGGCATCGAGATCGGCCACAATCGTGATTCGCCACCGCTGCCGCAGCGCGGTTTCCAGCAGGCTAACCGCTTCGGTGATGCCCTTCAGCGTCGCCGGCGACGGTAACAGCGCCAGCCGCAAATCCAATTCTTCGGCAGAACGAATGCCGCGACCGGCATAAATCCGCTGGAGCAGTGGCGAACCGGGCAAATCGGCGAAATCAGGAAGGGAACGGCGAACGATGACGGTAGAGGTGGACATGGTGAACAGTGAGCCGTTGGCGTTAGCGCAAGTAGTGGGAGAGTGGCCGAGGCCGTTGCCAGAAGCGCCAGCGGGCCGCGCTAACCACTGTGTAACTGCTCCCGTTAGCGGGATGCAGGTGTAGCGCCGCCAGTTTTCCCGCCCGCAACAGTCGCTGACAGGGTGCGAACCAGGCGCGTTCCAAGGTGGCGATGTGTTCCAGCCAATCGCCCGGTTCACTATCGGCGGGGTCGTAGCGGGTGGTTTCCAATACCACCAGGCTGTCCGGTTCGCCATCGGCAGCGTCCAGCCAGTCATCCACCTGTTCAGGAACTGGCCCGACCGCCGCGTTCGCCAATCGCGCCAGACCACGAGTGAGCGGATCGCTGGCGTACAGCCCGGCTACTGGAGAACGGGCACCCGACGGGCAGCAACCACCACCCCAGAACCAGACGCTATTGATCGGTGGCAGATTGCGCTCCTCGCGTACCCGGTTAACCGGATGGTGGTGAAACAGCATCTGAATTTCGGTCAACAGCCCATTCCAGCGCCGTGCGGCGGAACCGTAGGGCATCGAGGTATTGAGGTTGCGCCCGATAACCTGGGTCAGCGGGTGAGTGCGCAAACCGGGATCGGCAGGCAGTCGTAAATACCAGCGGTTGGAACGCAGGGCTTCCAGGTGCAGCCCGTCCTCGGCGAAGGTCTGGTTGAACACCGCTACCAGCGCTTCAACCTCGGCAGGTTCGAGCGCCAGCACCCGCGCATCCGCCAGCAGGACGCCGTGCAAATCAGGGCGTAAATGCACCGGATCGGCTCGTAGCCACCAGCCGTCGTCTCCGATCTCGCCACCGTCAGCCAGCCGGGTGAGCGCCGCGACCGGCAGATCAGCATCATTGGGGATCGGCAGGCCGAAGCGTTGAAACAGGACTTCATCGGCGGAGAGCGGGGCGGGATGGACGCTGGCACGGGCCAGCAGCCATTGCAACGCCGGCACAGCGGGTTGGAGGTACTCAATTTGAGCCATCTGGCTGGCCGGCCACGGACCCAACAGACCGGGAATGACGAGATGCAAAGTCGGTGACATGATAGTTTCGGTTTTACGAATTAAGCGCATGGATAAATTCGTTGCTCGAAACACCACCCTGCTTGAGTAAGCCGGCTAGAGTACCGACTTTAAGTTCACGGTGATTGGGAACAACGCAACCTTGAGAGCCTCTGCGGAGAACAATGTGACTGCCCTGTTGACGCACGACAACAAAGCCCAATCGCTGTAAGGCGCGAATGGCCTCGGCGCCAGAAACAACAGGCAAGCTAGGCATGGGCGGCAACTTGGAATGTCGTAAGTAATGCGCGACCAGCAACAGTCAGTGGAAATTCTTCCAAATAAAGTTCAGTGGCTTCCCGTAGATTTGCAAGAGCCTCTTCAATCGTTTCACCCTGGGTAGTTGTGCCGGTTTCAGGGTTCAAGGCGATGTATCCCCCTTCAATAGCGGGAATCAATACAGCGGAAAGTTCCATGATTTTTCCTCTTGATAAAAAAAGCCTAATTTTTTCGTTCACCTGTCACGCACAGCACGGTCAGGCGCAATACTCAGTCAGATATGGCTTAAAGCCGATTTTGTCTTACCGGCTTGATATTCTGCTAATGCTTCATCGGCAAGTTGGCTCAGTAAATCTTGAGAATCATTAAATGCTTTTTCCCAACGCTGTTCAGATACGAGTTCTTCAAGCAACCAGTGTGCGAATGAATCCTGCTATGATTCATCTAGTTTGGAAACTTCACTAAATGCTTTTTCAAGGAGTTCTGTCATCTTGGGTTCCTCATGTTTATCTGGTTACTTTAGCCTACTCTATGCAGTATGGTCAGGTATAATGCCTAGTTGGGTTGGTTGTTAATGTTAGGTTGCCAAAAGGACGGCAAGCTAAATTTACGCGACTGGATACAGCTAGGGTTAAGCGCTTTTCTTCCATTGCACAAAGGAATGGGTGACACCCAGCAAACCATCAATAGAGATATCTTCATCAATCAGTGGCCAGTAAATTCCATATCCTGAAGGAGAAATTTTGTAGCAGCTTATTTCTTTTTCACTGGCTTTGGCTAAAGTAGCGGATATTTCAATCAGATTTTTTCTGATCAATTCACCATCTATTCTCAATGATAGAACTCCGCTTTCTATCCTGATTTCATCGATCTTGTGATAGACATTCATGGTTGTCGCCTCTTTTGGAATTCCTGCCACTGATCTACGATGTACTCAAAATGTTGGAATATAATCTTTCGTATCTGTCTCTTATCTTTCGGGGATAGGTTGAATGCAAAAGCTTCTTGAATGTCAAAATTTTCAATATCTATCCAGAAGTTGCATTCCATACCTCCATTTTTGCAATGGATGTGTATGGGTTCATTTCCTTCATTTGCGTAGAAAAACAACCTCCATCCGAGAAGAACCAGTACGGTTGGCATGTGCTGAATTTCTCCATTTGTAAACATTCCACATGAGCGGGTGGCAATCATTATGTCTCTCCGCTCCGGTGCAATGCTCAGCCAGGCTATGAATTCAATCCCAATTTTTAAGCCACTTCCTGCATGGGACGAGTGCGAGGATTCGGTAATGAACGTCCTTCAACTTCAAAATGTCGAACGACATTCTCAACGACTTCGCACAACTCACCGTATCAATGAAGGGTTTAGGCTGCTGCAACTTCCAGATAGTTAACGATGCTTTCTGGTTGTGGGATGGGCAGCCCGTCCTCAATCATCCCCTGAATATGAAATGCGATTGCCTCGCTCATTTCATGTTGAGTTTCTTCAATGGTATCTCCAGTAGCAACGCAACCTGGTAGATCGGGCACATAAGCGGAATAATTGTTTTCAGCTTTTTCGACAACTATTGCGTAACGCATGGATTTACTCCTTTAGACCTGCCTGTTTGATTATGCTGTTCAAGGTACCCGGGGCAAGATCATTGCTCGGTTTCCCAGCCACCGTGACGCGGCCACTTTTGATTGGGTGTTTGAACTGACGATGACTACCACGGGTTTCAACGAGACACCAGCCATCCGTTTTTAGTAAGGCCAAAATTTCATTTACTTTCATGTGTCTAAAATAACAGATTGAAGTGAATTGCCAAAACAGGCTCAACGACTTTGTTCACCTGTCATGCACAGTATGGTACTGCTTGCACTATTTACACCATTGTTTCTCGCAAGGGATGCCATCATTGTTTCCATCCATTTTGACACCGGGGCAATTTCTCAAAAAGAAAGTGGCTTCCTCACAGGATGTCATCTGGGAACAATGTGTTCTACCATCACATTTGAAACTTGAAACTCTGCTATTTTCTTTGCTAGAACTATTTCCACTTTCTCTTTGAGTAAGTTTTTCAGTAGAAACTACTGTTAATGAACCTTCAATCAGTTCCAGTTTTTCGCATATAATTCCATGTGGTACAGTTCCATATATAACGCTGCCTGTTTTAGTAATGCACTTTACCTTTTTCTCGTTCGCTAAATCAATTGACGAATTTTGCATAAAATTCGTGTTATACCCACGCTGTTTATATAGATAGTTTCCATACCAACCAATAGCTACAACAATGGAAATTACGATAATTTTTTTCATAGTTGAGATGATTCTTTCTTTAGCGTTGTGCCCAACATTCAGTAGCCTCCTATCAAGTGCAATTGATCACACCCGATAGGGGCGCAAACCCCGGCTATTACAGATCGCGCCACTCGATCTCAATCCGAATCCAGCGGCTCCAGCCGAATCCGCATCACCGGCGCACGGATGCTATCCAGCGCCTCAATCGTCGCAATCGCTTCATTCATCCGCTGCTCTCGCACCGGGTGAGTCAACAGGATAATCGGCACGTCGCTGGCGCTGGCATTGGGTTTAGGCCGCTTTTGCAGGATAGCCTCAATGCTGATGTCGCGGTCGGCAAGGATGCGGGTCACATCGGCTAATACCCCAGGTCGGTCGTTCGCCTGCAACCGCAGGTAACAGGCGGTTTCAACCGACTCCATCGGTAACACCGGCAGATCCGACAACGCATCCGGCTGAAACGCCAGATGCGGCACCCGGTTTTCCGGGTCAGCGGTCAGGGTGCGCACCACATCCACCAGGTCAGCCACCACCGCTGAGGCGGTCGGTTCAGCGCCGGCCCCGGCTCCGTAGAACAGGCTCTGGCCGACCGCATCGCCCTTCACTAACACGGCGTTCATCACCCCGTTGACGCTGGCTAACAGGTGTTGCTGCGGGATCAACGTGGGATGGACCCGCAACTGCGCGCCCTGCTCATCGCAACGGGCGATGCCCAGATGCTTGATCCGATAGCCGAACTGTCTGGCGTAGGCCACGTCTTCGCGGGTGATGCGGCTGATGCCCTCGATATAAACCTTGTCGAATTGCAGCGGAATCCCGAAAGCGATAGAAGCCAAAATGGTCAGCTTGTGGGCGGCGTCAATGCCCTCAATATCGAAAGTTGGATCGGCCTCGGCGTAACCCAGCGCCTGGGCCTCGGCCAGCGCTTTGGCGAAATCGCGGCCCTTGTCGCGCATCTCGCTCAGGATGAAATTAGCCGTGCCGTTGATGATGCCCGCGACCCATTCGATCCGGTTGCCGGCCAGTCCTTCCCGAATGGCCTTGATGATCGGGATGCCGCCGGCCACTGCCGCCTCGAAACCAACCATCCTCCCGGCAGCCTGGGCAGCGGCAAAAATTTCATTGCCATGCCGCGCAATCATCGCCTTGTTCGCAGTCACGACGTGCTTGCCATTCGCCAACGCCCGCAGCACCAGCCCACGCGCTGGTTCGTAGCCGCCCATCAGTTCGACAATGACCGCCACTTCAGGATCGTCCACCACCTCCAGCGCCTCGCCGGTCAATTTCATCCCGGCAGTATTCGCAGTGGTGGTGTCCAGATTGCGGGCCGCAGCATGGGTAATGATGATCTCGCGGCCCGCCCGGCGGCTGATTTCCCCGGCGTTTCGGGCCAAGACGCGAGTCACGCCGCCGCCAACCGTGCCCAGGCCGATCAAACCGACTTTGACTGGGGGATAGTCATTCCGGCTCATAGGTTGACCGCCTGCGCCAGCGGCGCCGCGTAGCTGTCCCGATGGTCCTTGCGGAACATCTCGCGGATGCCGCGCAACGCCTGCCGAGTGCGATGCTCGTTTTCGATCAGGCCGAAGCGGATGTGATCGTCACCGTAGTCGCCAAAGCCGATGCCGGGCGAAACCGCCACTTTGGCCTCGGCCAGCAGCTTCTTGCAGAACTCCAGCGAGCCGAGATGGCGATACGGTTCCGGGATCGGCACCCAAACGAACATGGTGGCTTTGGGCTTTTCAACCGGCCAGCCGATGGCGTTTAGCCCGTCGCACAGCACATCACGGCGTTTGCGGTACATGTCGCGGATTTCACCAACGCATTCCTGCGGCCCTTCCAAGGCAGCAATAGCGGCAACCTGAATCGGGGTGAACATCCCGTAATCGAGATAGGACTTCATCCGCGCCAACGCCCCGATCAGCGTGGGGTTGCCGCACATGAAACCCACCCGCCAGCCCGGCATGTTGTAGCTCTTGGACAGGGTGAAGGATTCGACCGCAATCTCCTTGGCTCCCGGCACTTGCAGGATCGACGGCGCGGTGTAGCCGTCAAACACCAGATCGGCATAAGCCAAATCCTGAATCACCCAGATCTCATACTCACGGGCCATCGCCACCACTTTCTCAAAAAAATCCAGCTCGACGCACTGCGTGGTCGGATTAGCCGGGAAATTCAGCACCAGCATTTTGGGGCGCGGCCAGGAATCCTTGATCGCCTTTTCCAGTTCGGCGAAGAAATCCACCCCCGGCACCAGCGGGACATGGCGGATGTCGGCGCCGGCAATGACGAAGCCGTAGGGATGAATCGGATAAGCCGGACTGGGCACCAGCACCGCGTCGCCTGGCCCCACCGTCGCCAGCGCCAAGTGCGCCAGCCCTTCCTTGGAGCCGATGGTGACAATCGCTTCAGCATCGTAATCGAGGTCTACCGCGTAGCGGGTTTGATACCAGTTGCAGATCGCCCGGCGCAGGCGCGGGATGCCGCGTGACACCGAATAGCGATGGGTGTCTTCCCGCTGGGCAGCTTCAACCAGCTTATTGACGATATGTTTCGGAGTCGGCTGGTCGGGGTTACCCATGCCGAAATCAATAATGTCCTCGCCACGGGCACGAGCCTTGGCCTTCAGGTCATTGACAATATTGAAGACGTAGGGCGGCAGGCGTTTGATGCGTTGGAAGTCGGCGTTCAAGGTGGCGTTCCCAAAGGCTAAGTCACGGGGGGATACCATCGGGCGATCCGTGCCAAATTCGGGGACCGATGGGCACGACGGGGGTTGTCGGGCGAATGGTCAAGTCTACCGGCGGGGGCGGAGCGGTTCAACCGCCAGCCGGCGGGGTTTGGCAAGTGGCACTGGCCGATCCATCACATCCCGCTCATTTCAACAACTTAATCTCGCTGTATTGCCCAATATGTTCCTTTTCCCAAGTGATCAGCTCCTGGAGCGACAGTTCAACAGTGGTGGTTTGGAGGCGGTTCCACCGTACCACGCCATCATCGCAGCCACTCGCCAGCCAGCGTCCATCCGGGCTGAACGTCACCGCATTCACGCTTTCAGTGTGCCCCGGCAGGATCGCGACACACTGCCGGTTCTCCAACCGCCACAGCCGCACGCTGCGATCTCCGCTGCCACTGGCCAACAGCCGCCCGTCCGGGCTGAACGCGACGGCATTCACACTCTCGCTATGCCCCGGCAGGGTCGCGATGCATTGCCGGTTCTCCAACCGCCACAGCCGCACTGCGTCATCCTCTTTATGGCGGTCGGAAAAGCGGCCGCTGCCACTGGCCAGCCAGCGCCCATCTGGACTAAAGGCCACTGCATTCACCCGTCCAGTACGCCCTAAAATTGCGACGCATTGACCCAGATCCACCCGCCACAACCGCACCGTTCGATCTACCCCCGCGCTGGCCAGCCAGTGCCCGTCCGGGCTGAAGGCCACCGCGTTAATGATTCCGGTGTGTCCAGTCCAAGTCGCCATGCACTGTCCAGTGGCGACCCGCCACAACCGCACCGTTCGATCGGCCCCCGCGCTGGCCAGCCAGTGCCCGTCCGGGCTGAACGCCACCGCGTTGACGTTGCCGACGTGCCCCGACCAGATCGCCGCGCACTGTCCAGAGTCTACCCGCCACATCCTGATGCTGCGATCCAGCCCCGCGCTGGCCAGCCAGCGCCCGTCTGGACTAAAGGCCAAGGCGTTGATGCTTCCGCCATGTCCGGTCCAGGTTGCCGCGCACTGTCCAGAATCCACCCGCCATAACCGCACGATTCGCTGGCCGCCACCGCTGGCCAACCAGCACCCATCCGGACTGAACGCCACCGCATTCTTTCCTCGAGGCGTTCCTGATAACAAGGTTGTGTTTTGGTGATTCCAGCTTAGTGCAGAGGTAACGGGCCTCTCCCAACTGTCAACGCCGATCTGCCAACGCAAAGGTTGGGTCAAGTCTTTTTGGAAGGACTGCGCGTCAGCATAGCGTGGCGCGGCAACGCGAGGTTGCCATTGCCGTAATACCGGGCACGCGGCGCTATTGATAGCGGTCTGTTCCCACAGCGCCAAGTAGTACCGCAAAGCATCCACCAGGGCTTGCGCCCCGCGTTGTAGTATGCTTAATGCCTGTTCCACTTCCTGAAGACTGCCATAACCACCCTCCCTTATATTCTGGTCTAATTGATCGAGGGCATGATGAAAATCAGGGCTGCGATGCAAAATAGCGAATTCTCTTAATACAGTCTTCAACCGTGGCGTAACGTATTGTTCGATGGCAATGGAGACCGGCAACCACTGTAGGAGGGTCCGCAATACCAGTGCGCCGCCGTTATGCAAGGGAGACTTTAATAATCCGTCCAGCCATGCCGGGCGATCCGTCAGGCGTGGCGCCAGCGTTTTTATTTCCTTACGGAGTTCATTCTGAAAGGTAGGCGATATCGCCGCCAGCAACAAGTCGGGTAATGCGACGGCCCAATCCGGTCGCAATTTTGCCGGGATGCCATACGTCAGTACGGTTTGCCATGTCTTCTCGTATTCAGCCACCGCTACCCACCAAGTGGTTTTCACCTGCTGGCATTGTGTATTACCGGCAGATGCATAAATACCCAGAATATCCAATGGACCGTGATGCAGTTCAACTAAGAATGCCTGATTCTCAGCATCATTTTCTTTTTTTGCCATCCATGCTGCTGCAATCAAGCTCTCTATTGACAAGCTCCATTGTTTCCATACCGGCGAAACATTCGGCGCCAGCCGTGCGATCAATCGCAATAGTCGTTCATCAGCACCCATATCATCAACATTTAGCACTTCCAATACCGGCTGCGTCCAATCCTCTTGATCACTCAGTATCTGACGCAACCAGTCGCTAATCGAACCCTGCGTTAACTCTTTGATGGCAATGTGCCAATGCTTGGCCATTTGCACCGCCAGTTGTGAAGCCGTCTGGCATTCAACTCCGCCGAGACGATAAAATGGGCGAGGGCGAAAGGTCATTGCTTCCGGGGCAATGACTTCCACCGGCACCCGCAAATGAGTATCTCCCGCCAACCAGCGCTGCACTTCGCCCTGCCCCCAGCGCTGTTTTGGATCGCGCAGTAACAATCCTCGACACAGCATCAGCCACGGTTCCTCGACTCCTACCACTGGCACCGCCCGCGCCATCAACTGATACAAAATGACCATTCCTGACAATCCCGCAAAGGGATGCTTCCCGGTCAGCGCTTCCAGCAGAATCATGCCCAGCGCCCAATAATCCGCCGCCGCACTGATCACTCCAGTCGCTATTTCCGGCGCCCGGTATTGCGCCGCCCGGTCGGCGGTTGTAAAGCGCAGGGTTGCTGCGGTCGCTGTGTCCATCCCAAAATCGGTCAGAGCAATCTGTAGCGGTTGCCATTGCCTAATCAGCACGTTATCCGGCCTGATGTCGCCGTGCAGAATGTCGCGCTGATGCAAAAAGGTCAGTGCGGCATTGATTTCTTCCACCAGCGCCCGCACCTGTCCCGCCGTCAGATGCCCCCGCACCAACCGCTGCTGCAACGAGCCTTCCGGCAGGTATTCCAGCAGTTCGTAGCACTGTCCGTTCACCTCTCCCTGTTCCAGCAACCGCACGACATAGCAGGGCGCCGCCGCGCTCATCTGCTGCACCACCTCATCCCTGGGCCGAATTCCATAGGGGTAGACTCTGGCGACCGCGCGTTGTCCGTCCGCTGTTTCCACCAGCAGCACATCCACGCCCTCGCCTGCGGTCGGCAATGGCTGCACGATGTGATAGCGTCCGGCCAATGCGGCGGGCAACAGCGCCGGGGTCTGCGACGGTACGGTAGAATCGCTGAAAATGGAGAGTGGCGACATTGGGATAAACTCCAAAAATCAGAAGGATGGCTTCTGACTTTGTGCTAATAGACAGGATGCCCGGTACAGGTTCAATGGCCCTTCAACAAGCCTAGGGCGAACGGATGGAGCGAACATCCTGATCTTCCTGCATGGTCAATCCAGGGTCTTGCGAAACCGCTTTAATCCGACCGCCATCACCACTGCCGTAAACAGCAGCAACGGCCAGAAACTGACCCACAATTCAGCCGCACCATTTCCTTTCAGCATCACCCCGCGAATCAGCCGCAGAAAGTGGGTCAGCGGCAGCAATTCGCCAAGCACCTGCGCCCAGCCTGGCATCCCTCGAAACGGGAACATGAAGCCAGACAGCAACATGGACGGCAAAAAAAAGAAGAAGGTCATTTGCATCGCCTGGGTTTGATTGCGCGCCGCGCTGGAAATGGTGATACCGACGGTGAGATTGGCTGCAATGAAGGCCATGACGCACACCAGCAGCAGCGCCAGGCTGCCTGCAAACGGCACGCTGAATACATAGCGCGCTGCGAGCAGAATGATCGCGACCTGGACATAGCCGATCAGGATATAAGGCGTGATCTTGCCCACCATCACTTCCAACGGCAGCGCTGGCGTGGCGAGCAGGTTTTCCATCGTGCCGCGCTCGACTTCGCGAGTGACTCCCAGCGCCGTCATCATGATCAGGGTCATGGTCAGAATCACGCCCATCAAGCCGGGAACAATGTTGTATTGGGTAACGCCTTCCGGGTTGTAGCGGCGGTGGATGCGGATCTCGAACGGCGCGGGAGAGGATTGCAGCGACGCCAATACCCCAGTCAGATCCTGTTGCAAGGCCAGCGGCGCCAATTGCTGAACGGCGGCGATGGCATTGCCAGTCGCTGAGGGGTCGGTGGCGTCGGCTTCCAGCAGCAACGCCGGACGTTCGCCGCGGATCAGGCGATGCGAGAAATCCGCCGGAATCGTGATTGCAAACTGGGCCTCGCCTTGCGCCAGCATCCGGTCAGCCTCGCGCTCACTGGCGTCGGCGTTCACCACTGCGAAATAACCGGAGTTGGTGAACGCGGCGACCAAGCTGCGGGTGAACAGCCCTTGCTCGTGCGCTACCACCACGGTAGGTAGCCGCTTCGGATCGCCGTTGATCGCAAATCCGAACAGCGTCATCTGAATGATCGGGATGCCGATCATCATCGCGAACGTCAGCCGATCCCGGCGGAGTTGGATGAACTCCTTGATGATGATCGCCAGCAGGCGGCCAAAGTTGAAACGGGTGCCGGCCATCGCTAACGCATCGATCCGGAAGCCAGCAGATCGACCGTATGGCCGCGCGCACGCTGGGTTTGGCCGATAGCGATGAAGGGGTGGACATTGCCAGCGCTGCCAACTGCGGAAATCAGAATGGGCATGGCGTGTTGGGCCTCACGGGTAATTGTCGGCGGCCTGCCGCATCAGGGAGATAAAGATGTCTTCCAGTGCCGGACGGGTTTTCTCCCAGGCAACACCGCTCACGGCACGATACGGTGCCAGCGCGTTATCGAGGGCAGTGGCGTCCTGGCCACTCACATGCAGCGCGTTGCCAAACCGGGTTACCAGCGCCACGGCGCTCAATGCTTCCAGTTCGGCGGCCAGCGCGCTGGCTCCGGATCCGGAAGCGGTCCAGGTAGTGAATCCACTCCGCGCAGTCAATTCCTCCGGCGTACCGCAGGCCAGCAACCGCCCATAGGCGATATAACCCAGCCGGTGGCAACGCTCCGCTTCATCCATGTAATGAGTCGAGACCAGGACGGTAATGCCCTCATGGGCGAGGGCGTGAATTTCATCCCAGAAATCGCGCCGCGCCGACGGATCGACGCCCGCCGTCGGTTCGTCGAGCAAGAGCAGTTGCGGTTGGTGCAGCAGGCAGCCGGCCAGCGCCAATCGCTGTTTCCAGCCCCCGGACAGGCTGCCGGCGAGTTGCTTCTGACGCGCGGTCAGACCAAGCCGATCCAGCGCAGCGTCCACTCGCTCCCGGCGCTGGATCATGCCGTAGATGCGGGCGATGAAATCCAGGTTTTCGCGAATCGTCAGGTCGTCATAGAGGCCGAAGCGCTGGGTCATGTAGCCCACTTCGCGCTTGATGGCGGCGGCTTCCTTCACCACATCGAAGCCGAGGGTATGACCGGAGCCGGCGTCGGGCGTGAGCAGGCCGCACATCATGCGGATCGATGTGGTCTTGCCCGAACCGTTGGGACCGAGAAAACCGTAGATTTCACCGCGCTGCACCTGCATATCGAGCTGATTCACGACCGTTTTGTCGCCGTAGCGCTTGGTCAGGCCGACGACATCGATCACGAATGCGCTCACTTGGGATCTCCCAGCAGCACATCGACTGGCTGGCCGGGCCGCAGTCGCGCCGCATCGGCGGCTGATGGCCACGCTTCAACCCGATAAACCAGTCGAGCGCGATTTTCCTTGCTGTAGATGACGGGCGGAGTGAATTCGGCTTCCTGCGCCACGAACCGCACCGTCGCTGCAACCGGAGGGCCGCACTGATCGCAAGCCAGAGTCACCGTACTGCCCAAGCGCACCTGCGACAAGCGAGGTTCGGGCACATAGAAGCGGGCCTTGATCGCCTGGTCAGAGAGCAGGCTCAACACGGGGCTGCCGGCGGGCACCCATTCCCCCACTTGGTAATAGCGGTCTTCCACCCGCGCCGCCACCGTCGCGGAAATGGTTTTCTGGGCCAGCGCCCATTGTTTCTGCGCCAGCTGGGCCTCTGCCGCTTCGGTTCCGGCCCGGGCCGCGATCCGGCTGTCGTCCCGCGCCGCTCCGGCTGTCGTCCCGCGCCGCCAGTTTCGCCGCACGCAATTGCGCAGCCATTTCTGCCACCTTGGCCGCGTCGGCATCGCGCTTGGCTTTCAGGGCATCCAGATTAGCACCAGAGACGAAGCCCGACCGGGCCAGAGCCGTCTGGCGGGAGAGATCGCTTCCCGACTGGTTAAGAACGGCTTCAGCGGCCCGCAGGCTGGCATCGATCACCGCCAGTTCTTCGGGGCGCTTGCCGCTGTCCAGATCGGACGCCTGAGCGCGGGCCTGGGCAACCTTGGCGGCGGCTTCGTTGACGGCGGCGCGCTCGTTATCCTGCTCCAGATTAAAGAGGGGTTGACCCACTTGCACCGCATCGCCGCGATCTACCATCAGCGTGGTCAGGCGACCGGCTATCGGCGCGGCGACGCGCACCGGCTCCGCTTCCAGGTAGCCGTTAAGCGCCGGCGGTGCGGTATCGCCGCAACCCGCGAGCAGCAGCACGGGCAGCAGCCCGGCCCAGCGGCTAGGATTCATGCCGGCTCGCTTCCACCTGCAACAGTGCGTACAGCCCAGCCCAAGAAAAGATCGCGACCTGTTCGGCCAATTCATCCAAGCCATCGGTACGTGTGTAAAAGTCGGGCCGCAGCTTCAACACCAGGGGTTTCAGAGCGACGTACACCATAATCTGTCCTACGACGCTGAGCGACGCCCGCGCCAGCAGATCATAACTGGCATCGGGGCCGAAGTGTTCCCGCATCAGTCCAAACAGGGCCTCGGACTGCGGGCGGCTGAATCGCTCGAACATGACCTCAAGGGCCGGGGTGGGATTGATCGCCTCACGCACCATCAAACTGCCAATCCGGGATGGATTGGCCGGGTCAACCATCCTGAACACCATCGTCCGAACGAACGCCCGGAAACGGGTCTCCAACGGCTGGCCGGCGTCGAATTCCGGCAGCGGGGTGCGAGTAACGGCGATTTCGGCGTGGTGTTGCAGCACAGCGAGATACAGACCCTCCTTGCCGCCGAAGTGGTAGTTGATCGCCGACAGCCGGGCACCCGCCCGATCAGTGATGTCTTTCACCCGCGCCGCCCGGAACCCTTGAGCCAGAAACACCTCGGTCGCAGCCGCAATCAGGGCTTGGCGGGTTTCGATGCCGACCGAATGCGGGTGGGGTGCCGGGCGCACTGGAAACATGGTTTCTGCCTGAAGAAGCAATGAATGAAAAAATTATATGGAAAAATTTTTCCATCTGCAATCGAAGGGACAGGGTAGACCGCTTTCCAGGCGACGATCAACGCAGTGATGCGGGATTTTAGCGGCGTGCAGGGTCATGCTCACCCTACCAGACTTCAACATACTCATTTTAATTGATTTTTCAATCTTCATTTCCAAAGCAAAGCCCCGCATCCACTGCTGGACGCGGGGCTTTTTTCAGCCGCTTACCACTTCCTGGCGACCGGCAAATCTCCTTTCTGGCCGAAACTACCAAAGTAGCAGCGATCCACGCCGCAGCCGTCCCATTTTCCGTTGCCGTTGTAGTCCAGATACCAGGTCCCGTTGCGGAACACACCAACCTTGGCTTTACCATCGCCGTTCCAGTCGCCCGCCGCTGGTAAATCACCGGCTTGACCGAAGCTGCCGTAGAGGCAGAGATCCTGCCCGCCGTCCTGCTGGCAACCGTCCCATCTTCCGTTGCCGTTGTAGTCGAGATACCAGGTGCCGGCGCGGAACACGCCCACCCCGGCTTTACTTCCCCCATTCCAGTTGCCCGCCACCGGCAGATCGCCGGTCTGGCCGAAGCTTAGGCAGAGTTCCGTGCCGCAGCCGTCCCATTTGCCATTGCCATTGGCGTCCAAAAACCACTGCCCGTTGCGGAACACCCCGATTTTGGCGAAGCCGGTGCCGCTCCAGTCGCCGGCCACCGGCAGATCGCCCGGTGCGCCAAAACCGCTGTAGCAGCCATCGACCGCGCAGCCGTCCCATTGCCGATTGCCGTTGCGGTCGATGAACCATTGACCGGTGCCGGAGCGCAATACCCCGATGTAGCTCTTGCTGCCGCCGTCCCAGTTGCCGGACGCGGGCATGTCGCCGGCCTGACCAAAGCCGGTGAAGCAGAACTCGGTACCGCAACCATCCCACGCGCCGTTGCCGTTGGCGTCGAGGAACCACTGACCGTTGCGGAAGACACCAACAGAGGAACCGCCGGTGACAGGCGCAGTATCATCAAACAACACAGTACTAATAATTGCCGTGAGAACACTTGGTGAAATAGAAATAGAATGACGAGAACCTGTACGAATCACTTTTGAACTTGGCAGAGATTCATTAAAGTATATTATAGTCTTGCCAATAAATATCTATACATTGTGAATAAACTAACTTCTGAATTAAGTGTCTATATACTCCAAAGTATGCATATAGAGTATATCCTGCTTAGGAGAGTGCCCCCATGAAAGCGAACGGGCTGTCCGATGCGCGTAAAATCCCGGATGAAGTCATGAATTATCTCCTCCTGTAAATTTTCCTGTGATGGCGATGATTTGTGGCTTGGGCTAGAACATCGGCTTCATCTAACTCTTTATCTTGCTGAGAGGTGTGCGTTGTACTCACCCAACCCGTCGTGCGAATCACAGGAAAATTTCTCTGTACATGACAAAAATTAACTTGAAGAGTTAAAATGATTAAAATCAAGGAAGTGAAATAAAGCAGCGAGATTAAATAAGGAGGTAGGATTAAATATAGCATTACGAATAAAATCCAAACCAGTTTTAAAGATACTTTTAGAAAAACGTAGATGTTTTTTTACTTTAATCGGTTTAACTGAATCATGCTGCCACTCACCGATGCGATGCGCCCAACAAAAAGTAATCACCGGAATGATTAAAAGTCGTTTAATCCGCTCAGGGTCCGTCACATGAGTCTCTTCCAGATTAAACCCTCGACTTTTTAAGCAACTAAATAACGTTTCTATCTGCCATCTTTCTTTATATAGCAATCATTTACAGGTTGTGGAATTTTTCAACACACCCTTCTGAAAAATTTATA
>NZ_CBTK010000030.1 GCF_000531125.1 Candidatus Contendobacter odensis Run_B_J11 | reverse complement strand
GTATAGGTCCAGTTGAACGCGCCGGCATGCAGCATGACATCATCCGGGGTGATGCCGTACCAGCCCTGGTACATTGGGCGTCGGCCCCACGCCGAACGCTGGGCGTGTAAAACCCCCTTGGGCTGGCCGGTGGTGCCGGAGGTATAGATCAGGAAAGCCGGATCGTCCGCAGCAGTATCGGTATAGTCCAACGGTGCATAGCCCTGTTGCAGTGCGGCCACATCGCTTGGACTGAGCATCCGCACCCCCGGCGGCGGCTGAATTGCCAGTTGCTCCGATACGGCCAGCAGTTGAGCGCCGGAATCGGCCAGCAGGAAATCCGCCTCTTCTGCGGTCAATTGCGCCGAAGACGGCAGCGGCACATAACCGCCTGCGATGGCGCCGAAGAACAGCAGAGCGTAATCGCTGGTATTGCCCATGCGGATCATCAGCCGCGCTCCCGGCTCCAGACCCATCTGGCGCAAGCCCACCGCGATCCGTCGCACCGCCTGGTTCAATTGGGCATAGGTCCAGTGTTCTGCCCGTTCGACCGGCGCACGGGCATCGGATACCACGATCAGCGCTACCTTATCGGGCGTAGCTGTTGCTGCCGTGTCCAGACAGTAACGCGCCATGTTGAACCGCGCTGGGGGTAACTCGCCGGTATAGCCGTATCGCTTCAGGGTCATGGCCTCACTTCCAGAAGTCCGGCAGGAATATCAGCAACAGCGGGAACACTTCCAGCCGCCCAACCAGCATCGACAGTGATAATAGCCAAGTGGCGGTATCGTTCAGCGGGGCAAAGTTGGACGCCGTCTCACCCAGACCGATCCCCATATTGTTGAGGCAACCCGCCACTGACCCGAACGCGGTCACTAGATCCACCCCGGTTGCTGCCAGCGCCAGCGAGAAAAAGCAGTAGCTAAAAATGTACAGGTAATAAAAGCCCCAAACTGCCTGCATAACTCGGTCAGGAATGGGGTGGTTGCCTAGCTTGACCGCAATCTGGGCCGTCGGGCGGATCAGCAACCGCGCTTCGCGCACACTCTGCTTGTACAGCAGCAGAAAACGCATGGCTTTAATCCCGCCGCAGGTCGATCCAACACAGCCACCAAAGAAACTACCCAGCAACAATAGCAGCGGCACAAAGGCCGGCCAGTCCGCTGGATAGCCCGTCGTCCCCAGGCCGTTGTCGGTAATGACCGAGGCCGTTTGAAAAAAGCCGTGATAAACCGCCTCCCACAGCGGAAACTTGCCGCTGAAGTACAGGTAAGCGCAAGCGGTCACGATGATCCCACCCATGACCACCATGCAAAATCTGAATTCGGCATCGCGAAAAATCGCCTTGAGGCTACGTGTGCGCCAGGCTATGAAATACAGGGCGAAGTTAATCGCCGCTACCAGCGAGAAGAACCCGGCGATGAGTTCAATGGCCGGACTTTGGAAATAACCGATGCTGGCATCGTGGGTCGAGAAACCACCCAGTGCCAGAGTTGCGAAGCTATGACAGAGGGCGTCGAACAGACTCATGCCCCCCCACCAGAATGACAGGGTACACAGTACGTTCAGGCCGACATAGATGAACCAGAGGTTCTTGGCCGTTTCGGTAATGCGCGGGGTGAGCTTTTCATCCTTCATCGGCCCTGGTGTTTCCGCTTTGTAAAGCTGCATCCCGCCGATCCCCAGCATTGGCAGCAGCGCCACCGCCAGCACTACGATGCCCATGCCGCCGAGGAAATTCAGTTGCGCCCGGTAATACACAATCGCCTTGGGCAGGGTGTCGAGGCCGGAGAGTACGGTAGCGCCGGTGGTGGTCAGACCGGAAGCGGTCTCGAACACGGCATCCACCAGCGGCATGTGCAGATTTTCTGACCACATGAACGGCAGTGCGCCCAGCAGCGACAGCAGAAACCAGAACGCTACCACCACGATGAAGCCGTCGCGGTTGCGTAAATCCACCTTGAACCGGCACACCGGCAGCCAGCACAACAACCCCAGCCCCAGCATTGTCCCCAAGGCTTCAGCGAACGGCAACACCACATCATAACCGTCGTACCACCACGCCACCGCCATCGGCGGCAGCATGGTGGCGCTGAACAGGATCATCAGCAATCCCACCATGTGCAGCGCTGTCTTGAGCGGCGAACGCCTTGCTTGCCGTTTATGCAGGCCCACGAGGGTCTGGCTCACGGGCGGCCTGACGGTGATGGGTTCCTCAACGCTGGGCAAACGTGGCGGCAGTGCCGTTTTGGCTTCCAGCCATTGATCCGGTTTGGCAGCATTGTGATCGGGCGGCGCGTTTTCCGCGACTCCGTCGTGCGAGGTTTGATCATGCATACTTAAAAGATTCTCCCTCACAGGGTTTATCGCGGCGGGTCATGGTTTATTATGAGTCCATAAATGCTCGCCCAATGGCCTAACATTGTACAGGCGACGACAATTTTTTGAGAAACGGTAAGGATGGGGTAATCACCTGTTCTGCTTCCGATAAAGAATAAGGAGGAACGTCATGCAATTCACCAGCTCCGTCCTGCGCGATCAGCAAGCCATTCCCGCCGAATATGCGTTCGGCATCCCTGATCCGGAACAGCATGTCGCGCTCGGCGCCAACATCAACCCACCGTTTGAATGGAGCCATCTGCCCCCCCGCACCCAGTCGCTGGTACTCGTCGGTCACGACCGGGACGTGCCGACCCGCGCCGATGATGTGAATCAGGAAGGACGCGAGGTGCCTGCCGACCTGCCGCGTGCTGATTTTTACCACTGGATTCTGGTGGATTTACCTCCAGAACCGGCGCAGATCCTGGCAGGTGAATTCTGTGCAGGGGTAACCCCCGGCGGCAAATCGGGACCGGGTGGCCCACGCAGCACCCGTCAGGGGATCAATAATTACCGGGAATGGTTCTCCGGCGACTCCACCATGGCCGGCGACTATTTCGGCTACGATGGCCCTTGCCCACCCTGGAATGACAGCATCGTCCATCATTACGTGTTTACGCTCTACGCCCTTGACGTGGCGCGCTGTCCGGTGGAAGGCCAATTCACCGGCTCCGAGGTACTGGCCGCTATCACCGGACATATCCTGGATCAGGCCCGCATCATCGGTACTTACAGCCTGAACCCGAACGTGCCGGCCTGAGCATCCCAATGCCCACTCTCTCCGGTCTGGAGCCAGACATTGCATCCGATGTCGGTTTCGATCATCCGCCTGCTCACCTTTCGCATTGATTTAAGAGGTTGCCATGAGTTCCGATCCATCTGGGGCCGAAAAACGCCGGCTCAAACGCTGGTATCTCGTCATGTATCTGCGCGTCCACAATCAGGATACGGGCCAATTGCTAGGGCACATTGTGGATATCAACAAGGAGGGGATGCGATTGGTGAGTGATCAAGCCGTCCCTGTCAACCAGACCTTCCGGCTATGGGTGGATGTACCCAAGGAAAGCGCTTCGCACCAGCGCATCCAGCTTGACGTGGAAAGTCTCTGGTGTGGCCGGGATGTCAACCCGGACTTCTATGATACCGGTTTCCGCATCCACACCATCAGCACTCAAGCGCTGTTACAGCTTCAGTTGCTGATCGAAGAGTTCAAGTTCTGAAGCTGTTGCGACCCGAAGAACGACGAATCGATCCGGGTCGCAGCCTTTCCCTACTGGGTCAACCGCACGCCTGATGGCGATCCTTCGAAAATCTCTCGATAGCTGGCGTACACCGTGCAAACAGTGACGGGTCCCAGTACCAGAAAGCCGAGTCCTAGCGGCAAAGCGGCCAGCACGATCAACACCAGATAGATCAGCCCAAGCACCAGCATCGGCAGCATGTTGATCCAGCAGGCGGCGACGCTGTCCAGGGCAGCCGGCCAGGCATTCTGGCCGGCCAGCATCACCAGCGGAATCCCATAAAACAGCGCCATGGTGACCATGATACCGAGGGTCAGAACGATCAGCACGGTGATCAAACCGGCACCGATGAAAAGTCCACCTATTGCCTCGGGCGACACCCCCATACCCGAGTTGTCCAGCACAGCCCCGGTCGCGACGCTGCCGCCCACGAACACCAGAATCACCAGCCCGATCAGCACATAGCCCGCCACGCTGATCGCGCCCAGCATCACCAGTGGCCCCATCCGTTCCTGATCCTGAAAGCCCCGGAACAGATGAGCTATTTCCAGTGGCTTGCCCCGCGCCTGCGCTGCCGCACCGTACAGCATGCCCCCAATCAGTAGCGGATTCAGCAGCGCGTGCGCCAGCGTCCCGACGAAGGGGATGAGTGACAGCACCACGCTGATAGCGAGATAGATCAGCAGCATTACGATCCAGATTCCCGGCGCTTGCGCGAACAGTTGCCAGCCTTCGACGATCCAGCCCCAACCCCGGCCAGCGTCTACCCGAATTGCGGTCATCGTTATTCCCCCTTATGGATGAAAGAGGCTACGCAGCATAGCGTAATGGCATCACCCGGCAACAAAAAAGCCCACCGGTTTGAACCAGCGGGCTTTTTTTCAACAATGGATGATGTGATACCGATACAGTCAGGACTTTCGCGTTCCGTCATTCCCACGCCGGCGGGAATCCAGCAACTCACTGAAAAGAATGGATACCCGCTTTCGCGGGTATGACGAATTTAAGGATTTGGCGAAAGTCCTGGCAGCTACAGCGCCTCGAATACCCCGGCGGCGCCCATGCCGGTACCGATGCACATGCTCACCATGCCGTATTTACCACCGCGCCGCCGCAAGCCATGTACCAGGGTAGCAACACGGATTGCGCCGGTTGCACCCAGTGGATGACCGAGCGCAATCGCGCCACCCAGCGGATTAACTTTGGCCGGATCAAGGTTCAAATCGCGCATCACCGCCAGACTCTGTGCCGCGAACGCCTCGTTCAGCTCGATCCAGTCCAGATCGTCCTTGCGCAATCCAGCCAAATCCAGCGCCTTTGGAATCGCCGCAATCGGACCGATACCCATGATCCGCGGCGGCACCCCAGCCACTGCGTAACTGACAAAGCGCGCCAGCGGTTTCAGGTTCAGCGCCTTCACCATCCGCTCGCTCATCAGCACCACCGCGCCGGCGCCGTCGCTCATCTGCGAACTGTTGCCGGCAGTGACGCTACCGCGGGCGGCGAATACCGGCTTCAGCTTGGCCAGTCCCGGCAGACTGCTATCAGGACGCGGCCCTTCGTCGTTCTCCACCACCCGCTCGCGAATTTGCACTTGCATAGTCCGGCTATCCGGCGACCGATCCAGTACGGTATAGGGCAGGATTTCCTGGCGGAATTCGCCATTGGCCATTGCAGCGACTGCGCGACGATGACTTTCCACCGCGAAGGCGTCCTGATCCTCGCGGGATATTTTCCATTGCTGGGCCACTTTCTCGGCGGTCAGGCCCATGCCGTAAGCGATACCTACATTTTCGTCGGTCTCGAACACCGCCGGGTTAAGGGCGATCTTGTTGCCGCCCATGGGGATCATGGTCATGGTCTCGGTGCCGGCGGCGATCATCACTTCCGCTTCACCCAGCCGGATGCGGTCAGCCGCTTGGGCGACCGCCTGTACCCCGGAGGCGCAGAAGCGGTTGACGGTCAGGCCCGGCACACCGTCCGGCAACCCGGCCAGCAATAGGCCAATGCGGGCTACATTCATCCCCTGCTCGCCTTCCGGCATGGCGCAACCGACGATCACATCACTAATCAGCTTCGGATCCAGCCCCGGACATTGGGCGACCACGCCGCGCAATACATGCGCCAACAGATCATCCGGGCGGGTGTTACGGAATACCCCGCGCACCTTTCCCACCGGAGTCCGCACTGCGGCGACAATGTAGGCGTCCTGAATTTGCTTGCTCATGATCAATTCTCCTGCCAATCAGTTACGCAGCGGCTTGCCGGTGGTGAGCATCTGTGCGATGCGGGCCTGGGTCAGCGGGGTTTTCGCCAGTTCGACGAAGCCCTTGCGCTCCAATCCGAGTAGCCACTCCTCATCGACCAAGGTGTTGGCGTCGACTTCGCCACCGCACAGCGCCTGAGCGATGTACAGACCGATTTGGTAGTCGTGGGCCGAGATGAAACCGCCATCGCGCATATTGACCAGCGCCATTTGACAGGCGGCAATCCCGGTGCGACCCGCCACCCGAATCAGGCGTGGCTGTGGCGGGCGGTAGCCGGTTTCAGCCAACGCCCGGACTTGCGCCTTGGCGACGTAGAGCAACTCATTGGGGTTGAACACGATCACGTCAGCCGGCTTGAGGTGACCGAGCTGCTTCGACTCCTCGGCGCTGCGCGAGACCTTGGCCATCGCCATCGCCTCGAAATACGGACGCAGGAACGGCAATAGATCACCGCCCTTGGCCTCGATCATGGCGCGCAGGGCAAATTCCTTGCAGCCGCCGCCGGCTGGAATCAGACCAACGCCGACCTCAACCAGCCCGATATAGCTTTCCAGCGCTGCGACCACCCGGTCGCAATGCATCAGGAATTCGCAGCCGCCACCCAGCGCCAGCCCTTGCGCCGCCGCTACCACCGGAATCGCCGAATAGCGTAAGGCGGCGGTGGTGTGCTGGAACTTGGCGACAGTGTGTTCCAGGGCATCGAAACCGCCGGCCAAGACTACCGGCACCGCCTGGGCCAGATTAGCTCCGGCGCTAAACGGCGCTTCGGTCTGCCATAGCACCAGCCCGCTGAAGCGCTGTTCGGCGATCTTCAATGCCTCCAGCACTCCATCCAGCACATCTTCGCCGATGACGTGCATCTTGCTCTTGAAGCTCAACACGCCGATGTCGTCACCCGTGGTCCACAGCCGCACCCCGCTGTTTTCAAACACGGTTTCGCCATAACGGGGCGGCGCTTCACCCAGCACCTGTTCAGGATAAAGCTGGCGTTGGTAGACCGGTAACGTCGAGCGCGGCTTGTAAACATTCTCCGCTGCCGAGTAGGAACCTTGCGGCGTGTGAACGCCGTTCACCTGCCCGACCCAGGCCGGCAATGGCGTCGTGGTCATGGCCTTGCCGGCGGCGATGTCCTGCTCAATCCAGGTCGCGACCTGCTCCCAGCCCGCCGCCTGCCAGATTTCAAACGGCCCCATCCCCCAGCCGAAACCCCAGCGAATGGCAAAATCCACGTCGCGGGCGTTATCGGCAATTTCTGCCAGCAACACCGCCGCGTAGTGAAAAGCATCGCGATGAATCGCCCACAGGAATTGCGCCTGCGGATGGTCGCTGGCGCGCAGGGCGGCGAATTTTTCGGCGGGATTCTTGATTTTCAGCATCGCCTGCACCGCCGGATCCGGTTTGGCACCCGCGTCCTGGTAGGTGCCCGTAGCCGGATCAAGAACCTGTTTACCTTTATTGGCATAAATGCCAGCGCCCGTCTTCTGGCCCAGTGCGCCCTTTTCGATCAGTGCGCTCAACCAGGCGGGTGCTTTGAAGTATTGTCGCCATGGATCTTGCCGCAGCGCCAGTTCCGAACCCTTGAACACATGCCCCATGGTGTCCAGACCGACGATATCGGCAGTGCGATAGGTGGCGCTCTTGGGCCGACCAATCGCCGGGCCAGTCAGTGCGTCCACCAAATCCAGCCCCAGCCCGAATGCCTCGGTGTGATGGATGGTCGCCGCCATCGAAAATACGCCGACGCGGTTGGCGATAAAGTTCGGGGTGTCCTTGGCCCGGATCACGCCCTTGCCGAGGGTGCTGACCAGGAAGGTCTCCAGTTGATCGAGAATCGCCGGCGCGGTTCCGTGGCAGGGAATCAGCTCCACCAGCGCCATGTAGCGCGGCGGGTTAAAGAAATGAATCCCGCAGAAGCGTGCCCGTGCTGTTTCGGGCACCGACTCCGCCAGCATGTTGATCGGCAGGCCGGAGGTGTTGGTCGCCAGGATCGCCCGCTCGTTGAGGTAGGGGGTAATACGCTGATACAAATCGGCTTTCCAGTCCGGGCGCTCGGCGATGGCCTCGATCAGTAAATCGCAGTCGCGCAATAGCTCCAAATGCTGATCGTAGTTAGCGGGCTTGATCAGCGCTGCTCGCTCCTTGACTGCGAACGGCGCCGGATTCAGCTTGGACAGATTGGCAATCGCCCTGGTGGCGATTCCATTGGGATCGCCGTCCTTGGCCGGCAGGTCGAACAACACCACCGGTACATCCGCGTTGGCGAGATGGGCAGCGATTTGCGCACCCATTACCCCCGCGCCCAGAACCGCCACCCGGCGGATCGATGCTGCATTACTCATAGTGTGAAGTCCTCTGGTCAGGCGGTCGAAAGGCATCCTCACCCCTAACGCCTCTCCTGCAACGGGGAGAGGGGGTGAATGGTTATGCTAAACATAAAGCCGGGGATAGGTTCCCGGCTTTTGCGATTTGGCTAATTGTCCTTAGCGACCTACATGCCCCACACTCGAATTGAATACGGACCATAGGACTCGTGGCGCTGGAAAATCTTTTCCTCCCACGCGATGCCGGGTCGCCGGTCGAAGATCAGCAGATGACCGTCAGCGGTTCCCACCCGATCCAGATAATCCGTCGTCTGCTCCAAACCCTCGTGCAAAGTCGCATCCAGTGATTTATGCAGCAGCTTTAATTCAATCACCACCCGCTGCATCGGGCCGAGAAAACCCTGCATTTCGTCCAGCGGCCAATGCAGCAAAAGATCGGTGCGCCGTCGCCCCAGCCCGTATTCGCGGTCAATCCGTCCGCCGCCATTGACGATGCGTTGCAGAAAGGCTTGCAGCAATAATTGTGGGCCGGCTTCCTTATATTGAAAGCGTGCGATCCAGTGTTCAGCGTGTTCCCGGAAGAACTGCTGGAACGCGGTCAGCAGTTTGTCCATATCCAGTCGTCCATCCGGTTGCACATACCATTGCGTGCGCTGACTCATCCCCGCTTGAATATCCCAACTTAATTCACGGGGAATGACTTCCCGATAGATGCGGTTGGCAATTTCAATCGGCCCGCCGCGTTCTTGGTGAATCAGGCCCAGATCGCTGACGTAGGCGACATCATCGGGATGGAAATCGTCGGCCAGTTCACACCCGGCCAACAGCGGCTGAATCACCCGCCGCACCCGTTCTTCGCGTAATTTATCGGCCAGTTGATCCAGATGGGTTTCGCGGCGCTGAATCAGGTTTTCCTTGGCCTGTTCGATCTGCTCGACCGTGATCGGCTGGCTACGATCACGTCCCGTTTTCATCTTGAAGCAGGCTTCATAACCTAAGGCGTTGACCAGCCACGGCTGGCCCTGGGTCAAGTACCAGACCTGCGCTAACGCGCCTTCGGCGAAAGCCTGTCCCGTGTCCTCGGTATGCTGCTGGTACAGCATCGCGATTTCATCGGCGCTGAAATTGCCCAGCCGCAACGATTCGGCCTTGATGTTGAAGGCTGACCCGCCGGTAATGATGTCCTGTCCAGCGCTATGAATGCGATAGTCGCGCACATCGCGCACCCCGCATAGCACAATGGTTTGCGGGAAGGCATGAGGCCGTTGGGTATAGCCGGCGCGGATTTGCCGTAGTAGAGAAATCAGCGTATCGCCCACCAGGGCGTCCACTTCATCCAGCAGCAACACCATCGGCTTGTCGTTTTCGCACGCCCACTGCCGCAGCAACAATTCCAGCGCCCCGCCGCCGCCCGCCGCTTCAAAGGCCGCTTTAGCCCACATCGGTAGTCGCGGCTCACTCAGAAAGCGGTCGCCATAATCGGCGAGAGTAGCGGTCAGGGTGTGCATGGCCGCGTCTACGTTTCCCCGATACGCTTGTGCCGCTTCAACGTTGGCATAGAGACAGGTGTAGCGCCCTTCCCGATTCAGCCGTTCCATCAGCGCCAGCAGCACCGTGGTTTTGCCGGTTTGGCGGGGGGCGTGAAGGACAAAGTATTTCTGCTGTTCGATCAGCAATAACACATCGTCCAAATCAATGCGGGAAAGCGGCGGCAGGGTGTAATGCCGGACGGAATCCACCGGGCCGGCGGTGTTGAAAAAACGCATGGCGAGTTTCCGAGGTAGTGGAAGGGGAGAGCGCACATTCAGTGCGGTAGACTATATCCTTTACTATCTGCGTCAACCGCTTCGGAGCCTCGCCATGCACGCCGCTAAAATCCTGCCTCCTGTAAATTTTCCTGTGATCGGAACCGTGGGGCAGGCAGGTAAAATGAACATCACCTATTGAGATCAATGGGTTGGATTCAGTCAACGCCCTAGTACTTCACCCGATCTGAGTTGACTTCAAGTAGCGCATGGGTTTTCCTGTGAGGGTA
>NZ_CBTK010000029.1 GCF_000531125.1 Candidatus Contendobacter odensis Run_B_J11 | reverse complement strand
AGGAACTTTAGCCGGTTCCATCCCAGGAGCTACCCCCCATCCTTATCCAGAACTCACGTTAACTACCGTGTCAATAGGATGCACCCATGATAACCCGACGTTCCCTGATGACCACCGTAACACTGCTGGCATCGCTGATTGTGGTTTCCGGCATGGTGCCGGCTGCCGAAGAGCCGGTGAAGAAAGCTGAAGAACTGGCGCCGAAGACCGGGGAAGCGGCCAAGCAAGCCGACTTTCTGTTCGTGCAGAACGCCCACAGCATGGACTACGCGGAAGGCAAGCTGACCCTGAAGGGCGTAAGCCCGACCACGATCATGTTCTCCGACCGCCCCGAACGCATCGCCGACCACATGCTGACCGCGCGGTTCGTGCCGTTCTGGAAGGAGGGCAAGGACAGCTTCCTGTCCGATCCGCCCAACGCCACTCTGTCGGTCTTCGACGAGAACAAGGTGAAGGACGTGGTGGTCGTACTCCGCGATCCAGAGTTGAAGGGTGATGAGCTGAGCTACACTGTTCGCGTACTGGAGGGGAAGATGCCCGCCAAGGGGGGGCCGGCCTCGCTGTTCATCGACATCATCGGCATGCCGTTGACGCCGATGTCCTACGCCGGGGCCGCTCGCCGTGGGTACCGCCGTGGGTACTATTAACCAGCCCTTTCAAGGTGTAAAAATACAACATTGAAAATCAATAAGTTGAATTTAACCTCGAACCCTCTTCTTAGCCAAACCCGATGTTAGGCCGAGTCGGGTAACAGAGAATCAGACGGTGACGTCAACCATCAACTGAGCACCTTGAAAGGGCTGGTGTTGGGAGCTAAAAGCCGGGCAGCGGCCAGTGACTTCAATCCGGTCGGTTATCCACACTCCAAGGTTCGGCGCTTCCGTCATGAGCCGCTGGCCAGTAGGGCGCAATCATCAAGAGCGTCGCCAGTCGCTTTGCCGATCCCATTCGCGCAACCGTGCCAATTTTTCAGCGATCCGTCCTTCCAAACCATTCGCGGTCGGCTGGTAGTAGCGAGCGCCTTGGAGCGCCTCTGGAAAATAGTTTTCGCCGGCGGCATAGGCATTGGGTTCGTCGTGAGGAGAGCGGTAGCCGTCGCCATGCCCCAAGTCCCGGGCGAGCGCGGTGGGCGCATGGCGTAAATGCGCGGGCACTTCCAGCGTGCCGTAACGCTGGACATCTTCACGGGCGGCGGCCCACGCGGTATAGACGGCGTTGCTTTTGGCCGCAATCGCCAAATACAGCACCGCCTGCGCCAATGCCAATTCACCTTCTGGACTGCCCAACCGCTCTTGCGCCTCCCAAGCGTTCAACGCCAACGGCAAGGCGCGGGGGTCCGCGTTGCCGATGTCTTCACTGGCCATACGCACCACCCGCCGAGCGAGGTACAGCGGATCACAGCCGCCATCGAGCATCCGCGCCAGCCAATACAGCGCGGCGTCCGGGCTGCTACCGCGCACCGCCTTGTGCAGCGCCGAAATCTGGTCATAGAACAGATCGCCGCCCCGGTCAAAGCGTCGTCCGGCACCATCGTGCATCACCACGGTTAAAGCCGCCTCCAGCGTTTCTCCGTGCGCTTCGGCCAATTCTGCCGCCCGTTCGAGCCAGCTTAGAGCGCGTCGAGCATCGCCATCAGCGGCCCGTGCCAATCGCTCCCGCACTTCTGCCGCCAACGGCCAGTGTCCGCCTAGCCCGACTTCGGAATCGCCTAATGCGCGTTCAAGAATCTGGTCAATGGCGGCGGCGTCCAAGCGGTTGAGAACATAGACCCGCACTCGCGACAGCAGCGCGTTGTTCAGTGCGAAACTCGGATTTTCCGTGGTCGCTCCGATAAAAGTCAGCACTCCGGTTTCGACATGAGGGAGAAACGCATCTTGCTGAGCCTTATTAAAGCGGTGAACTTCGTCCACAAACAGCACGGTGCGGCGTTGCTGTTCACGCCAGAGAATTTGCGCCTGCTCCACCGCCGCCCGCAGTTCTCGCACTCCGGCCATCACCGCCGATAACCGGATGAACTCGGCTTGACTGGAACCGGCCAACAGTTCCGCCAAGGTGGTCTTGCCGGTGCCGGGCGGTCCCCACAACACCATCGAATGAAGGTGGCCGCGTTCAATCGCGGTTCGCAACGGCTTACCGGGCGCCAGCAGATGAGGCTGACCGACCCAATCATCGAGTCGGCGCGGGCGCAACCGGTCTGCCAGGGGGCGACGCGGATCAACAGTAGGCATAACGGCTCACTCGCGCCTGACGACTCCATAGACGCCCCACACCGCCAGCACCATACCGGCCAGCGAGATCGGCGGAAGGGTCTCGCCAAAGAGGCCCCACGCGATCAAGGCGGTACTCAAGGGCGTCAGATAAAACAAACTGGCGACGCTCACCGCGCTGCCCCGGTGAATCAGCACGTTCAACAGACTGATCGCGCCCATCGACAGCACCAGGACCAGCCAGCCCAGCGCAAACACGAACGAGGCCGTCCACGTTACTTGAAAATCGGCAAACAGGGCAATGGCGATAGCGGTAACGAATGCGCTGGCGATGAATTGGATCACTGAGCCGGTGCGTAGATCAAAGCCGGCGCAAAAGCGTTTCTGATAGAGCGTTCCAGCGGTCATCCCGACCAGCGCCACCACGGCCGGAATGAGCATCGGCCCCAGTTCGGCGTTGACGCCAAACTTGCCGGAGACCACCAGCGTCAGGCCGATGAAGCCGAGAACCAGCCCGCCCCATTGCCGCAGATGGACCTGTTCGCCAAGCAGCGCTCCGGCGCCGACTGCCGTCAGCAACGGCTGCATTCCAACCACCAGGGCGGTGATGCCGGCGGGTAAGCCCTGTTTGATGGCAATGAAGACGCCACCCAGATAAGTCGCATGGATCAGCACGCCGGACACGCTGATATGCCCCCACTGGCGCAGGTCTGTCGGCCACGGCGCGCGACTGAGCAGAGCCATGGTGAACATCAGGACGATGACGCACAGATAACGCACCAAGAGAAAGGACAACGGCTCGGCGAATGGCAGACCCCAGCGGGCACTGACAAAACCGGTACTCCACAGAAAAACGAACAGGAATGGGTAGAAATGTTTCATCAACAGTTGACGGGCCTTTTGATTAAAACCACTGAATCGGGAGAAATGCGGTGATGATTTCACAGCCCTTCGCTGAACTGATCCGCACTGCTTGCATCAAGGCGGCGCTGATCCAAGATAACGTCGCAAGGCGGACCGACAGGCCGCAAATCCAGTGAATCGATCATAACTTGAACCCGCCTTGCACCGCGCTACAAGCAAGGATGACCAAGGATGTATCGCTGCTGACCGGCTATACTCAATTCGATTTTTCAGGAGGTGAACTATGGTTTTTGCACAGCGTCGGTTACTTTCCGTTCTCGGTATTGCCGTTTTTTTATTCCTAAGCTCATTGCTGGGGAGTTCGCCTGCTTTGGCGCATTCTCCATCCTACCGGCATTGTCATGGGTCTCATCACCATCGCCATTGCCACCGTCATCACCATCACCATCACCACTATTATCGCCATCGGCCAGGCTGGAATAATCGGTAGGCCACACCTGTCGCGCTTCTGCCGCATGCAGGACTCCCGGCAAGATTACCGTAAATCTCGACGGGTCTAAGAGGCTGTCTAAAAACCAAGTTATTGATCTGCTTAATGGTGGAGTCGGGTTAAAACTGGCTAGAAGCGGGTTCCGCGCTAAATTTTTGTTCAAAATCAATGGCGAGTTTTGCGACAGTCTCTCAGGCCGGGCCAGCGCTCCAGCGGATGCAGGACATCCTGTCGGCCAAAAGCCCTTATGGACTGATCAAGGAAGCTGCTGCCTTAATCAGCACAGTGGATGACGTGAATGCGGCCCTGCTCTCCGAACGTCGGAGTCAGGCGCTGACCAAAATCGACGCCCACATCGCTACGCTGAATCAGGATATGGCTCAGGCTCAGGGAGATGCCAGTTTGCGGGCTGCCTGTCTGCAACCGCTGGACACCTTGAAGGCGCAGGTGCGGCAGGAAAGCAGTCTGGCTCATATCACCCAGGCCGAAGGGGAAGCGGTCAAGGCGTTCGATACGGCGATTGAACGGATTGAAACCTTCCTGCGCCAGCGGGCTGAACAGCAGCCCGCCCAACCGGATGGAGTCCGTGACGTTCCACCACCGCCGATTAAAAAGCAGCGCATCATCAAACCCGCAGCGCTGATGCAGACGACCTACTTGGAATCGTCCGCCGAGGTGAATAGCTTCCTCGATGCGCTCCGCAGCGAGCTTGAACAAGCCATCGCTAACCACGAACGCATCCAGATTCGATAAGGTCAGCCATGAATCGCACCCCACTGAAAAACTACGCGCCGCAAGCCCGCCGCGACTTCATCCAGGCGATGACGGATCGGGCGGCCTATTACGGGCTGACGGTGAATAAGGTGGAGCCAGTGGTGGAACAAGGTGATGTGGCGATCATCGCGGGCCGGGAGTATTCACGGACTATCGCCGGAAAACGGAAGGCGCTGGAAGATCGGATTCAGCGGCAGGGGTTTGAGCCGACGATGGAGGCGCTGGCGTATACCTGGTTCAACCGGCTGGTGGCGATCCGGTTTATGGAGTTGCATGACTATCTCGATCATGGCTATCGGGTGTTGAGCCACCCCGAAGGCAAGCCAACCCCTGAGATTCTGCAATACGCCGAGCATGTCGAACTGCCGGGCTTAAAACCAGAAACCGTCATTGATCTCAAACTGGACGGCAATAAAGAAGCCGAGCTTTATCGGTTGCTTCTCGTGGCCCAATGCAACGCCCTCCACCGGGTGATGCCGTTCTTGTTCGAGCCGATTGACGACGAGACCGAACTACTGCTGCCCGATAACCTGCTGCATTCCGATTCGCTGATCCGCACGCTGGTCAGTAACTTGGATGCGGAAGATTGCGAAAGCGTGGAGGTGCTGGGCTGGCTCTATCAGTTCTACATCGCCGAGCGGAAGGATCAGGTCATGGCTCGCAAGAGCGCCGTGCCTACCGAAGACATTCCCGCTGTCACCCAGCTTTTTACCCCGCACTGGATCGTCCGCTATCTTGTCGAAAACTTGCTGGGTCGGCTCTGGCTGCTGAATCGCCCCGGCTCCCGGCTGCGCGAGCAGATGCCCTACTACATTGAGGGCGATCCGGAAACCGATTTTCTCAAGATCACCCGGCCCGAGGATATCCGCCTGTGCGATCCCGCCGTGGGCAGCGGGCACATGCTCACCTACGCCTTCGATCTGCTCACCCTGATCTACCAGGAGGAAGGTTACGCGCCCGCCGAGATTCCCGCCCTGATCCTGCGGCACAATCTGTATGGGCTGGAGATTTGCCCCCGCGCTGCCCAGCTTGCCGGGCTGGCCCTGGTCTTCAAGGCGCGGGAAAAGTCCCGGCGCTTCTTCCAGTCGGAACACCTCGTCCGGCCCCACATCATCGAGTTGTGCGAAGTGCGTTTTGCGGAAGACGAGTTGCGCGATTACAGCGACGCTCTCGGACTGGGCGACCTTTTCGATCCGCCCCTGCTCAAGTTGCTCCACCAGTTCGAGGAGGCAAAGAACTTCGGCTCGCTGATCCAGCCGTGCCTCGACGAACGGGCCATCGCCAACGCCCGCCGCGCCATCGAGGCGAAGGACCTCGGCGGCCAGCTCTTCCTGCGCGAGACGCACCTCAAAGTCCTGCGCGTGCTGGAACAAGCCGAGGCGCTCACCCAGCGGTATCACGTCGTCGTCGCTAATCCGCCGTATATGGGTGGAAAGGCTATGAACGAAGCTCTGAAAGCATTTGGTAAAGAAAATTACGAGAATGGGCGGGCGGACCTGATGACCATGTTCCTTGATCGCTCGTTCACGATTTCCAAGAAAGGAGCGATGCTCGCATTCATCACCTTGGACAGCTGGATGTTTCTGTCTTCGTTTGAAGAGTTGAGATCTGAATTGATCCGAATCGGGCGTGTCAGCAGCCTAATTCACATTGGTTGGAACTGCTTTCCTCACGGCCATCTATACAATCGGGGCGTCGGCTTCGTTTTCTGCAATGTGCCAGGCGGTGGCAAAGGCAGCTTTATAAATCTTAGTAACGTCGCAGCTACTGTAGAAAAAGAGCAACTGTTCCTTCAGCGAAAGCACACTGGAGAATGTCTTTATGCCATTGATCCGCGCAGTTTCAAAGCGCTCCCAGGAACTCCAATTGCATATTGGATGAGTTCGATAGCCATAAGTAATTTTGAACGGTGTATTTCGCTGAACCAGATCGCAGATGGAAAATCAGGAATGTCGTCATGCAATAGCGATGAGTTTCTACGAAAATGGCATGAAGTAGCACTTTCTCGAATCTGTTTTGAAGCTAGCACACTCAAAACCGCTCAAGAATCTGGGGACCGTTGGTTCCGATATAACAAGGGAGGCGGAGGGCGCAAATGGCATGGATACAACGATATTCTTATTAATTGGGAAGCTAATGGCCGAGACATAAAGGCATTTGTTGTCAATAATCCGAGAGATCCAGACACAACTCACTGGTCGCGCCGCCTTTTCAACCTAGATTACTTCTTTCGAAAAGGAATTACATGGTCAGCCGTCACGTCATCACGATTTTCGTCTCGTATGATTTCAGAGGCTGGAGTAATTCCTGGAACTGGTAGCAAGACCCTTTATGATGTTGAGGCCAAGATTAGCCCAGCTACGCTTTTAGGGTTTTTGAATTCGACCGTTACGTCCTATTACCTTACTGCTTTCTCACCGACACTAAACTTCGAAGCTGGAGATGTTGGTAAGCTGCCTATTATCGCGCTGTCATCTGATGCTAGTGCAGATATATCTAAAAATGTTAATGAGTTAATTTCCATATCCCGGATTGACTGGGACAACTTCGAGACCTCGTGGGACTTCCGCGACCTGCCGTTGCTGCGTCCGGGGCTGAAGGGCGCAACGCTGGAGGCAAGCTGGCGGAATTGGGATGCCCACTGCACCGCCGCCATCCGCCGGATGCAGGAACTGGAGACCGAGAACAACCGGCTCTTCATCGCCGCCTACGGCCTCGACGGCGAATTGCAACCCGAAGTCCCCGAGGAGCAAATCACCCTCGCCCGCCGCGACATCGCCGCCTTCCTCTCCTACGCCATCGGCTGCATGATGGGCCGTTACCGCCTCGACCAGCCGGGCCTGATCTACGCTCACAGCGGCAATCGAGGCTTCGATCCCAGCCAGTACCCGACCTTCCCCGCTGACGCCGACGGCATCATCCCCCTGCTGCAAACCGACTGGGGCTTCTCGGACGACGCCACCCACCGCACCCACGAGTTCCTCCGCGCCACCTTCGGCGAAGCCCCCCTCACCGACAACCTCCGCTTCATCGAAGAAGCGCTCGGCAAAGACCTGCGGAAGTATTTCCTGACCGACTTCTACAAAGACCATCTCCAAACCTACAAGAAGCGCCCCATCTACTGGCTGTTCTCCAGCGGCAAACAACGCGCCTTTCAATGCCTCGTCTACCTGCACCGCTACCACGTCGGCACGCTCGCCCGGATGCGTACCGAATACGTCATCCCGCTCCAGGGCCGGATCACCGCCCGCATTGACCAACTCGAAGGCGACAAGGTCAAAGCCAGCAGCACCAGCCACCGCAAGCAACTCCAGAAAGAGCAGGACAATCTCAAAAAACAACAGGCCGAACTGCTCACCTTTGAGGAAAAACTCAAACACGCCGCCGATCAGAAAATCAGCCTCGACCTCGATGACGGCGTGAAGGTCAACTACGGCAAGTTCGGCGATTTGCTGGCCGAGAGCAAAGCGATTACCGGCGGCAAAGACGACGAGTAGCCACTCAACAGGTTGTTTGTATTTCAGAACAGGAGATCATCCATGCCCCGCAAATTGCCATTCAATGTCGCCGTAGGTTCCCTGCATCAACTGATCGAAGGGATGGTTCCCGGAGAGGAACTGGTGCTGACTGTCCAAGGTGAACCGAAAGCCGTCGTCACCAAGCCACCCCGGACGAGTTGGCCTTGTCAGCCGGGCACAGCGAAAGATACTCGGCACTGGATGGCTCCAGACTTCGATGCGCCACTGGAAGATTTTGCGGAGTACATGGAATGACGCTGCTCCTCGACACCCACACCTTCCTCTGGTTCTGGTGGGCCGACCCGAAGCTCAGTGTCAGAGCGATGGAAGTCATTTGTGAACCGGCGAATCGGAAACTCATTAGTCCGGCCAGCTCATGGGAAGTCGCCATCAAGGTGAGCCGTAAAAAACTTGAATTGGGAGCGCCATACCCAGGTTTCATCCATATGCACATGCTGCGGAACAACTTTGAATTGTTGCCGATTACCGATGAGCACCTGGCGGGACTCATCGATATGCCATTTCATCACAAAGATCCATTTGACCGGATGCTGATTGCCCAAGCGAGCTACGAAGGCATCCCAATAGTCAGTGCTGATGAGCAATTTGATGCGTATCAAATAAAACGTATTTAGTAGACGATTAGAAAAAGGAGGACTTTATTATGTTAGCGACCATCACCGTTGAAGAAGCTCAACTCAACCTGAAAGACGTGATCGACCAAGTCGCGGCGGGCCAGGAAATCATCATTACCCGGAATCAGCAACCCGTAGCCAGATTGGTCAGCGAGTTACCGAAAAAGAAATTGCGGCCCGCACCAGGACTGGGGAAAGGAAGCATTATCTACATGGCCCCGGATTTCGACGCGCCATTGGTGGCTTAAAAACGGAGGACTATTTATGTCAGCAACCATCGCTCTCGAAGAAGTGAAAATCAGCCTGAGTGACTTGATCGACCAAGTCGCGGCAGGCCAGGAAATCATCATTACCCGGAATCAGCAACCCGTAGCCAGGCTAACGAGTGAACCCGTCAAAAAACGGCAGCCCCGCAAGGCAGGAAACTGTATCGGCATGATCAAAATTGTGTCCGATGACGACGAGCATCTGAAAGACTTTGAAGAGTACATGTGATGCGATTGTTGCTGGATACGCATACCTTCCTCTGGTTCGTACTTAACGATTCCAAACTCAGTCGAGTGGCCGATGCGCTGATCACCGATCCCAGCAATGATGTGCTGATCAGTCCAGCAACCTACTGGGAAATTGCCATCAAGGTAGGAAAGCAAACGCTCGATCTTTTTGCCCCGTATGACGACTTCATGATGCGGGGAATCCAAGGGAACAATTTCGAGATACTGCCGATTGAACCCCGGCATACCTCCTTATTAACCCGGTTGCCGATGCACCATAAAGACCCTTTTGACCGACTGCTGATTGCTCAAGCGAGCTACGAAGGCATCCCAATCGTCAGCGTTGATTCGGCATTGGATGACTACGGCGTGACCCGGTTATGGTAAAGAGCGGATGAGCGACCAACACCAAATCCACGCTGCGCTCACCCGCCTGTTCAACGACGAAGGGCAACGCATTGTGTTCTGGAACGACCCTGACAAAGAATTTCAGAACACGCTGCCCTTCATCATCCTGGAGGGCGTCACCGTGCTACGGCTGGATGAAGTCGGGGCGCTCGAAACCAAGATTCGGTTAGAACGCGGCGAACCCGATGGCAAGTTCCTGCTCTACTCCCCCACCGAAGAACCCGACTACGAAGACGACTGGCTGCTCGACATCCGGTTCTACAGTCACCGCTTCCGGGCGGATCGGGCGAGTATCCTGCTGCACGAGCTGAGGTTGGTGAACCCGCACCTGCGGACTCACCTAGCCGAACGCCGCAAATTCTTTGACGCCAAAGACCGGCTTCAAAAGATCAAGCCTCTGGTCGCCCCGGAAGATACTGCCTCTGACCTTGACCGCAAGATGATCGCTGTGGTCATCAAGGCCGACCTGCCGGAACTCTTCAACCTGATCCGCTCCATTTTTGACGCCTGGACTGAGGGAGAAATCGACCTCGACACCCCGCCCGCCGTCTGGAGCCAGATGGAGAAGTTCGACCTCGACGTGCCGTTCTGGGCGATGGTCAAAGCGACCTTCGGCTACGAGGAAGAAACCCCGACCCTGAAGAACTTCCTGCTGCGGTTGTTGCTCACTGATTACGCCTATCACCTCAAGGGCGACGTGCTGCCGTCGCTCCGTGGCCTGCTGTTGCCCCAAATCAGCCGGTCCAACGCCGTGGTGTGTTTGGCGCAATGGCGGGATTCCAGCAGCAAGGGAACCAGTTACAACCGACTTTCGGCGGAAGCTGCGGCGATTCTGAAGATTGAAGATCACCTCACCAATCTGGAGATCGACGCCCTGGCCGACGTGATGACCTTTCTGGCTGTAGAGAAGCAGATCGCCAGTAGCCTGCGGGAACGGGTACAGACCACTGCCGCCACGATCAACGCTGAGGATGTGCGGGCCATCGCCACCCGTAGGCAGGCCGGGCATTGGGCTTCGCTGAACCTGGCCGATTCCCCAGCCGCTCCACGGCAGGCGCTCCACGCCGTTTACGCTGCGCTGGTGGCCGCAGCCAACTTCTACGCTTTATGGAATCTGCACCCCAGCGGCTTCCCTGACCCGGACGCGGCCACGCTGTACCGAGCCTACGAGAAGGAGCTGTATCGCTTCGATCAACTCTATCGGCACTTCTGCGAATCTGCCGATACGGCTGAGGAGCAAGGTTGGAATATCCTCAAACCGCTCCGAACCGATATTGAGGCTCACTATGTCAACGGGTATCTGACCCACCTGGCTTTGGCCTGGGGTCAGTGCATCGAACCGCCCGGCGGCCTGCTGAGCCAGTGGCGGATTAAACAGGTTCCCAACCAGTACCGCTTCTTTGACCACACCGTGAAGCCCTGGCTGGAGGAAGGCGAGAACCGGAGGGCCTTCGTCATCATCAGCGATGCGTTCCGCTACGAAGCCGCCCAGGAACTCACGACCGAACTCAATGGCAAGTACCGCTTCGAGGCTACGCTGAGTTCGCAGTTGGGCGTGCTGCCTTCGTACACCGCCCTGGGCATGGCCAGCCTGTTGCCGCACCAGACCCTGGCCTACCAGGGGAGCGACGTGCGGGTGGACGGGAAGTCGAGCAGCGCCAGCGAACGGAACAGCATCCTGCACGCCATCGGCGGTCTGGCCTGTAAATACGACGATCTGATGGCCAAGAAGAAGGAAGAGGGCCGGGAGTTCGTGAAGAATAAGCGGGTCGTTTACATTTACCACGACACGGTCGATGCCATCGGAGATGACGGCAAAACCGAAGGGAAAACCTTCGCGGCGGTACGGATGGCGATCAACGAACTGGCCGCGCTGGTCAGTTACATCATCAACAACTTGAACGGCCACTACGTCGTCGTCACAGCGGATCACGGGTTCCTCTTCACCGAAACCGCCCGAGTCGAGACGGATAAAAGCCCGCTCAAGGACAAGCCCGACGGCACGGTATTAGCGAAGAAACGCTATCTGATCGGCCAGCCGCTTCACGATCACGATTCGGTCTGGCACGGCCAGTTGAGTGTGACCGCTGGGGCCGAAGGGAACATGGAATTCTGGATTCCTAAGGGAGCCAATCTGTTCCACTTCGTCGGTGGGGCGCGCTTTGTTCACGGTGGAGCGATGCCGCAGGAGATCGTGGTTCCTATCGTTACGGTCAAGCATGTCCGGGGTAAGTCGGCCCAAGAAACGAAGACGAGGCCGGTAACGGTCCAGGTGCTGGGCAACAGCCACCGGATCACCACCGCCCAGCATCGGTTCCAATTGATTCAGATGGAACCCGTCAGCGACCGGGTGAAGCCGATCACGCTAAGGATTGCGGTGTACGAGGACGAAGAAGCCGTAACGAACATCCAAACCGTGAAGTTTGAGAGCGGTTCCGACACCCTAGATGAGCGGAAGCAGTGGGTCAGTCTCGTCCTGAAAGAGCGGCAGTACCACAAAAAGACGCCTTATCGCCTCGTGCTGCGCGACGCCGACACCGGCATTGAACAGCAGAGCGTGGACGTGATGATCAACCGGGCGTTCACTGATGATTTCTGAAATCCCCCCGACGGACAGCGACCTCGATGACCTCCTTAACCAGCATTTTCCCGGCAAGGTGGTTCGCAAAGACTTAACCAAACTGGTTAAAGAAGGAGCGAACGTCCCGGTGTACGTCCTGGAATACCTGCTGGGCAGTTACTGTGCCTCGAACGACGAGGCGGTGATTCTGGAAGGACTGCAAACTGTCAAGCGGGTGCTGGCCGAGAACTACGTCCGTCCCGACGAAGCCGAGAAGGTAAAATCCACCATTCGGGAACGGGGCAGCCTCAAGATCATTGACAAGGTGACGGTCACGCTCAACGAGAAGCGGGATGTGTACGAGGCGCTGCTGAGCAACCTTGGCGTCAAAGGGATTGAAGTCTCCAGCACCCTCGTGAAGAAATTCGAGAAGCTGCTCGTGGGCGGCATCTGGTGCATCGTCACGCTGGAGTATTTCTTCGAGGCGGATCAGAAAGGCTCTCCCTTCCTGCTGCGGGACTTGAAGCCGATCCAGATGCCGAACATGGATTTGGAGGAACTGTTTCAGGCCCGGCGGGCCTTCACCGAACCGCAGTGGATCGACGCTCTGTTGCGTTCGACCGGCATGGAGCCGACCCACTTCCCGGATCGGGTGAAGTGGCACCTGCTGGCCCGGCTGATCCCGCTGGTGGAGAACAACTACAACTTGGTCGAGCTGGGGCCTCGAGGAACCGGCAAAAGTCATATCTATAAAGAGATCAGCCCGAACAGCATCCTGATCTCGGGCGGGCAGACCACGGTGGCGAACCTGTTCTACAACATGGCCCGCCGTCAGGTCGGTCTGGTGGGTCTGTGGGATGTGGTCGCCTTCGATGAAGTCGCGGGCATCTCGTTTAAGGACAAGGATGGTGTCCAGATCATGAAGGATTATATGGCTTCGGGTTCGTTTGCCCGTGGCCGGGATGCGATCAACGCTTACGCCTCGATGGTATTCGTCGGCAACATCAACCAACCGGTGGATACCCTGGTAAAGACCCGTCACCTGTTCGCCCCTTTTCCCGAAACGATGATCGACTCGGCCTTCTTCGACCGCTTCCACGCTTATGTTCCCGGCTGGGAAATCCCGAAGATGCGGCCAGAGTTCTTCACCAACCAGTACGGCTTGATCGTGGATTACTTGGCCGAATGGCTGCGGGAGATGCGGAAGTGGAACTTCGGGGATGCGATTAATAAGTATTTCAAACTGGGCCGTGATCTGAACCAGCGGGACACCATTGCCGTCAAGCATACCGTTTCTGGCCTGCTGAAGCTGCTGTACCCCAATGAAGAGTACGACAAAGAAGCAGTCCGCCGTTGCCTGGAATATGCCCTGGAGAGCCGTCGCCGGGTGAAGGAGCAGTTGAAGAAGATCGGTGGGATGGAGTTCTTCGACGTTCATTTCTCCTACATCGACCTGGAAACAATGGAAGAAAAGTTCATCAGCGTACCGGAGCAGGGAGGCGGGGCGCTGATCCCGGATGGCCCGCTGAACCCCGGCGTGATGCACACGGTCGCCACCGGTTCGGGCGGGCATCTGGGCTTGTACCGTCTGGAAACCCAGGTCACGGCGGGCAATGGCACCCTGAAGACCTCCGGCCTCGGCTCGAACTCGGCGGCGAAGGAAGCCATCAAGGTCGGCTTCGATTACTTCAAAGCGAATTCCAGTCGAATCAGTGCCTCGATCAAGGCTGGGGACCACGACTACCACCTTCATGTAGTCGAGCTGCACAACACTGGCCCGACCCACGCTATGACCTTGGCGACGTTCGTCGCGCTGTGTTCGGGCGTTTTCGGCAAGCCGCTCCAACAACAGATGGTGGTTCTGGGCAGCATGAGTCTGGGCGGCAACATCGTCCCGGTGGAAAACCTGGCTGAGTCATTGCAGGTCGCTTTCGATGCCGGAGCCAAACGCTTGCTGCTACCGATGGCCAGCGTGAAGGACATCCCCACGATCCCCGGCGAGTTATTCGCCAAGTTCCAAACAGGGTTCTACGCTGATCCCGTGGATGCGGTCTTTAAAGCCCTCGGGGTGGCGTAAGACAAAGAAGACTGCGGACGTGTGTCTGTGGCGGCATGAAGAAGCCTATGCAGGCGATCAGTGCCAGAACTTAAGATTTCTGGCACAGGTTTTCACCCCTGCATAATCAATCACTTGCCTGTGCCATAAATTAGGGACAAAATAGGAGCTATGCACCTCGGCTACGCACGGGTCTCGACCGGGGATCAAAACCCTGATCTGCAACGGACCGCCTTGAAGCAGGCCGGCTGTACTCGGCTGTTCACTGACACGGCCACGGGCGCGCATGTCCGGCGACCCGAGCTGACCAAATGCTTCAAAGCCCTGACTGCGGGCGACACCCTCACCGTCTGGAAGCTGGATCGGCTGGGGCGGTCACTACGGGACTTGATCAGCCTGTTGGATGATTTGAAGGCGCGGGGAGTGGCGTTTCGCTCGCTCACCGAAGCGGTGGATACCACCACACCCACAGGCCGGGCGATGTGGCAAATGGTGGGCATTCTGGCGGAACTGGAACGGTCGTTGATTCAGGAACGGACTCAGGCCGGTCGAGTCGCCGCTATGGCGCGGGGAGTGAAGATGGGCCGTAAAGCCCTACTGTCTGCACAACAGATTACTCATGCCCGGACGTTGATTGGACAGGGGGAACCTCACGATGCGGTGGCGCAATCGCTTAAAGTGTCGCGGCGGACACTTTATCGGGCGTTGCAGGGATAAGAGGTAATGAGGGCATCACAGGTTACGCTCTGCAACAAAGCCATGAAGAATATGGGGCACAGAAAAAGGTCCTGTAAATTTTCCTGTGATGGCGAGGCTTGGTAGCGTCAGGCTAGGGCGTTGACTGAATTCGACCCATTGATCTCAATAGGTGATGTTCATTTTACCTGCCTGCCCCACAGTTCCGATCACAGGAAAATTTACAGGAGGAATCTTTGAGGTGCCCCTCGTTTTTCGCTTTCCAACAAGCCGCGCTTAAGCCGCCTTTGGGTGCTG
>NZ_CBTK010000028.1 GCF_000531125.1 Candidatus Contendobacter odensis Run_B_J11 | reverse complement strand
CCCTCAGTGAACTCCCAGAGGGCTTCACGTTCATCGCCAGCGGCGGTGGTCACCGTGCAGGCAGTGATCACGCCGTCGACCGTGATCATCAGATGGCCGTGAAGTTAATAAGGCTGCTTTTTAGCGGCGCAGTACCCGTAGCCCGCCTCCTCGGCAAAGAGCCGGCAGCGCGAGGCGCGGGTCAGGACACACAGGGGCAGGGGGCACCCATCGACGAGATGAATGGGATCCACTGCCGCCCCCAACTCGATGACCCACTGCTGATGAAGGTGTTGTTTGATGGCCCAGAGGTTCGCGGCCTGCTGGGCGAAGGGGTGCGCGATCCCCGATGGGAAAACCAGGGTTGCCAATGCTGACAAAAGTACTGCCAAATGTGCCGATCCGTATCCAGGCCCAAGAATTCACCCACGACTTCCATCGTCAGCACTTCACTGTCGGTCAACTTCGGGGCAAAACTCCGTTGGCGCAAGCCCTGATCCCCGATCACCAGACCCCAGTGGGCTTCTATCCAGCAAAACCCCGTGATGATAAAGTTTTCAAGCGGCATGGCGACGTCCCCGCGAACGTTGAGGTGGTGGGTTCCTCTCAGCGTATCTCACGCCGCCATGCCGCGTCGGCCTACCTTCATCGATCATCGAAAAAGTCGAACATCGCGTAATTTATCAATGGAGTATGCAACCTGGGTCTGCATCCACTTCGAG
Organism: Candidatus Contendobacter odensis Run_B_J11; assembly: GCF_000531125.1. Taxonomy (GTDB): domain Bacteria; phylum Pseudomonadota; class Gammaproteobacteria; order Competibacterales; family Competibacteraceae; genus Contendibacter; species Contendibacter odensensis. The sequence goes on along the minus strand of NZ_CBTK010000028.1, from coordinate 85,888 downwards.
GTTCATACCATCCCAATTTTTGGGATGTCGTTGACAGCTCCTCGTATTGTGTACAGAGGTACCGTCGTGGACGAAGACGCAATTCAACCTGCCGACCCATCACAGGTAAATGCCTGAGCGTAATGAACTCACCATGCCCATAAAAATGATCAATAAAATGGCCACATTTATGGCAATAGGTTCCCTGCTCTATGCTATGAAGAGTGACTCTGTAGTTCTCTTGACGGTCAATTTCTACTTCATCCACTACAACATTAGGAATGTCCAAAATAACATTAAAAGCCTTCTTCAGATCATCTAATGACTTATCCACTATAAAAATCTCACTTGATGTTGGCAACTGGTTGATAGCATTATACTTTACTACCCCTTGAAATACCAGAGAGCCGAAGTTTCCGTCACAGGAAAATTTACAGGAGGAAAAAACTAGCACCATTGGTTATAAGGCTATCGCTGCATGAAACTGTCCGAACTATAGGTATCCATTATTTAAAGATTGACAGAGCACTAATGATGGTGACGATGATGGATGTCTGGAAAATGAGGATGGGTATGCCATAGCCCGGCGTGGTGATGGGAGTGCGTATGCGGTTCGCCTCCACCCCACGGGAAATCGTGGCTATGCTGATGATGCTCGTCATGGGTATGCTGATGATTGTGCGTATTCTCATCATGCGAATGTTCATGATTATGCCGTTCCGACAGATGCAGCCATAATCCCCATGCCATCAAGACCATGGCCAGCCAGAACAGCATACCGGGAACTTCGCCGAACATGACCAGCGATAGCACCACGCCGATGAAGGGGGCGAGTGAGAAGTAAGCCCCAGTGCGGGCGGTGCCGATGTGGCGCAAGGCCAGAATGTAAAGCGCCAAACTCAGTCCGTAACCGAGGAATCCGACTACGGCGACGGCGGCGACAATCCCCAGCGGCGGCGCGCTTATCCCGCCCAACAATGCCATAAGCGTACTGGCACTCCCTGCCACCAGACCCTTAATGCAGGCGATCTGGAGTGGATTGCAAGCCGATATCTGGCGTGTCAGGTTGTTATCCATGGCCCAGCACCCACAGGCGCCGATGATGCAAACCGATCCCCAAGGCGAACCGAGATCCAGCGTTCCTCCCCACGACAACAGCAGGCTGGCCACGACGATCACCAGCATCCCAACGGCAATCCTGCGATCAAAATTCTCCCGGAACACGAACCAGGCTATCAGGGTGGTAAAGACACCTTCCAAGTTGAGCAGCAAAGAAGCGCTGGTCGCTGGCGTAAGGCGCAGGCCGGTCATCAGCAGAATCGGCCCTAACACTCCGCCGGTCAGAATCGCTCCGCCCAGCCACGGCAGATCGCTGATCGATAAAGCGGCCTCATCGGCTCTCCCCAGAGCATCCAGCCCACGGCGAGCAACGATCCACAGCGTCAATCCCAGACCCGCTCCGAGGTATAACAGCCCCGCCAAAAGCAGCGGCGGCGCTTCATTCAGCAGTAACTTGGCCAAGGGCGTGGCGGCGCCAAACAGAAGCGCCGCCTCCATCGCATAGCCTATTCCCTTCATTACTGCGGCTCGGCAGCTTGACGGCATCGCTCACCACCGCCCTCTTCAGTAACGCCACTATCCCGCAACCGTTCACGCAACAACGTCAGCAATGCCTCTCGTGAGCGCGGCGGCTGCCATGCGTCGTCACCATCTTCTTCCCGCAGCAGTTGCGCCAGTTCCAGCAGCAACGGCGGTCGCAACCTGGCCCGTGACATGACCTCGCGATCCGCCAGCACCGCAGCCGTCTCGCCCTGACGCAACACCGCGCCCTCATGAAACAACGCCACTTGATCAGCCCAGGCATAGGCCAGTTCCACGTCGTGGGTCGAAAACACCAGGGTGGTACCGGCTTCGTGCAGCTGCTGCAAGGCACCCAGCAGATGGGTGACACCGTGCGAATCCAGGCCGGCAGTGGGTTCATCCAGCGCCAGAATTTCCGGGCGCATCGCCAATATCCCGGCAATAGCGACCCGCTTCTTTTGGCCAAAGCTCAGGCGGTGGGTGGCGCGGTCAGCCAAATGCGCAATCCGCAACGACTCCAGCGCTTCGCGCACTCGTTCGCCGGTTTCCGCCGCCGATAGCCCCAGATTGATCGGCCCGAAGGAAACATCCTGACCCACCGTGGCGGCAAACAACTGATCATCCGGCTCCTGCAACACCACTCCCACCCGTCGTCGCCATTGGTCGAGGCAACGGCGGTCGTAGCCAACCGGCTGACCATCCAGCAGAATTTCACCGCGAGTCGGTCGAAACGTGCCGTTGAGATGCAGCAACAAAGTGGTTTTACCGCATCCGTTGGCGCCGAGAATCGCCAGCTTGCAACCCCGCTCGACGGTCAGGTTCAGATCACGCAGCGCGGCAATACCGCCCGGATAGGTGTACTCCAGTCCCCGAACCGCCAGTAGTGGAGCAGTCATCTCCAACCACGCGCCAGCAAACCACCCATGACCCCTATCAGGACCACGAACGCCATGGCTATCGTCAGCCTCATCCACGACAGCGAACGTTCCGGCGTCAACACTCGCAATTCGCCACGATAACCGCGCGCTGCCAGCCCGATTTCCAGCCGCCGCGCCTGTTCCAGAGATCGCTGAAATAGATTTCCCGCCAACAGGCCCAATGAACACACACTGCGATCCAGCCGCGAATAGCCCAACCGCGCCGTTTGCGCCTGCCGACCGGTTAGCGCCCGTTCAGCGAACACGAAAATCAGCCGGTACACCAGCAGGATCAGTTCGACGATGCCGGCGGGAATCCCCACCCGCCGCAACAGCGGAACCCAATCCACCAAAGGCGTCGTCAAGGTCAGGAAGCTCAGGCAACTTACCGCCGCCAAGGCTCGCACGATGGTATCCAGCGCCAGCCGCCAACCGTCAGGAGAAAAATGCAGGCTGAAACCGTGGGTGAAATCCAGCGACATCGCCAAAAAAGGGACACCGGCCAACAAAAACATTGCTGGTGCAGCCAACATACTCAGCACTGTTCGCAGCGGCACTTGCGCGCCATACACCATTGCCAGCATCGTACCCGCCAGCACCAGCGGGCCAATGCTCAACGGCGGCAATATCAGGGTCAGCGTCAGCAGACTGATCGCTGGCAACAGCTTTTCGGCTGGATGCCGGTCGCGCCAGCGGTTGGTCCAGGCGTAATGATCAATCGCCTGCATCAACCCGATCCGGTTGACGTTGCCGGGATTGGCCGCGCTTAAAGCCCAGGTAATAACCCAGTACTCCGGCACCCAACGCCGCCTGCAACGCAAACAGCAGGCTTGCAACCTCGCCGGAAGGCGGTTCCCAGACCGGCTTAAACCAAGGCTGATAATCAGGATGAAGCGCGGTTGCCGCCGCCATCGCCTGCCCATCGGCACCGGCGAATTCAGCGCCTTCCCGTCGGCTGCCGACCACCAGCGAAACGACCACCAACACCACTGCCACTGCGATCAAGCTCAGATTATGCCGGTTCATCAGCGCGCCTCCGCTGCCAACCACCGGGGAAAAGCCTGCAAATCGCGTAATTCATCCTGGCTGTATTGCCGCAATAAATTGACGATCACCACGGTCAGCAAACCCTCAATCACCGCCAGCGGTAACTGAGTCGGCGCAAATACGCCCATGAACTTAATGAACGACCCCAAAATGCCACTGGCCGGATCGGGAAAGGCCAGCGCCAATTGACCAGCGGTGACGGTATAAGTCGCCATATCACCCAGCATCGCCGCCAGAAACACACTCATCGCCAACGGCGCGTTCAACCCCTGTGTCCCACGCAAGATGCCATAGGCCACCCACGGCCCGACAATCGCCATGGAAAATACATTCGCACCCAGCGTGGTCAAACCGCCATGCGCCAGTAATAATGCTTGAAACAGCAACACGATGGTTCCCAACAGCGCCATCACCGAGGGACCAAACAGAATTGCGCCTAATCCGGTGCCGGTCGCATGAGAACAACTACCGGTCACTGACGGCAATTTAAGCGCTGACAGCACGAACGCGAACGCGCCCGATGCCGCCAGCAACAGCTTGATCTGCGGCTGATCCTGCATCAGGCGATTGACACGGTGGGCGCTGATAATGACCAACGGCAAGGAAACCGCAGTCCACACGGCGGCGTGCAACGGCGGCAAAAAACCTTCAGCAATGTGCATTGACAAACCTCCCCGGTTATTGGGCAGGGCAAAATCGGGGAGAGGTCGTCGTGGGGAAGCGGTCACCGCAACCTATAGGTTAAAAGCGACGCGCTGGCTGAGACGGTCCGCAACCCCGGAACACCCCGCCCGGAATCAAGCTGGAATACGACATCGGCAGGTCTCCTGGCTCACAGGTCTTCATCGCTTCCCCAACCTTCCCAGCCATTTCAGCCAGTGGTGCGCGGGGGGTGACTCGCTGTTTACAGTTGCGGGGGCAGCCCTGGAATTGGCAACCTTATGGCTGCCGCACCAGATTCCCTTTTCATTCCCTCCGGCGAGCGCCAGAGGGGAAACCTTATCGCTAACGTGGCGATGTTAAGCCCGACCGCTGATAGCGTCAACTTTGCCCGCTGTTTGAAATACCACTTCAGGATAAATTATGAATAGAAACAATGAATTTTTGTACTGAATCGAGACGTTGATTGAACCCGTGTTGCGGCGCACAATACTAACAGCGCAATATAATTCGGAGTACTCAACCCCGCCCAAAAACTACCATGGACACCACGCGATGAACCCGAAACGCCTGCTGATCGTTGACGACGAACCCGGATTTGGTGAATTTGTCCGCCGAGTTGCCCTCACTCTCGATTACGAAGTGACCGTGACCACCCACGGCCAAGCGTTTCAGAAGTGCTATGCCGAAGTTCAACCAACCCTGATCATCGTTGATATGATCATGCCGGATATTGACGGTAACGAATTAGTGCTGTGGACGCTGCAACAGGGCTACACCAACGACCTAATCATCACTACCGGCTACGGCACGGATTACGCCCAAGAGGCGAAAACACTGGCAGAATTCATGGGGTTACGCACTGTGACGACTTTGGTAAAACCCGTTGCGCTGCCCCAGTTGCGTGCGGCTCTCAGCAGGCAGAATCCTCCATGATTCCGTGGCGCACGTCTCTAAAACTGATGTTTCTGATCGTGGTGTTCAGCGCCAGCGCCACTGATATCAACGCTCCGGCGATCCCACCACCCACCGAAAGCAACGCGGCAGCAGTCGCCGCTATTTCCCGACAAATGGAAGTCTTTAGCCGCGATTTGGAACAACTGCGTCTATTTATGGGGGTCGCCAAGGTCAGCGAGCTGGACATCGGCATTCGCAGCGACCTGCCTCGCGATCTGTATTTTCAGACGCTGACGCTGTGGCAAAAAACCGACCGATTGATGTTCGAAGTCGTGCGAACTCATTCGCCGGCCCCCTCGGTGCCTGTGGGCGATATCGATATGCAGGATATTCTCCCCACTTTGCAACAGGCTCATCGTCTTCTCCGCCAGATCATGGGCGAATTGAAGCTGGCCGAGACAACCGAAATGGCGTTGGTGCCCCTCGCGACCGACCTCTTTACCGCGATCCTGAACCTGAACCGCCAGTTGGATTCGCTGCTGGAGCGGCATTTCGCTCCGACCGACGTCTACACTGAGGTGACTCTGGCGGTCGGTTATGCTGCTCGCCTGCTGGCGCACTATCCCGACGCGATCCGGATTCCGGCAGAACCCCCCTTTGAACCCAACAAGCTCCCCAGTGATGTATACCGCCGACTGATCGCCTGCCTGCAAAGCATTACCCGTCTCTTTCAAGCGCTGGAGCTTCCCGTACTCACCGTTGACATCCGCCAGATCGATACGACCCATCTGACGCCGAATGACGTGTTCGTTGTGGCTTCACTGATCGTCTCCCAGCTTGATCTTCTCCACAAACACCTGGGTATCGCCAAACTGCCACCTCAGAGCATCTATCCGGGATTGAAATTCCCCGCGCACAGCTACCAGCGCGCCGGCATCCTGCAAGCGCAACTGGAGCAACTCGAATGCTACGCATCGGCCCATTGCTCCACGCCATCCGGGAATATCCGCCATGAGTCCGACACCCCGGAAAAATGAACGCACGCTACAACAACGGTCGCTGGGTCGACAGCTCCTGCTGTCCCATCTATCGGTTGCGGCAGTGGGACTGGCTATCCTCTGCATCGCCCTGATCTCCACCTTCGAACTGCGCGCCCGAGTGAACCTGCTGGTGAATGAGGGCGTACCGCTGATGCAAGCCTCGTCGCAGATGCTCACCGGGGTGCAACATTCGCTGGCTAACCTGCGCGGCTGGGTTAGCTTGAACGATCAGAAATTTCTGGACGACTGGCAAGTGGCCTGGCGCGAAGATATCCAGCCGGCGCTGGCCCTGCTTAACCAGGAGTGTCGGCGCGTACTTGAGCAAGCCTGTGATCTACAACGCCTGCAAAACCTTAAGGCGCTGCTGGCCGATCTGCGGGAATCGCAGTGGTGGGTGCAGGACATCGCGCACACGCCAGGCAACGACCCGGCGCGGGTCGCTTATCTACTCGACGTTGAGCCGAGCGCCGATAAACTGAATTCGGTGATTGCAGCCCTGCTTCAGGAGGAAATCGCGCAGGACGGCGGCTCCGAGCGCAAAATCCTGCTGGCGCGCCTGGCGGAACTTCAGAACGCCTTCGCCACCACGCACCTGCTGCTGCGGGAAATCCTGGGCAGCAACGGCTTGAATTACGAAGAGCAGTTCCGCCAGCAATTGGAACGGACCACAGCCACGGTCGCACAACTGACTACCAGTCCGCTGCCCACCCCTGAGCAATCCCAGTTTCTGAACCTGCTGCGAATGGAATTGCGCGCCTTCACCCAGTTCGCACAGGAGGTGATCCGCATCCGCCGCTCGCCCAACTGGAACATCGCGATCCACACCCTGGCTCAGGAAACCGATCCGCTGGCAAATCAGGTCATCGCGTTGGCATCAGCGCTGGCGGCAAACTCCAGGATGCGCCTGGAACAAGAAGCCGAAGCAGCGAGCGCCGCCAGTTCCATGACGGTCGGTAACCTGATAGCGCTGATCTTTATCATGCTGGGGGTGGCCTATGTCCTGTCCAAGCAGCGCGCCGAATTCTTGGCCCTTCCCCTGATCGCTCTGTCCAAAGCGACCCGGCGACTGACCAATGGGGGCCTGAACGAAGATATTCCCGTCGAGAGGGACGATGAAATTGGTGAACTCACCCGCTCGTTCAATACCATGCGAGCCTCGATGCAACAGGCTCATGCGGAATTGCGCGAAGCCAATGTTTTACTCGAACAACGGGTCAGCGAACGCACCGCCCAGTTAGCCGCGACCAACGACTCCCTCACCTGGGAAATCGCGGAACACCAACAGACGGAAAAAGCCTTGCGGGAAAGTGAAGCCCGGCTGCTCGCCATAACCAAGGCAATTCCCGATCTGGTGTTCGTGGTTGACGAAGATGGTTGCTATCGCGAAATTCTGGCCGCGCGGCGGGATCAGATCGCCATCGGCCCGCTCCGGGGGAAACTCCTGAGCCAGGTGCATTCCCCGGAAATGGCGGAATTTTTTCTCGATATTATCCGCCGCGCACTGGCGACCCAGCGCATTCAAATTGCCGAATACGAGCTGGCAACCCCTTCAGGACTGCGCTGGTTCGAGTCGCGTACCGCGCCGCTTGAGGTGCAGTTTGACGCCAAGTCCGCCGCCATCGTAGTAGCCCGCGACATCACTCAGCGCAAACAGTCTGAAGCCCAACTCCGGCAAGCGCAGAAAATGCAGGCCATCGGCCAGTTGACCGGAGGAATTGCTCATGATTTCAATAATCTGCTCGCCATCATCATGGGCAATCTGGAACTGTTGCACGAGCAATTGACGGCGCAGCCCCGACTGCATCAACTCACTCAGCAGGCCCTCAAGGCGGTGGATCGGGGCGCCAATCTCAGCCGGCGGTTGCTGGCGTTCGCACGGCGCCAACCGCTGCTGGCGCAACCCACCGATCTGAACCAGCGGGTACTCGGAATGCTCGACCTGATGCGGCGTACCCTGGGCGCGACGATCCAGATTGACACGATACTGGCTACCAATCTGGAACAGACGCTGATCGATCCGGATCAATTTGAAAATGCCCTGCTTAATCTGGTCATCAACGCTCGCGACGCCATGCCTCAAGGCGGCAGGCTCACGCTGGAAACCGCCAATGTCCAGCTCGACGCTGATTATGCAGCGCACGAGGATGTGCGACCCGGCTCCTACGTTATGCTGACCGTCAGCGATACTGGCATTGGCATGACGCCGGCGGTGCTGGAGCATGTCTTCGAACCGTTTTTCACCACCAAGGAAACCGGCAAGGGCAGCGGGCTGGGTCTGAGCATGGTCTACGGGTTGGTCAAACAGTCCGGCGGGCATATCACGATCTACAGCGAACCCGGCCAAGGCGCCACGGTGCGGCTTTATCTGCCACCGACCGTGTCAGCAGCCACTCCTGCCGCAGAGCCGCTGCCTATCGCCGATAGCGCAATTCAAGGCCAGGGTGAAATCATTCTGGTGGTCGAAGATGATGCCGATGTCCGCCTGTTCGCCGTCAACGCCTTGCAAGGCATGGGCTATGAAATCCAGCAGGCCGGCGAAGCTGAAACAGCGATCCGGCTGCTGGAAAGGACACCCCGGATTGCTCTGTTATTCACCGATATCGTGCTACCGGGCGAGATGGACGGCGCCAGGCTGGCCGCTGAAGCCCAACGCCGTTATCCCGGACTGCGGGTACTATTCACTTCGGGTTATACCGAACATGCCCTGATTGGGAGCGGCCAGCTTGCCGAGGGCGTTGATGTCTTAACCAAGCCCTACCGGAAAGCCGAATTGGGAAAGAAGTTACGGACGCTGCTGGAACGGGGCGAAACCGGGAATGGATAATCCGGTTCGGCCAGCTATTCTTAAAATAAATCCAGCCAGCAACATGTATAATTTAGCTGGCAATCTGTCTCTGTTATCATCAACAACCAATAATCAACATTTCGACGAGGTTTAACATGCCCCTGACAAATCGTCTCGCTGCTGAATTCATCGGTACCCTCTGGCTGGTATTAGGCGGCTGCGGCAGCGCTGTGCTGGCCGCCGTTTTCTACGGCCCTGACAAGTATCCCCTCGGCATCGCTCTGGTTGGCGTAGCACTGGCTTTCGGCTTAACCGTGCTGACCATGGCCTATGCCATCGGCCATATCTCCGGTTGCCATTTGAATCCCGCCGTTTCGGTCGGTTTGTGGGCCGGCGGTCGTTTTCCGGCTTCCGACCTGATTCCCTACATCATCGCCCAAGTGCTGGGCGGTATCGCCGGCGCGGGTATCATTTATCTGATCGCTACGGGAAAGCCGGGGTTTGATCTGGTCGCCAGCGGTTTTGCCGCCAACGGTTTCGACGCGCACTCGCCGGGAGGCTATGGGATGACCGCCGCGCTGGTATCCGAAGTGGTGATGACCTTCTTTTTCCTGATTGTCATCCTGGGTTCGACCCATAAGAACACCCCGGCTGGCTTCGCGCCCATTGCCATCGGCCTGTGTCTGACGCTGATCCATCTGATCAGCATCCCGGTCACCAACACCTCGGTCAACCCGGCGCGCAGCACCAGTCAGGCGATCTTCGTCGGCGGCTGGGCCTTGCAGCAGTTGTGGCTGTTCTGGCTTGCGCCCATCCTCGGCGCAGCGGTGGCGGGCTTCTTCCACCGCTGGATGGCGAGCGATCATCCCGCCTGAAGCTGTAACCGCAGGCAAAAAGGCGCGTCGCAACGCGCCTTTTTTATCGTCCGACCGTGCTAAACACCGTGCCCGGTTGCAAAACTCCGCCAGTCCACCGCACCGCGATTGCGATATTCACCCGGCAGCGGTGAGAGACTGTCGCAAAACTCGCCATTGATTTTGAACAAAAATTTAGCGCGGAACCCGCTTCTAGCCAGTTTTTGATTTTGAACAAAAATTTAGCGCGGAACCCGCTTCTAGCCAGTTTTAACTCGACTCCACCATTAAACAGATCAATAACTTAGTTTTTAGACAGCCTCTGAGCCCCTACCGCTATCGCGGCAGCCGTTGCTGCGCCGGCGGCAAGTGCACAGTCAACTGATCGAACGGGATCGTCCAGCCATACTGATTGCAGGCGCTGACTGTGGCGCGTTGCAGGAAGCGGCGAATCGACCAGTAATGATCGGCCCCGGCGCCGGTGAAAACCGCCACAAGCAACAAATTCAGCGAGGAACTGGCGGCTTCGTTGAATTCCACCAGCAGCGTCGTGAGGTAGGGATGGAACGGCTGTTCCTTTAACTGCTCCTCCAGATAGGTGCGCAATGCCGGGACGATGCCGGTCAGAATCTCACCCTGATGCCGGTAATCCAGACCAACAACCATCGGCACAGCAAAGCCGTCGCGTGACAAATTGCGGGGGTTCTTGCCCAAGTAATTGGCGACGGTGTAGCTGGTGGTCGCGCCGATGACCTGAAGCTGCACGACCTCTGGCGTTTGCAACAGCACCTTGCCGTAGATATCGCCATCCAGAATCACAATGTCGTTTTCCTGACTGGGAAACCAGGGTTCTTGCGGGGCGTAGGGACGCGACTGCAAGCTGACCATCCTGTCCAGTGGCAACCGCAGCACGCCGCGGCGCAGCAGGGGGTTATGCAGGGTCGAATACAGATTGAGCGAGGTGATTTTCCACGGCACCCCCTCGTAGATGACTCGTTCGCCTTCCCGAACGCCACCCATGCTGAGCAGCGTGCGAATCTCCTGCATGTAGCGCGGCAGTGATTGCCGCAATCCCCACAAGAAGCTGATCACCAGCAAAATTAACAGACCCAGCAGCAGCCAGTCGCCACGCGCGTACAAAATCAGGGAAGCGACAAACAGAGCCAGAATCAGGGTCAGCACCCGGAAACACAATGCAACCACTCGCGCCGTTCGGCGGGTGCCGGGTTCACGACCCCGGTTCATCACCCTGCCAACCAGCCGGCCCAACCCCGCCAAGACCAGATACATCAGCGTGAACCCCCCCAGCGCGAGCACCAGATTTAACCCCCGACCGTTGGCAAACTCCTGGAGGGTGACCGCGAGCCCCTGACCGGGTTCCTGGGTTGGCGCCGCCAGCCGTTCGAGTTGGATATTGATTCGCTGCAGATGGCTTGATGCATCTTCCTGATAGCTTTGCCATTGTTCCAAGGTCGCCTTGAGCGCCTTTTTAACGACGGGATCCTCCATCGTCATCAAGGTTTTTTCGATATGGGCCATGGCGGCGTCAGCAGTCTGGATCTGGTTTTGATACATGGTCCGTTCGCTGCGCAGACGCTCGATGGTGCGCGGTCGTTCGGTCAACTGTTTAAGTTCGTCGAACAGCGGTCGGAGTACATCCTCCAGTTCCTTTTGCCAGTTGAACGCCGCGCCGGCCTGTCGCTGAAGCTCCAATCCACTGATCCCTCCGGTTGCCAGTTGTTCGAACGCGGTCTGCAGTTCCTTAAGTCGGTTGGCGATCTGTTCGATCCGATCGTTGAGTTGTTTTGCTTCAGCGGTGTCGGCAGTGCGCTTTAATTGCCGACTGAGGGTGGCGCGCTCGGTTTCGACCTCCTTGATGGTGTCGAGAAGCGTCCGTAATTGTTCTTCCTGTGAGGGGGGTTCCACGGGTTGCAAGGCTTCAGGGTTGTTTTCCGAGGGAGCGGCAGCGGTGACCGGCTGGGCATGCACCGGGTTCAACAGAACACAGAGGGCGACGAGGGCTAGCCAGCGAAAAGACATGGAATTCCTCCGGTAGGTTGATCCCATTTCCGTATAGGTATTCGTCGGTTATCAAGAGTCTGCTTGCAGGCGATAACTCATTAGGAACCGCCCGCAAGCGGACTCCCACACTATCGGGATTTGGCATTACGCTGAAAGTTCGGTGAGGCGGCCATCGTGACAGGGCCGATTTTCTTGCAGATCAAAAGCATAAAGAATACAGATCACCCTTCGCCTGCGGCATTCCATTTAATAAATGTTAACTAATTGATATTTATCTCAATTACCACCAGCTAGAAGCTGGTGGGTTGACTATCGGCGGGCTAAACCGCCGACTGGAAGAGAAGGCGGCTGGAAGCCGGTGGTTTGCACCACGGGCCGAGCGCCCTTCGGGCGGGCTGAAGCCGCCCACGGACAATCAATTCAATAATTTATAAAATTTCAGAACTGCCAAAAGCTCAACCACGACGGACCAAAGTTTGCGCCTATAATTCCACGATACCCGACCCCCTACCGAACCAGAACGACGCCAATGAACCCATCGCCCTCCTCCCACCCCGCCGTCCTGCTCATCGGTCATGGCACCCGGCTCGCCGCCGGCGTCGCCGAATTTCATAGCCTGGCTGCGCAATTGCGACAGGCGCTACCCGACCGCACCTGTCTGGCCGGCTTTCTGGAACTGGTTGAACCCGGCCTGCCCGAAGCGCTGGAAACGCTGTGGCAACAGGGCTTCCGCCGCATCACCGCCCTGCCAGCGCTGCTGATGGCCGCCGGTCATGTCAAGAATGACATCCCGGCAATCCTGAACGCCTTTCAGGCTGAGCATCCAGAGCTGGAAATTACCTTCGGCGCCGATTTAGGTATTCATTCCAAACTGTTGCGGGTCGCTCGCGAGCGGATCGAAAGTATTGAGATCGAATTCGGACCAGACTACGACCGGCGGGACACACTGCTGGTGGTCATCGGGCGCGGCAGTTCCGATCCTGACGCCAATTCCAACATCAGCAAAATCACCCGGATATTATGGGAAGGCATGGGCTTCGGCTGGGCGGAAACGGCGTATACCGCCGTCGCCGCGCCGTTGATGGCTGATGCGCTGGAACGTGCGCACCGGCTCGGTTTCCCGCGGGTGGTAGTCTTTCCCTATCTGCTGTTCACCGGTCGCTTGGTCGAGCAGGTGCGCGCCACGGTCGCCGCCTATCAGGATCGTCATCCCGACATTCAAGCCGTGGTCGCGCCCTATTTGAACGCGCATCCGCTGGTGGTCGAAACCTTCCTGGACCGGTTAGCGGAAGCCGAATACGGCGAGGCCTGGATGAACTGTCAGTTCTGTTCCTACCGGACACCCGTCATTGGCCGCGAGGACTGGCAGGGCGCACCGCAAACTGGACATGATCACGATCATCATGATCACGAACACGGACATCATCATTAAACACCACCCTCACCCCCGACCTCTCTCCCAGAGAGCGAAGGGAGAAACGAACCCTCACCCCCGACCCTTTTCCCACTTGCGGGAAAAGAGAGCAATCTGGAGCCGCCATGCCCCGCTTCGACTATCTCTGCGATCCTGATGAAATCGAGCGCCAGTCGTTCGTACAGATTCGCCAGATCACCGACCTGTCCCGCTTCGATGCCGATCAACAACAGGTGGCGATGCGGCTGATTCACACTTCCGGCGATCCCGACATTGTTCGCGATCTTCACTTCAGCCCCGGCGCAGTCGTGGCAGGACTGGCGGCGCTGGAGAAAGGTGCCGACGTGCTGTGCGATATTGAAATGGTCAGTCACGGCATCAGCAAGCGTTACCTGCACAGCCCGGTGCTTTGCTTCTTGAATGCCCCTGCGGTGATCGACCGCGCCCGGCTGGCCCGCGAGACTCGCACCATGGCGGCGATGGAGGAATGGCCGGCGCATCTGGCTGGTTCGATAGTGGTCATCGGCAACGCGCCAACTGCACTGTTCCGGTTACTGGATCTGCTGGATGATGGCGCACCTCGTCCGGCGCTGGTCATCGGGATGCCGGTCGGTTTCATCAATGCCGCCGAATCCAAGCAGGCGTTATGGGAGGTGGCCCCAACCGAGTTTCAAACTCCCTGCATCACTCTGTTGGGGCGGCGCGGCGGTAGCAGTCTGGCCGCTGCCACTCTCAACGCCCTGGCGCGGATGGCGAACGGGATTCGGTTCTGATGAGCGTCCTGTCCGACTGGCCCGGTCCGCCGGTGCAGGTTATCGGCATGGGCATGGCCGCTGGCGCGTTCAGTCATGCGGCGCAAACGGCGCTGGAACAGGCGGAATTGATCATTGGCGCTGCGCATCATCTAGCTGCCTTCCCGGGTTTGGCTGCGGAAAAGCGCCCGTATCCCAGTCCGATGAGTGGATTATGGGAAATGCTGCGCGCCAACGCCGACCGTCGGATCGCGCTGCTGGCCTCCGGCGATCCGCTGTTTTATGGGATTAGCAGCACCCTGCTTCGTCACCTGCCGCCGGAACATCTGCTGTTTCATCCCAACGTGTCCAGTATTCAGGCGGCATTCGCCCGGCTGGGCCGCCCGTGGAATCAGGCACAAATAGTCAGCCTGCACGGGCGACCCCTCGCCAGCCTGCGCGCCGTGTTGCAGAGCAACCGGCTGTATGCACTGCTCACCGACCGCGACAGTTCACCAACATCCATCGCCCGGATTCTGATTGAAACCGGCTTCGCTGAATCAGAACTTTGGGTCGCTGAAGACTTAGGTGCGCCGCCCGAACGGTTTCGTTGCTTTCGCGCGGTTGATCTGGCGATGGCTGATGCTGAATTTTCTCCGCTCAACGTCATTATTTTCGAAACCCGTGGAGCCGGCGGGATATTGCCGGAATTCCCCGGCATTCCTGACGAGCGATTCAGCACCGGAGCGGAACCCGGCAAGGGCTTGTTGAGCAAGCGCGAGGTGCGCTTGACCATCCTCTCGCTGCTCGCGCCACGCGCCGGCGAAGTCGGCTGGGATGTGGGCGCGGGCTGCGGCGGCGTAGCGGTGGAATGGGCGCGCTGGAATCCTTCGGGCAGCGTTCACGCCGTCGAATGTCACCCGGAACGGCTGGAGCATCTGGGCATCAATCGCGAGCGATTCGGAGTCGTCTCCAACCTGCATATTGTTCCCGGCCACGCCCCGGAAGCACTGGCGAATCTGCCCGATCCGCACGCGGTATTCATCGGCGGCAGCAGCGGCAGTCTGCACGAGATGCTGGACGCCGTCTGGGCACGGCTGCAACCCGGCGGGCGATTGGTAGCCAGCGCCGTTACCGAGGACAGCCGGGTGGAACTACATAGCTTCGCTGGCGACCGCGCGGCGGAATGGACCGAACTCAGCATCGCCCGCAGCGAACGGCTGGCCGGTCAGCGGGTGATGCGTCCCTATTTGCCGGTGTTGCTAATGAAACTGGAGAAGCTCGAATGAATTCAACTGGCACTCTGTATGGCGTTGGCGTCGGACCCGGCGACCCGGAATTGCTGACCCTCAAGGCGGTGCGCATTCTGCAAAGCGTCCCGGTCATTGCCTACCCTGCCACGCCGCAAGGCAGCGCCCAGGCCCGCGACATCGCCGCGCAATGGCTGGACGACAAGCGGGAAATTCCGATTGCCATGCCCTGCATGCTGGATCGCGGCCCGGTCAATCAGGGTTACGACGAAGCCGCCCTCGTCATCGCCGAGGAATTGGCCGCCGGGCAGGATGTGGCGATCTTGTGCGAGGGCGATCCGCTGTTTTATGGCAGCTTCAGCTATTTGTTGCAGCGGTTAGGCGACCGCTTTCCCTGCGTAGTGATTCCCGGCATCAACTCGGTCAGCGCCGCCGCCGCTGCCGCCGCGACTCCGTTAATCACCGGCGAACAGCGATTGACCGTTATTCCTGCCACCGCCGGCGACGAGGTATTGCGGCGGACTTTGCTCGACAGTGACAGCGTGGCAATTCTCAAGCCGGGCCGGCATCGCCCACGTCTGTTGGAACTGCTGCGGGAAACGGGTCGCGCCGATGATGTGCTGTATATCGAGCAGGCCAGCCGGACCGGGCAACGGATTATCGAATCCTTCGAGGAAATCCCCGCCACGCCGGGGCCGTATTTCGCGCTGTTTTTGGTGGTGAGGGCGGAGAATCGGCTAGGCACCGGATTAGTGGATTAAGCCATTTGGATAAGGTTATAAAATCATGCAAATAGATCGAAAGTATATTGTGGATGAGAACAACCGAAAGGTCGCCGTTCAACTTGACATGGAGATTTTTGAAAAAATAGAAGAAATCTTGGAAAATTATGGGCTTGTACAATTTATGTTGTCCGATGGATATGAAGAAACACTCGATATTCATCAAGCAAGAAACTACTACAAAAGTCTGGAAAAAGCTGAATGAATGTTATTTACCAAAAGAAGTTTCTAAAACAGCTTGCACAGATACCTTCCGATACAAGGGTCAAGATAGAAAAATTTTCATTTGAAGATTTACCACTGGCTAATTCTATTGCTGAAATAGGAAAAATTGAGAAAATGCAAGGCTATAGTGACTTTTATAAAGTACGGTTTGGTTCCTATCGCGTGGGCATAAGAACTGAGGGAGATAATTTAATCTTGAAAGTTGTTATGGACAGAAAAGAGATTGATAAATTTTTTCCCTAATTTTGGATAAATAAAGGAACAACTCCGAGAATGCCCCTTATCACCCTCATCAGCCTGACTGATCCCGGTCTGGCACTGGCGGAACGATTGCGGGAATTCCTGACGGACGCCGAGCATCTACACCGACCGCAACCGTTTCAAGGTTTGGTGCGCGAGCGTTTCCTGGCCGGCCACCGACTGATTCTAATCGGCGCGGTGGGGATTGCAGTGCGAACTCTAGCGCCGGTATTGCGCGACAAATATCAGGATCCGGCAGTGCTGGTGCTGGATGAACACGGGCGCTTTGTGGTGCCGATTCTGTCCGGCCACGAAGGCGGCGCGAATGAATGGGCGCGACAGGTCAGCGAATGGCTGGGCGCGCAAGCGGTGATTACCGGCGCGCAACGCTATACCCAACCGCTACTGGTCGCGGGCCTCGGCTGCAATCGCGGCTGTCCGCTGCAACCGCTGCTGGCGCTCATCGACCAGACTTTAATCCGCCACGGCTTGCAACGCAGCGAGCTACGCGCATTGGCAAGTATCGAATTAAAGCAGGACGAACTGGGATTGCATCAACTGGCCGAAACGCTGCAAGTGCCCATTCACTTCTATTCCGCCGCCGCCCTGAATGAATACGGCGACCGACTCAGCCGCAAATCCGAAATCGTATTCCGGGAAACCGGCTGTTATGGAGTCGCGGAAGCTGCGGCATTGGCTCACGCCGAACGGCTGATTCATCACCAATACCTGGCAGAACTGATTATTCCCAAGCAAAAGAATGCCGATGCGACGTTGGCCATAGCCAGGGTGTATGTAAATCTCTGATGAATGCCTAAAGTTCCCGCAACGCCCGCCACGGCGGCTGACTCAGCGCCGACCGCGCTCCGAGCAAACCCGCCAGCCCGACCCCGATCACGCCTGCACCGCTGCCCAGCAGCCAAATCCACGGACTCCAGCGGTAAGGAAAATCAAACAGGTGCGTCGCCAGCACATAGCCCAGCAGGGATGCGGCAGCGGCGGCGAGGACGCCCGCCAATAACCCCAGCGTCGCAAATTCCGCCAGCAGGCTTTGCCGCACCACCGCCCGCCGTGCGCCAAGAGTCCGCAGCACGGCGCTCTCGAATCGGCGCTCGTCCTGGGTCGCCTGAATCGCCGCATACAACACCACCAACCCCGCCGCCAGTGTGAACAGGAACACGTATTCAACTGCCGAGATCACCCGATCCATGATGTCACGAACCTTGGTCATCAGCGCCTCCACGTCCAGCACCGTCACCGAGGGATAGCGCCGCACCAGTTCCGCCAGCAACGGCTTTTGCCCGGCGGGCAGATGAAAACTGGTGATCCAAGTCGCCGGATAGCCGTCCAGCACGCCGGAAGGGAAGACCACGAAAAAGTTGGCCCGGAAGGAATCCCACTCGACACTGCGCAGACTGGAAACCTTGGCCTCCAGCATCTGCCCGGCCATTTGAAACCGCAGAGTATCGTGCAGAGCAATGCCCAAATCCTTCGCCAAGCCGATCTCGACCGAGGCGACGCCCTGACCGTGATCGCCAGCGTTCCACCAGCGTCCGGACAGAATGCGGTTATCCTCCTGCAAGCGGTCGGTCCAGGACAGGTTGAACTCCCGCGCCACCAGGCGTTGAGCGCGTGGATTCGTGTAATCGTCCGGCGTTACTGCTCGACCGTTGATCGCTATCAACCGCCCGCGCACCATCGGGAACAATTCGACGCTGCTCAAACCGCGTTCGCCCAAGAAAGTTTTAACCCCGGCGACTTCATTCGGCTGGATGTTGATCAAAAAATGATTGGGCGCATCGGCAGGCAGGCTGGACCGCCAACTGGTCAGCAGATCGGTGCGCACCAGAGTCAGCATCAACAGCGCCATCAAGCCCAGCCCCAACACCACCACCTGCACCGCGCTGCCCGGACCACGCCGGGCGATATTCGCCAGCCCGAAGCGCCAGGCCACGCCAACCCGGCCCCGCAACAAATTCAGCGCCTTGACCAGACCCCAGGCTCCCAGCGCCAGCACGACCACCGTTCCGGCGACGCCGGCGCAAACATACAGCGCCAGCCGCCAGTCGCCCGCCTGCCAGATCAGCAACGCAGCGGTCGCTGCCACGGCAGGACCGTACAAGGCCAGCAAACGCGGATTGACCGGGCCGAGATCGCGGCGCAACACTCGCAGCGGCGGCACGTCCCGCAACCGTAACAGCGGCGGCAAGCCGAAGCCGATCAGGGTCACGAAACCGGTGGCCAGCGCCGGCAGGATCGGAACCCACGACGGCGCGGGTAGCTCAGTGCTGCTAACCAGTTGACCCAGCAGGCCGCTCAAACCGTACTGAGCGAGATAGCCGACCGCCAGACCCGCCGCGCCGGCCAGCACCGCCAGCATCAGTAACTCCAACAGAAACAGCCGCGTCACCAGCGCTTGCGTCGCGCCCACGCAGCGCAAAATGGCGACGCTATCCCAATGCCGGGCAGCGAAGCGGCGGGCAGCGATAGCGACGCCAACCCCGGCCAGAATCACGCTGACCAGCGCCGCCAGATTCAAAAAGCGCTGCGCCCGTTCCAGCGCCGCCCTTAGTTCGGCGCGGGCGTCGCGCACGCCTTGCAATTTTTCGCCAGCAGCCAGTCGGGATTTAGCCCAGGTCTTGAACGCTTCGACCGCCGCCGGCTCACCCGCCAGCAGTAACCGGTACTCAACCCGGCTGCCCAACTGCACCAGCCCGGTCGAAGGTACATCCGCTAGATTCATCATCAGGCGCGGAGCGATGCTGAATAGATCACCGGCCCGGTCCGGCTCGTAAGCCAGCACTTGTGCGATACGAAAGCTCCGGGAACCCAGGTCTACCCCATCACCTACATGCAGATTCAGGGTTTGCAACAACCGCTCATCCAGCCAGACCTGGCCGGGATCGGGGATCGCGGTCACAGTGCGGGGCGGCGCAAAGGGCCGCTCGCTGACTTGTAGCACGCCTCGCAGCGGATAACCGGGGCCGACCGCTTTGACTTCGGCCAGTTGCGTCACGTCGCCGACCACGATCACGCTGGGGAAACTCAGAGTCGCAGCGGTTGCCAAACCGTTGCGTTGCGCCTCCTCCGCCAGTAACGGCCGAATGGGCGTCGGCGCAGCGACCACCAAATCCGCGCCCAGCAGTTCGCTGGCCTTGCGCTCCATCGCTTGCTGAATGCGGTCGTTGGAAAAGCCGACGGCAACGACACTGGCGACCGCAATCAACAACGCCACCGCCAGCACCCGCAATTCACCGGATTGCCAGTCACGGCGCAAGGCGCGCCGAGCCATGCGAATCAGGGCCGGCCAGTTTTGGTGGGGCAGGAGCGCCATCGTCACGACTCCACATTGCTTTGAGAAGGCGATGCCGGCTGCTCCTGGCGTAGCCGACCGTCGTCCAGTTCCAGAATCCGGTCGCAATAGGCGGCCAGTTCCGGGTCATGGGTAACCAGAATCAGGGTTGTACCCTGTTCCCGATTAAGCATGAACAGCAGTTCGATAATGCGATGACCGGTTTTTTGGTCAAGATTGCCGGTGGGTTCATCCGCGAACAGCACATCGGGATTACCGACAAAGGCGCGGGCAATGGCGACACGCTGCTGTTCGCCGCCCGACAGTTGGGTCGGATAGTGACGGGCGCGGGCCTTGAGGCCGACCCGCTCCAACAATTCCAGCGCTTGCCGGCGGGCGTCGGGCTGACCGGCCAGTTCCAACGGCAACAACACGTTTTCCAGCGCGGTCAGACCATTCAGCAATTGGAAAGACTGGAACACAAAACCGACCCGTTGCGCCCGCAGCAGGGCGCGACCGTCTTCATCCAAACTGCCGAGATCGGCACCCGCCAGCCACGCCCGGCCACTGCTCGGCACATCCAGACCCGCCAACAAACTCAGCAGGGTGGATTTGCCGGAACCGGACGCCCCGACTACCGCCACACTTTCACCGCGCCCAATGGTGAAGTTAATATCATCAAGGATGAGCAGCGGTCCTTCCGGGCTGATCACCTGTTTACCCAGTTGCTCCGCCCGCACCATCCAATCAGCGGTCGGATTGTCCGCTGCGGATACAGCCGTTACGCTTATACTGGCGCCCGCTGGTTGCGCTGGCCGTAATGGGCTGGCCTGGATTGAAACCGATGATAAAAACGAATGGTTCATATGGGCTTCCGCTGTGGCTGCTGTGGCTGGCGGCTTTGCTAGGCGCTCCGGTTCAGGCCGAGACGCCCGCAATTCTGGTGCTGGGCGATAGTTTAAGCGCGGCCTATGGCATCCCCGCCGAGCAAGGCTGGGTCAGCCTGCTGCAACGCCGGTTGGCGGAACGCGGCTTTCCGCATCGGGTGGTGAACGCCAGCATTAGCGGCGACACCACCAGCGGCGGGCTGAGCCGGCTACCGGCGGCATTAACGCGCGACCGCCCCACGATCGTCATTGTGGAGCTGGGCGCCAATGACGGGCTGCGCGGGCAACCGCTGATGGCGATGACCGCCAACCTGGCGCGAATCATTGAACTGTCGCAACAGGCAGGCGCACAGGTGATGCTGACAGAGATGCGGATTCCGCCGAATTATGGCCCGCTGTATACGCAAAAGTTTCAGGCGACATTCAGTGAACTGGCGAAGCGGCATGACATTACGCTGATTCCGTTCCTGCTGGAGGGTGTCGCCGGCAATCCGGCACTGATTCAGGAGGACGGGCTGCATCCTCGCACTAACGCCCAGCCGCGAATTCTGGATAACGTCTGGCCGGTATTGGAACCGGTATTAAAATAACTCACAGCACCACCGGTTCCGATTCCAGCGCCACGGCGAACGTCGTCTGCACCGAGTCCTGAATCGCCCGCGCCAGCCGCAGCACATCCTCACCCCGCGCTCCGCCACGATTGACCAACACCAGCGCCTGCTGCTCATAGACGCCTGCCGGTCCAAGATTCCGCCCTTTCCAGCCGCAGTATTCGATCAACCAGCCGGCGGCCAGCTTTACCGTGCCATCCGGTTGCGGATAATGGGGCGCGTCCGGGTAACGGGTGATGAACCGCCGGAAGGCCTCTGCATCCAGCACCGGATTCTTGAAGAAACTGCCGGCGTTACCGATCTGCGCCGGATCCGGCAGTTTGCGACGGCGGATCGCAATGACTGCATCGGAAACGTCGGTCGCGGTCGGATGGGTGACGCCAAGGGTTTCCAGTTCTCGCGTCACATCGGCATAGCGAGTGATCGGTTGCCAGGATTTGGGAAGCCGGAACGTCACCGCGCTAATCAAATACCGTCCGGCGGCTGCACGTTTGAACACACTGTCCCGGTAGCCAAATTGGCAGGCGGCGCGGTCGAAAATGACCGTTTTCGCCGTCGCCAAATCCAGCGCTTCCAAATATTGGAACCGCTCCGCCATTTCCAGGCCATACGCGCCGATGTTCTGGATTGGGGCAGCGCCGACCGTGCCGGGAATCAGCGACAGATTTTCCAACCCCGGCCAACCCTGTTCCAGCGTCCAGCGCACGAACTCATGCCAGTTCTCCCCCGCCCCGGCGCGCACGATCCAGACGTCAGCCTCTTCCGCGATCAATTCCCGTCCGGGAATGCAGACATGCAACACCAGGCCGTCGAAATCGCCAGTCAGCAGCAGATTGCTACCGCCGCCGAGGACAAAGCATGGGAGCTCGCGCCAGCCGGGAGCACGGGTCAGCGCTGCCAGTTGCGCCGGTTCGGCAACATCCGCAAACCAGGCTGCGCGGGCAGGCAATGCAAAGGTATTGAGGCGATCCAGCGCCACATCGCGCTGGACGAAATCGGGCAAGATCATGGAGTAGTCAATGCAACGGGTAGGTAACGGTGGCCCAACCCGATCAGGATAGGGAATTAAAGCCTACAGTCTCGCCCTAACAAGTTTTTGTGGAAACCGGGGCTTAGTGTCTCATAAATAAGACTTTCGGTGGATCGCTCATCAAGAATAGCGGGATTTTCATCGGTATCCACCCCACCGCGAACCAGCACAGCGGGGGCCACCATCCGTCTTTGGACATCCGCTCCACAGAAACCCTCGAAGCACCATATGATTAAACCGTCTCAGACATGACCGCCAGCAATCAATTCGGAAACGATGAGTTTCTGAATCATCTTCTCCTTCTGTCCACTCGGTTGATCGAGTTTAAGGCGGGCCAAATAAGGTTTGGCTGCGTCGGGGGTTGCACCGACCGTCATCGCTCGAACAATAGTCTTCATTAAATCCCCCTTGGTCGCTAACCGCACCTTGAGTCCCTTTAGTACCCGCCCCAGGATGATTTCTTCCTCGGTAAAGTCGGTGCCCAGTGGAAAATCCGGGCATAACCCCGTCTTCTTGTAGGAGGCCAACTGTGCCTGAATCCGGCCCGGGGTGTTTTGACGGTATTGCGGCGGGATTTGGTAATCCTGGGGAACTTTGCCGGCCCGTTTGGCTTTCTCCAGCAACTCCGGCTGAAAACGCGAATCGGCAACATTGAGCAAGGCGGTGATCACTTCTTTGTCAGGCCGGCCCCGCAAATCCGCGATCCCGTATTCCGTAATCACGATGTCGCGCAAATGGCGTGGGATGGTGATGTGGCCGTAGTTCCAGACGATATTGGAGGTGGAGGTCAGTCCGCTCTCCCGGGTGCTACGCAGCATCAGAATGGAACGGGCGCCCGGCAGTTCGTGGGCCATGGACACAAAGTTGTACTGACCGCCTACGCCGCTGATCACCTGGCCGTTGTCCAGGCCATCGGACACCGCCGCACCCAACAGCGTGACCATGATCGTGGTGTTGATAAAGCGGGCATCGCGCCGCTGCAAAACCGCCAGTTCTTCGTTGCCGTAAAGGTGATTCACCCGCTTCACGCTGGTCATGCAAATCTGCCGGCTTTCTGCTTCGGGCATGGTGCGTAGCGCCTGGTAGAAGCTGCCCGGTCCCATGAAGAAACCGCCATGCATCACGATCCCGCCCTGGAGCCGCTGGCCCAGTCCGTGGGTGATAATCGCCGCCCAGCTTTCCGGTTGATCCAGATCGGCGGAAACCCGCGTCGTTTCGCCAATGAGCAACTGACCGTCCTGGTAGCGAACCCGATCATTCAAAACCCCGAAGCGGCGTAGAAACTCGAAATCCTTCGCGGTCAGTTGGGTTGGAATCACACCGCGTTCCAGCAACACCCGTAAGGTCGGTTCATCAACCGCTTCCGTTATTGCCCCCTCATTCAGCAGGCGCTGAAGCGGGATGCTGTCGTAAACCCGGCGCTTGAGAATGCCATCCCGATAGAGATAGAGGAAACCATTGACAAACATCTCGCTGGCGCCATACAGCCCCTGCTCGAACGGCTCAACGCCGCCGATGCGCTGGATCAGATCGCCGTAGCGTTCCAACACATGCAGATCGGTCAGCATCCGTTGGTAAAGCGCGTTTTGCTGCTGTCGTAACTGGCAGAAATAAACGATGGCATCGCCCAGACAGCCGATGCCGATCTGCAAGGTGCCACCGTCGCGAATCAGGGCGCTGGCCTGCAAGCCCAGCAGGTAATCCGCATGATCCACCGCCATATTGGGCGGGCCGAACAGCCGGAAATCGTAGCCAGGATGATCGAGTACCAGATCGAATGCGGAGGGGCGAATCATGGCGTCGTGGTACATAAACGGCATTTCATGATTGACCTCGGCAATCGTCACCATCGTCCGGCCTTGGCGGCGAGCCGCTTCGACCATCGGCAACAAATCCAGGGTCACATCGGGATTGCTCCCCAGGCTGAACCAGCGTTCGCCATCCACTTCACGCTCGGCGACCAGTTGCGCCAGCACGTTGATGCCGTTGTCCATCAGATCTCGAGCAGCATGAGTGTAGTTGGTGCTGATGTAATTCTGCTGCTGCATCGGCACGTTCATAAAGCCACCCGGCTTGAAGAAAAACTCGCCAACTTCGACATTGGAGGGCACCCGGCCGGTACGCAGGTCAACCGCGTATTCCAGATCCGGGTAATTGCCGAACACCCGCGCTACGAACGGTTCCAGAAACCGCCGCTCCAGATCGCTGGAACCCTTGGGGGTCTCAACAGTGATCGCAGTAAGAATCCTAAGATGCAGAGAAGGATCGACCTTCGCCCGGCGGTAGAGCGCATTCACTAATGGATTCGGTTTGCCAATCCCCAGCGGAATGCCGAGTACGATCTGCTGGCCGACTCTGGCGATAATTTCCTCAACGCAGCGTTCGACATCCTGAAAATACGATGGGCTTGGTTGCGGCATGATCCGATCTCTCCGGTCGGTGGATGATGGTGCGGGTGACCAAATTGTAGCAGTTCTCCCCGGTTCGGTTCCGTGGCGAGCCTGTAGGGAACGGATTACACTAACTCGCACACTTGATCACCGCACCACGCAGAACCTCATCCTGAAGGAGAGCCGTCAATGTCAGAGAACAGCACGTTGGACACCAACAAAGCCTTGGTCCGGCGCAATTTCGAGGCCATCTGGAGTCAGGGCAATCTGGCCGTCGCGGACGAAATCCTCGCACCGGATTATGTCGGTCACATTGCCACTTTGCCGGATGCGGTTCACGGCACTGAAGCGTTCAAGCAGTTGATCGCGATGTACCACTGCTCTTTCCCCGACACCCGCTTTGAAATCCAGGATCAAATTGCCGAGGGCAACAAAATCGCCACCCGCTGGATTGCCTACGGTACGCACCGGGGTGAGTTCATGGGGATTGCCCCCAGCGGGGAGACGATGTCCGTGACCGGTATGAGCTTTCACCGGATTGAGAATGGTCGCATTCTGGAATCCTGGGACGATTGGGACGCCCTGAGCATGTTGCAGGGCATGACCGAAGACGTGTTCCAATCATTGTCCATGCGCATTTAATGAATCGGAACCCGTGATAAGTTGACGGGCTGAAAGCGTGTGCTACGGTGAATTTCACAACTAAAACAGGAAAATTTTATATGTCAGTTAGTTACGGAGAGAAACCCTTGACATCCAACCGCACATTCAGCGCTCCGGCCCGCGCCTTGCTCGTCGCCGGGGCCTTCGCCCTGGTGGTAACCGTCCTTGAGTCCGCTGCGCCGATTCTTGTACCCATCCTGCTCGCGGTGTTCATTGCCATCGTTGTGACCCCGATATTGCGTTGGATGCGCAGGCGCGGAATCCCCAAGTGGGCCGCCTTAATGGTGATCATCTTGATTCTGCTCGATGTCGGCAGCCTGCTCGCGCTGGTGACCACCGGGGCTGTGGAAGGATTCAGGGACAGCTTGCCGACCTATCAAGAGCGGTTCATAACGCTCAGTGACCAATTCGGCGGCTGGTTGGAGGGCGTGGGCGCCAGTGGCTCCCGCGAGGCGATACCCGACCTGCTGGATCCAAATAAGCTGGCTCACGGCGTCAGACTGTTCCTGTCCAACGCCAGCAGCATCTTCGCGATGGGTTTCCTGGTCCTGCTCACTACCATCTTTATCCTGCTTGAGACCCCTACAATCCCCGCCAAATTGCGGGCAGCCTTTCATTTGACCGAAGTGGGCGACGCACGCCTGAAGCGGCTACTGGAGACCATTAACCGCTACATGCAGATCAAAACCCTGACCAGCCTCGGCACTGCGTTTTGCGTTTGGTTGCTGTTGCGGTTTTTCGGCATCGATTTCGCCATTCTCTGGGTGGTGCTGGCGTTTTTTTTGAATTTCGTGCCCGTGGTCGGAAACATCGTGATGATGATCCCTCCGGTCTTGCTCGCGCTGGTGCAGATCGATCTACAGACGGCGCTGCTCGTGGCAGTCGGCTATCTCGTGATCAATACCGCAATCGGGAATGTTCTCGAGCCGCGGATCATGGGCAAGGGTCTCGGCGTTTCCACTCTGGCGATCTTTATTTCGCTCTTGTTCTGGGGTTGGCTGTTCGGCACCGTGGGCATGTTCCTCGCGGTACCCCTGACCGCCGCTGCCGTCATCGCTCTGGACGCGAACCCTCATACCCGCCCCCTGGCCATCCTGCTCGGCCCGGAGATCGCCGAGGAGGCGGTTGCGGTTCCAGATGCGGGATCAGCTTCTCCATCTGATTTTCAACCAGCCTGGTGGTTGCCCAGCCCCCATGCCCAGACCTTATGGCCGGCGCTGTGTCGGCGGAGACCGCGCTTGCCCTTGCGCCGCGAACGACTGGAATTACCCGATGGCGATTTCCTGGATCTGGACTGGACCGGCGGCGAACAGGGACCGCTCGTACTCATTCTGCATGGGCTGGAAGGATCCAGCACTTCCCATTACGTTCTCGGCTTGCTGGCGGCGATCACGGGGCACGGCTGGCGCGGTGTAGTCATGCATTTTCGCGGCTGCGGCAACCAGCCCAACCGGCTGGCGCGGGGCTATTGCGCCGGCGACACCCGCGATATTGCCCACATTGTAGATTGGCTGCGGCAGCGGGAACCGGCCACACCGCTCGCGATCATCGGCTACTCGCTGGGCGGTAACGCCTTGCTCAAGTGGCTGGGTGAAGTAGGCGCCGCTACGCCCGTATGTGCTGCGGCGGCGGTTTCAGTACCGTTCGTGCTTGATCTAACCGCCCGGCGCTTAGGCAAAGGCTTTTCACGGCTTTATCAGTTCCACCTGCTACGCGAACTGAAACGCAGTTATCGCGACAAGTTTCACTGGCGTTCGGATGGTCCGGTGACGCTGGCTGGGCTGGCGGCGATCCAGGATTTCTACGCCTTCGACGACCGTATCACTGCGCCCCTGCACGGTTATGCCGGCGTCCACGATTACTACACCCGCGCCAGTTGCCGGCCCTACCTGAAGCACATCCGCGTGCCGACGATCATCCTGCATGCGCTGGATGATCCGTTCATGTACCCGGAAGCCGTGCCGGAAACCGGAGAACTTGCGCCCAGCGTTCAGTTGGAACTCAGCCAAAACGGCGGCCATGTCGGTTTCGTCAGCGGACGCTGGCCGTGGCAGGCCGAATATTGGCTGGAACAGCGAATTCTGGCGTTTCTGGAGACCCAGTGGGTGGCACAAATTCCCGCTACGGCCAGCGCAGAACCAGCCGTCCCTGCCGCGTTGACGAACTGAATACCGCCACCCCGCCGCTACTCGCAGTCTGTTCAATGGGCGGCGTTGCCCCGCTCTCCGACCGTAGTTCCACGCGGGCCAGCGGCGGTAATCCAATCACTCGGATCGTTTGGATCGCCGCTGGCAACGTCAACCGCAACTCACCGCCGGCCGGCTTATCCAGAAACACGGCAGCGGATGCCTCGGTCAACACTCCGCTTCCAGATCGGCCTTCCAATGACAAGGGCGCGGCCCTGGCCCGGCGCGGCGCACCCAGCGCCGGAGTCAGCACCATCAGAAACGCATCCTCTGGCCGAAGCGCGCCCGGCTGAATTTCCAATCGCCACATTCCAATATCGAACCACGGCTGGGTACTGGCGCCCTGATTGAAATTCACCCCGTCCAGTTGCGTATCATCGCCATCGGCTTCCACGTAGTACTGATAATCCCGGCCACCGACCAGACGGATAACCGCGTCTTGGGGCAAGATGCGCTGCACAGTCAGCCAGCCACGCCCGTTTTGCACCAACGCCATATCGCTATTGCTTTCCAGAATCCCGTTGCCACGATCACCCTTGAGTACCCGTATCCCTTCAACTTGGGGTTGTTCGACGGTATGCAGCAGCCATTTTTTAACGAAGTCGGCCTTGACCGCCCGTACCCGGTCGCGGACCAGCAGGCGATCCTCGCCCGGTAGATACAGCAGTTGCCGCTCGACCTGTTCGACCTTGCCTCCCCAGCCGCCTTCATCATGGGCTGGAGTGTTGTAAGCCGCCGCCAAATCGGCAGCAATATAGGTGTAATCGCCTTCGCGATGCTCAAAGCGCTCCAAACGCCCGCCTTCCAGATGCAAGCCTTTGTCCCGGTTATCCAGCCAGTGCTGAACATCACGAATAGCGCTACCGGTAGGCAGCACGACTCGCTGGCCGCCATCCGCAACGTTGTCGGCGAAAAAGCGGTTAGGCTGCACCTTCTCGCCGGGTCGCAAAATCAGCAGGGTATTTTTGGCGATGCTGCGAATTGCGTAATTAAGCCGGTTGGGACTGAAAAATCCGCCATAGGCGCCACTGTTGATCGCCAGCGGCGCACCCTTGAACAGGCTGAAATGGCCGGCGTCATAATGACCATGATGGGTAAAAGCGTCGCCGGCCCGGAAGCTGATAAACGTCGCATCGGGAGTCCAACCGGAACGGATGTAGGCCAGATTCAGGGCGTTGCGCCCGAATAGTTCGGCGCTGGGAAGGCCGCTGAACAAGCCAGCGATACCGGCTCCCGGCACTGGTGCCAAGCTCGGATCGTTGAACAGGCGAAAGCCCCAGCGATAATCGCGGTAGTAGCTCTCCGCGCCGTGTAACTGACCTAGAAAGGCCGAGTAGGCGGCCAGCACCGGATCGTGAGTCACCTGAGCGATCAGATCGATCACCCGCCGAGTTTCATCCTTCAAATCCACCCGGGGACCTTCATCGCCTAACGCTTCGATCCGGTGATCCGGGCGGGTGGCGTACAGCGTCCAGTAGCCGACTCGACGCAAGGCGCGGCGCACCCGGTCGCCCTCGACACCGCGCTCCAGCCCGTTCAGGTAGGCCGATCCGGCCAGCGCGATCAGGAACGCCCGGCTATTGATCCAGTAGTTGTAACCTTCCGGCCAGCCTTCGGTGAGTTCGAGCGCTTTGATCGTTTCAAGAAAATGGCCTTGCGCCCGGGCGACCAGTTGTTCCCGCGCCGCATCGGTCGGATCAAGCACAACGGCACATAACCAGGCGTCAGCGGCTAGAGTGCTGCGCCCGTGCCACAGCGATGGGCTGTCATCATCCAGTTGTTCCAGCGTTTTACCCAGCACACTTTCCAGACCGATCTCGATGCGCTGCCGATCCTCATTAGTCAACCCTGAGTAGCGATGCAGCAGATCATAGGCCAGCGCAGCTTCCCAACAAGCGCCGCTTTGATCGCCGCTCGTCGTCGATGAAACTGTCGGCGCAAATTGCCGCAGCACCGTTAATAATCGTTGCGCGGACTTCGGATCGCCGGTGCTGACCCAGCAGGCCGCCAGTGCGGGCATATCACCGCCACTGCAAGCCGCACCAGGCGGATTCAAACCACGCTGGCGATAACCCGCCTCGCGAATTGCCAGAACCGCTGGTATGCCCTCACCTGACCCTTCGGCCAGTTCGGGCAACACAATTCGCGGGTGGGCTGCGCGCACTTGTCCATCCAAGAGATGATCGCGATAACGTGGCCCCGGCTTCAGCGCCGCCACCAGCCAAGGCGGATTCATCTGTGTCCATTCAAGGCCGCGTTGCGCCAACTGTCGCAATGTCACTGGATAATGGGTGGGAATGTACTCTATGCTTCCGCCCACCAGCAGCATGAACATCGTCAGGCCGGTCGCGTAGCCCCACCACAGCGGACGCAGCGTGGGGTGCGATGATCCCTCGTTGCATTGCGGTCGCTTGCTCTTTTGTGGTTGATTACGCCGCTTTCCTCTCATTGAGCGTCATCTCGCGATTGTCGCGATCATCCTGCTGGTTTAATTTAGCGCCCGGAAGCCGTACTAAAAGCCGGGGAACTCGGCATCTGCAGCGGCTATCTCGGCTTTGTCGTCGGGTGCTAGCCGTGGCGGGCCGAATTAGCTGGAACAATAGATTCCAGCGTTTCTGGAGACACAGTAGCGAGTATTTTATGGTTAATAGATTCCGTTCGGCTGCTTCCACACCTAATCTTTTATTCTTTCTGATTAGTTTATTTTTTCTGATTGTAATTATTTACGCCAACTTCATTCCATTCAACTTTTCATCCAAATTTTCTTTACATGAAGTATGGGATTTTTTTCAACATATACCCTATTTAAAATCCAGAGCGGGCTGGGAAGGTAACCTGCTTATGTACATCCCCCCCGCATTTTTTATGTGTGGCTACTTACATAGTTATCAAACAAGTAAATTAGCAAAATTGTTAGGTGTTTTTTTTACATTAATTTTCTATGGTACGGTAATAGTGAGTATAGAATTTTTCCAGATTTACTTTCCACCACGTACCGTTTCTCTCAACGATATTATTGCCGAATTCAGTGGTGTAGTATTAGGCGTTATTCTTTGGATACTGTTTGGAAACCGTTTTATAAATGCTTGGCAATCTATCCGCAATGGCGGGCAGCCCGCCATATTTTCCGCATTGATTTTTTACGTAATTGGTTATATTATATTTTGCCTTCTTCCTTTTGATTTCATTCTATCTCTTGATATTTTATACAGAAAATTAGGCAACTTGATGGCAAATAGTGAATGTAATTTCACTCTGCGCTGTTTAGCAAAAAATTTTGCAGTAGTTATTGTCAATATGCCCATCGGTATTCTACTCGGTTTGCTGTGGGAAACTCATAAATCAACCACTGTCCGCAATGTGCTTATCTTTGGGCTAATTATCAGCATTTCCATTGAACTGATCAAGTTTTTTGAAGTGTCTGGAATCAGCCAAGGGCTTTCATTATTGACTCGCCCCCTAGGAATGGGTTTGGGGCTATGGTTGCTTAAACGCCATCAGAAAAAGCCAATATGGCTATCCCAAGCTACTATTAAAGTCGGGATCAGCTTTTTGATACTGCCCTATTTGATCTTGCTGGCAGCTCTGAATGGATGGTTTAGCCAAGCGTGGTTTTCCTGGCAAGCGGCTGTACATCAGATGAATGAATTGCAGTTACTGCCCTTCTACTACCATTATTACGTGCCTGAAGCTGAAGCTTTGAGCAGCCTGATTTATGTTGCTGGGAGCTATGTTCCTATCGGGCTTGGTCTATGGTTCTGGCGCGCCTTGCCGCGACGATCTGATCGCCTGTTGATGCCTGCATTGTTGGCAGGCGGTTGCGCCCTTATCATGGAAACAGGCAAGTTGTTTCTGTCTAAACATCCGGATCTGACTAATATTCTGATTGCCATTACCAGTGCGATATTGAGCTATATCATCGCATCCTGGATAAGGCGCTGGAACCAGAATACCGTACCGCAATCACTTAAATCGATTACACCCAATACTACTGAGGCTGTTACTACTTTAGATAAAGGAAACCAGATAACAGTCGCTTTCTGGATGTTGCCAGTACAGCGTCTTTTCGCTCTCTCCTTGCTGGGAATTGTGATCTTTGCGGTCTCCCTCTATCCCCTTGAGCCTATCTGGCTAGCTATTGGTCTCGCCCTCTACGCCTTATTACTTTGGCGTTATCCTGCCGCATGGCTAGTGGCGATCCCAGCTCTGCTGCCGATTCTGGATTTAACGTTCTGGTCAGGCCGTTTCTTCTTTAACGAATTCGATATAGTCATCTTGTTGACTATCGCCATCGTCTGGTGGCGTTCACCACTGATAACCAGCGAGCAGATACTGTTTCCACGAACTGGCTTCATCATCGGTATAGTCGTTTTAACCCAATTAATTAGCACGGCCATCGGCCTTTTTCCCCCAGCGCCATTAGACGCCAATGCCTTCAGTAATTACTATAGTACTTATAATAGCTTGCGTGTTAGTAAGGGGTTTTGGTGGGCACTGTTCCTACTACCCCTGTTGCGACAGGAAGTGCGACAGGGAACCCCCGTCAGTCATCTGTTCTCAATCGGCATGCTAATCGGTCTTGCAGGAACGTCATTCGTAATCGCTTGGGAACGTATGATGTTCTCCGGTCTGTTTAACTTTGACCTTGATTACCGAGTCACTGCTTTATTCTCTGGTATGCACACTGGTGGTGCCTTTATTGATGGTTATTTGGCCACTGCTTTACCTTTAATTATTACCTGTTTCCTATCAGGAGGATACATAATTAGCCTGATAGGTATCGGAATTTTTTCGGCAGCTCTTTATGGTATTCTAGTTACATTTTCGAGAATTGATTACTTATCTTTTACTCTTACAGGGCTGGTATTATGCTGTGGCACTCTTCTTCTTCTTATTAAACACATCCGAAAAATCGGGCGTACTTTATTAATCAGTGGAATTATTCTGGTTTTAACCATCATCATAGTTTTACCGGTATTAAGAGGATCTTACATACAAGAACGCTTCTCCAGCACCACTGAATCCCTGGAGACTCGTCTTAAACACTGGCATCTAACTTTATCCATAATGAACGACAACTGGACAACAGCTTTTTTTGGGATGGGAAAGGGTAGCTTTCCACGCACTTATTTCTTGAAAAGCAATCAAAATTTTATTCCTACAACCTATCAATATTTGATAGAAAAAGAAAATCAGTTTTTACGCTTGGGTTCGGGGGAATCTCTTTACATGGGGCAACGAATTAATTTATCTGATGGCGATTCCTATACACTGAGTATGGATCTGCGCAGTAATGTAAGAAACGGTGTTTTAACAACGCCAATCTGCGAGAAATCAGTTTTGTATTCGTTCAATTGTAATTGGATAAGTATTAAAAAAAATGCTGCCATTGGAGAATGGAGTCATTATCAAACGACTGTTGAACCCAGTACTTTAGGCAAGGGGCATCGGTGGTTCACACAACATCCCTTGGAAATAGCTTTGTATAACGGTCAATCAGGTTCTGTGCTGGATATCGATAATGTAAAACTGACTACACCAGATGGAGATAATTTGATCAAAAATGGAGATTTCAGCGCTGGACAAGATTATTGGTTTTTTTCAACAGATAGTCATCTGGCTTGGCACAGCAAAAATCTTTGGATACAGATCCTTTTCGAAGAAGGATGGGTGGGGTTGACTGTATTTACGATACTGCTTTTTTATTTATTCTTCACCTTATACCAACGTATCTGTACTGGCGATAGCTTTGCATTACTATTAATGGCTTCGCTCACTGGCTTTCTCACTATTGGCCTGTCTGACAGCCTCTTCGACGAACCACGAATGACCCTACTGTTCTTTCTTATTGCTTGGTTAGCTATGGTCAAGCCTCATGGTCTGATAGGCAAAAGCATCCCAAAAAGCTTATCGCATGTCCACTCTCCTCACCACTTCCGCAGCCACTCCCGCGTCCAAGCCGCTACCTGATCGCGCCATTCACGGCAGGAAAAAGTGTGATTGGCTGCTGGATATTCCCGGATTGTCACCCGTGGCTGCGCCAGCAAGCGCCGCCAGCGCCGCGATGCCTTGACGGTGTCGCGGAATTCCGCCGCCGTCAGATCGTCGCCGCTCAAAATCAGCAGCGCCCGACCCTTGAAACGCCGCAGACCGTCCGCCATTCGCTCCGGCAACGGCGGCTGATTGGGTTCGGACGTCTGAACTGCGGTTGCCGTCTCCACCACCGATTGACTACCCCCCCGTTCACCTCGCCAAACCTGTCCGACCAGCGCCAGTAACGAGCGCAGCGCGGTGGCAAACGAGAACTCGCCGCGTCCGATCTTGCGCCACAAGTCTGGGTTAATCAGCCGGGCAAGGTAGTAATGGCGAAGATAAGCCCGCGCCTGGCCCGCCTCGGTTCGTAACCACGGGTTCAGCAAGACCAGACCAGTAATGCGCGGATCGCGCCAAGCGTAAAACAACGCCGCTGAGGCGGCATCGCACAGTCCCCAAATGACCACCTCCCTCAAGCCGGGAATCTGGGCAAAAAATGCGTCCACCGCGACGGCAATATCCGCGTCAATCTGCTCGAAACCGGCAAATTCGCCTTCAGAATCGCCCATGCCGCGATAGTCAAAGCGCAGCACCGGAATTCCAGCCTGGGCCAGATCGCGGGCCAGCAATACAAATTGGCGGTGACTGCCGACCCGGTATTGCGGCCCACCGACCACGATCAGCATCCCGCACGTTGCACTAGCGCTTCCCGCATGTAGGACTCCGAGCAAATGGGCACCCTCGCATTCAAAGATGAGAGGGCTTTCCTGATGGGCGTTCATCGTTCTGCAACCAGTGCGGCGACGGTCGCCGCCAGCAGATCGGGCGCCGTCGCGATTTCCTGAGTCGCCCAAAACGCTTCCCCCACCAGAGTTCGGGGATGAATCGTCACACCGCTAGTGCGCCATTCGTCCACGGTCCGCTGGCTGGCCGGAAGCAACGGCCGATTCACCGCATTCACCAGTTCAAACCAGTCCACCCAACCACCCGCAGGCGGCACCTGCAATCGAGCTTGTTTCATCGCTGTCGCCAGTTCAGGAGACAGTTCATAGCCTGAAACTTCCAGCGTTTGCCCCGCCGCCAGCACTTCCTGCAACCGGGCCATGGTTTCATCGCCGCCCTTGAGCCGGTCAGCGGTCAGCCGCAACCGCAGGAACTGATGCAGAAATCGCTCACCGTCCAACACCGGCTGCCACAGCAACAAGCGCTGGGTCGTGCTGTCGCCGGCCAGTTCCGCCGCCAGCAACGCCCCCAGCCGTAGCCCCCAGAGTACGAGGCGATGATGGCCGCGTCCGAGTAACCAGTCGCGACACCGCGATAGATCATCCCGCCAGATTTCCCAACGAGCCTCGGCGAAATCACCGGCGCTGTCACCGCAGCCGTACAAATCGGGGATCAGTACCCCGAAACCGGCAACGGCCAACCGCCGCGCCTGCAACGCCACCATCCGCCGCGCCTTGTTCATCTCCTCGGCGAACGGCGGCACATACAGCACCCCGCCACGCTCGGCGACACCGGCTGCCGGCGGATGATAGATCGCGAACCGTGCGCCCTGACTTCCGGGCAGGAAAAATGCTTCAATCACTGCCACTCAAGTCCCGGCCATAACCTTTTCACGCACGAATTCGTAAACCTTGCCCACAGTCTCAAACGTCTCGGCACTGATTTCGTCATCCGCAACCTGGATGCCAAACTGTTCCTCCAGTGCGTTGATCAGAGTGACCACTGCCATCGAGTCGAACTCCGGGATACTCCCCAGCAGCGGAGTGTCCGGCCCGAATGTCCGTACTCGTTCGCCTAATTGCAGGATCTCGCCGATCAACCGCTTTACATCATCGAATTCGACCATCCAGACTGTCCCCCAAAGTGAAAAACCCAGTGAACCGCACCCTACGGTAAGATCGCCCGTCGCCGGGCGCATCAAAAGGGCGTCAAGATAGCGTTGCCGTCGGCAAGAATCCAGCAATCAACCTACCGGCGCAAGATCGGAAAGCTTGCGGGTCAGCACGACATACCCACCGACCGGTTGTCGTCGCTCCAAACGCAAGTCAGCAGGGACAATAGAGAGCGGCGTCAGATTAACCGACATCAAAATCCGCTCCAGGTAGACCTGCGAGTGCAGATAGCGACCGCTGGAACTCAGGTGAAAGCCTTCGGTTTCGTCCATCAGCCGCTCCACTGTGAACGCCAGCAGCCCACCCGGTAACAACGCGCCTGCCGCAGCACGCAAAGGGGGTTCCAGATCGCCGAAGTAAATCAGGGTGTCGGCAAAAACAATTAGGTCGAAACCTTCGGTTTGCTCCCGCATGAAAGCGGTCAGTTCGGCAATGACCAAACCATCGTAGACCTCACGCGCTCGGGCCTTGGCAATCATTTGCGGCGATAAATCGACACCCGTCAGGTGGTGCGCGTAAGGGCGTAATAGCGGTCCACACAGTCCGGTGCCACAACCTGCGTCCAACACGCGCAGCGTCGAGTTTGGTTCCTGTTGCGACGCAATGGCTGTCGCCAACAAGTTGGGGGCCTGATAATTCAAGCGTTGCAACTGTTGATCAAAGCTGTGGGCAAAGCGGTCAAACAATGCCTGCATATAACCGTCTGCCGCCCGGACTGGAATATCTTCACCGGTGATCGCGGCCAGTAGATGCCGGGCTTCAGGGTCATCAGGATACTGGCGGGTCCAGCGCCGGTAGCAATCAGCCGCTTCTTCGATTCGATTGAGGGCGTAGAGTATGCGGCCCAATTCCCGATAGCCGACAGATTGACGCGAGTCATGCCGCAATCCTTCCTGGAGTGCCTGAATCGCTGCCTCAGGTTGGTCGTCCGCCGCCAGTGTCCGCCCCAGGCTGAAATAGGCGTCAGCATAATCAGGCTTGATCGCGATTCCCTGCTGCAATACCTCAATCGCTTCCGCCAAATGGCCTTGTTGCCGCAGCGCTACACCGAGATTTTTGTAGGCATCGGGAAAATCAGCGCAGCAAGCTATCGCCCGGCGATAAGCCGCCACTGCTTCGGCAGATCGACCCAGACTGCTCAGGATATTTCCCAGATTGTTATGGGCATCGGCGTAATCAGGCTGATATACGAGAGCTTGTTCGATCAGACGCACCGCTTCTACGCTTTCACCGCCTTGATAGAGTAAAACGCCCAGAAAATGCAGGGCGTCGGGATTTGCGGGCTGAATCTGAAGAATGTACCGATACAGTCGTTCTGCCTCCTCCAACTGCCCGCTGCGAAGCAGATTAACCGCTATCGGCAACGCCTGTTGGACATCGAGCGGTTGCCGGTGCCGGATCGGGGGCGGACGGTGGTGGCGTTTACGACTCATCGGCATTCACTGGGTAGTAGCAAAGGTGGCTATTCAAACTGATAAGCAAATTCGCTATCCTGCACATTCACATGCACCCGCTCAATCGGCTTGCCTTCGACCATCCGCACCAGAAATTCCTCGCTGATCTTGGGTAACACGGTATTGGTCAGAATCGCGTCAATCATCCGTCCGCCACTCTCCAATTCGGTGCAACGACTGGTAATCAGCTTAATCACCTCATCATCATAGCTGAATGGGATTTTGCGGGTTTCCCGGATGCGTTTGGCGATGCGGCCTAATTGCAACCGCGCAATCGCGCCAATCATGTCATCGCTGAGCGGGTAGTAGGGAATCACTACCAAACGACCGAGTAGCGCTGGCGGAAATACTTTCAGTAACGGCTCGCGCAACGCTTTGGCAATGCCATCGGGATCGGGCATCAAATCCGGATCCTTGCACAGACCCGTAATCAGATCGGTGCCAGCATTAGTCGTGAGCAAAATCAGGGTATTCTTGAAATCAATCACCCGACCTTCACCGTCTTCCATCCAGCCCTTGTCAAAAACCTGGAAGAAAATTTCATGTACGTCCGGGTGGGCTTTCTCCACTTCGTCCAGCAGCACCACGCTATAAGGCCGACGGCGCACCGCTTCGGTCAGCACCCCGCCCTCGCCGTAACCGACATAACCGGGCGGCGCGCCTTTCAGCGTCGAAACTGTGTGCGCTTCCTGATATTCACTCATATTGATGGTAATGACGTTCTGTTCGCCGCCATAGAGTGTTTCCGCCAGCGCCAGCGCGGTTTCGGTCTTGCCAACGCCAGAGGTGCCGGCCAGCATGAAGACGCCAATCGGCTTGTTCGGATTATCCAGCCCGGCGCGGGAAGTCTGAATGCGCTTGGCGATCATCTCCAGCGCGTGACGCTGACCGATGATGCGCTGTTCCAGGTTGTCGGCCAGCTTCAGCACCGTCTCGATTTCGTTCTTGACCATGCGCCCGACCGGAATTCCGGTCCAGTCGGCCACCACCGATGCAACCGCTTGAGCATCCACATCGGGCAGAATCAGCGGCTTCTCACCCTGTAACTCGTGCAATTGCGTTTGCAGCGTCTTTAACTCGGTCAGCCAGTTTTGCCGCTGTGGATCGGGTTCAACTGTTGCCGATGCATCTACCTTGCCGCCATCGCCGCGCAGCTTGGCGCGCAATTCCAGCACCTGATCGACCAGCGTTTTCTCCTGCTGCCAACGCTCGTCCAGTTCCGCCAACCGCGCCTGCTCGGCCTGCAATTTTTCGCTGGCGTCGGCTTGACGCTGTGCGGTATCCATCCCGACTGCCGCTTCGCGCCCGATAATTTCCAACTCGACGTTCAAACCCTCGATACGGCGACGGCTATCATCTACTTGGGCGGGCACTGCATGCAGGCTGATCGCAACGCGGGCGCTGGCGGTATCGAGCAAGCTGACCGCTTTATCTGGCAACTGGCGGGCCGGGATATAGCGGTGCGACAATTTGACCGCCGCCTCCAACGCTTCGTCAAGAATCTGCACCCGATGATGCTTTTCCATGGTCGAGGCCATGCCGCGCATCATCAGAATGGTTTTTTCTTCGCTCGGCTCGCCAACCTGTACCACCTGGAACCGGCGGGTCAGCGCCGGATCTTTCTCGATATGCTTTTTATACTCGGCCCAGGTGGTCGCGGCGATGGTGCGCAACTTGCCACGCGCCAGCGCCGGCTTGAGCAGGTTGGCGGCATCGCCAGTGCCCGCCGCGCCGCCTGCGCCGACCAGGGTATGCGCCTCGTCAATAAACAGGATGATCGGCTTGGGCGAGGATTGAACTTCATCAATCACTTGCCGTAGCCGGTTCTCAAACTCGCCCTTCATACTGGCGCCTGCCTGCAACAACCCCACATCCAGCACTCGCAACGTGACCTCTTTCAACGGCGGCGGCACATCGCCGGATGCGATCCGCTGGGCGAAACCTTCCACCACCGCCGTTTTGCCCACGCCGGCCTCGCCAGTCAGGATCGGATTGTTCTGGCGGCGACGCATCAGAATATCCACGATCTGGCGGATTTCCTCGTCGCGTCCGACGATGGGATCGAGTTCGCCTTTGCGCGCCCGCTCGGTCAGATCCACCGAAAAGCGCTGTAACGCCTCCTGCTTGCCCATTTGCGGCGGAGCCATAGCCTCGCTGGCCTCACCCGGCACCGCGCCGCCGCCGACCTGGGAACCATCGCTGGCGCGCAAGCCACTTTCCAGCGAACCGCCGACAATCGCGCTGAACTGTTCAGTTAAGGCATCCAGCTTGACCTTCTCAAATTCGCGGGAGATTGCGAGCAGCGCGTTACGCAAATCCGGGGTCTTTAACATGCCGACCAGCAGATAACCGGTACGCACTTGCGAATCGTTGAACAGCAACGTGGCATACACCCAACCTTCTCTAACCGCCGCGTCCACATGGGCGGACAGATCGGAAATCGAAGTCGCGCCGCGTGGCAACCGATCCAGCGCCTCGGTGAAATCCTTGGCGATGCGGGACGGATTCAGGTTGAAATGCTGGATGGCCCGGTGCAAATCCGAATCCGGTAATTGCAGAATCTGGTGCAGCCAATGCACCGGCTCAACATAGGGATTGCCCCGCAGCTTGCAGAATACGGTGGCGCTTTCGATGGCTTTGTAGCCCAGACTGTTCAACTTCCCGAACAGGGCAACGCGACTGATTTCGGTCATAAACTTGAACTCCATGAGCGGTAAGGCGTGAGAAATGCGGCGGGCGCGCTTCGGGGAATCCGGTCACGCCGCATTCCTCGCTCCTCAGCTACAGTAAGTAACAGCATCCAGTTTCAAATCGTCGGCATCCTGTGCCAGCGGCTGGCTGGTCAGCCAGGTGGTCCAGCCGAGCCGCGTACCCTCGCCCAGCACCAGCGGCGGCACTTCTTCCTTTTTAAGGATTGGGTTGAAATCCCACAGCAGTTCATCGCCAACATAATTGCGGACCCAAGCGACCAACCGTCGCAGACTGTCACTGCCAGGCAGGAAGCGCTGGAATTCCGCCAGCGGCATCGGCCCGATGGTGATGCGGAACTTGTACTGACAGTCCCACACCCGCTCGCCAATCACTGCCGTCATGCCAAGCAGACCGGTAGCCGGGATTTCGCCCAACCGGCAACGACTTTTTTCGTCCAGCGGCAACCAGTGACCGACGAAGGATTCAATATCAGCCGGCAGCTTGAAAAAATCCGCCAGAATCGCCCGCAGCCCTTCGGGATTACGGGTCTGGTTCACCAGCCGACCGGCATAATGAAACTTGGACAGATCCGGCACCGCATCCCGATTCCACAACGCCGGCATCCCCATCCCAAACGGCGCACCGATATAGACCTTAAAGCGGTCCGTTTCCGGACGGTCGAAACTGACCGTTGGTTGCGCACTGGCCCAGCCCCGGTAAAACAGGCACAGCATCCGGTGATGAAACAGGTCGGCGAAGCCGGCAAAGGTGTGATCGCCGACATTGCGGGTGCGGTCGCGGACGTATTCGGTCAGATGTAGCGGCAACGGCCCGTTGGGTCCGAACAATCCCAGGAAGTATTGGTACAGCCGCGCCGGTCGTTCACCGTCGCCAGGTTCAAACGCCTCCAGGGTAGAGGGCGCGAACACCATGGACGGTTGCTGCGCCAGCCGGATCGGGTCATCCACCAGCCGGATGGACTGGCCCAGCCGGGGTCGATCCCGATAGAAGCACTCCAGTCGCCGCAGCGCCTGGAAAACATGAAACGCATACGGCTCACGCCGCAGCGCCTCGAACAAGGCTACAGGGTGTGCCGACGTCCGATCCGGGCTGGCCATCGCATGATCTCACCGCGTTCGGTCGATCGGACGACCGTTTCGGTAAAGGAGTTGATAGAGGCGTACTTGGTGAAAAACCGCTCCAGCACCGCTCCTAACAGGAAGATGCCTTCGCCCTCGAACGCGGCTTCATCCAGCGTCACCGTCACTTCCAGACCACGGGCGAAGGCAATCGGCCCCGGAATCGGGGCGCGGCGGGTGACGGGGATTGACTGAATGGAATGCACTCCATCGATCTGCTTGCGGATCGACGCCTCAGCCAGATCACCGTACAGCGCCAGCAATTCCCGCAACGCAACCGCTCCCTGGCGGGCGTCGCTATCGGCGAGCGACAGATAATTCAGCGTTAGATGACTGATCAACCGCCAAGCGGTATCGCCATGCGCATGAGAAGGGCGTGGCTTGGTGGGTCCGGCCAGGCAGCGCACGGCGCGAACTGGCGCCCCGGAAGCCAAGGTGAAATCGGTGTCGCCACGACCGACTGGCATGTGGAGCGGCAGGTCGCGGTTGGTGCATAAGGTGGTCACTGCCAACTGCTTCAAATCACCCCGATAAGGCGCTTCATCGGTATCCACCAGCGCCAGATAGGTTTCGCTGCCGATATAGCTTGAGCGCGGGCCAGTGCGCCGCTGCGAGCTGGACAACAGGCGCGGCAATCGATGCACGGTGTAGAACGATCGCGGGTCGCGCTGGCTCAGCCGGTCGTGGCTGGCATAAAAAGGCAGGAATTCCTGCTCCTCACCCTCGGCACCGATTCCGGTCACACCAGCGATCTGATAAACCTCAAAATCCATCGGTCGGGTGCGATCCGGCAAGATATGATGTTCAACGACCTGATCGCTCAGGTGAATCCGGTCAGCGCGTTTGGGAAACAGATTAATCGCCGGGGTGCAGAATAAGGCGAAGTTCGCAGCGGCTACGGTATTTTCCAACGCCAGATCAGCCCGGTTGAACAGAATGAGAATTTCCAGCTCATTGCTCACACAGCGACGA
Organism: Candidatus Contendobacter odensis Run_B_J11; assembly: GCF_000531125.1. GTDB lineage: Bacteria > Pseudomonadota > Gammaproteobacteria > Competibacterales > Competibacteraceae > Contendibacter > Contendibacter odensensis. Next base: position 44,221 of record NZ_CBTK010000028.1, on the reverse strand, counting down.
ATCGCCGGCCCCAGTCCACCCAGCTCCACAAACAGATAGCGTTGCGGCAACGCAAAATACTCGTGCAACAAGCGGTAACCCTGGAACGAAGGCGGCACATACGATAACAGCGCCTGCTCTTCCTCAAAGCCCAGTCGCTGAATCCAGCGGCTATCCACCACTTCATGCCAGGGTGCCGGACGCTGACTAGGACGCACCACCAGCATGACGGTGTTTGCCAGCATCTGTTCGTACAAACGCATGGGTAGCGCATCACTGCCGTGCAAGTATAGCGGCAATCGATCCAGCGCCAATTTACTAAACGGGAGACCGGGCAGCGTGGTGCGCAACCGCAAACGGATACCGGCCCGGACTTTCTGCAAATCAGGCAGGTTGAGCAATGCCACCGGTTCTTTGCCGGCAAAATACTGAGCCTCGGTGATTTCCACCGGCCACAGGGTTACTGGATGCGCGGTGCGGTATTCGCAAGCGGTGCGCTCGCCTTTACCCAACACGCTATACAACTCATTGCCCCGGGGAATGACAAAACCCTGTTCAAGAGTGCTTTCGGTGGGATCCGGATCAAAGCGGACGACGGCCATTGAAGGCGTTGGCGCCAGGTAATGCGGATAGATAATTTCCAGCAGATGTTGGGTGAAGCGCGGGAATTCAGCATCAATTTTGAGTTGTACTCGCGCCGCCAGGAAGCTGAAGCCTTCCAGCAGGCGCTCGACATACGGATCAGCGCAGTCGAAACCGTCAAGACCCAGCCGACCGGCGATCTTTGGAAACTCACGGGCGAACTCTCCGCCCATTTCGCGCAGATGTTGCAATTCCCGGTTGTAATACTGGAGCAGGTGCGGATCCATCAATGCACACTCGAATGTCCGGCTTCCTCAATTTTGACCTGACCACTTTCCAGGTCAATCTCGGTTTTCAGATAAAGCTGCAGCGGTAACGGCTGCGCCCATAAGTCGCCGCTAATCTCGAAAGTCAATGTATTGTGGCTCATTTGATCTGGAGCCAGAATGGCGTGAACCTTGACCGTATTTCTGAGAATACGCGGTTCAAAATCCCGGATCGCCTGGCACAATATGTTTTCCAGATCCTTAATATCGAGATTATGAACGATGCTTCCCGATAGAGGCGGCAATCCGAAATTGATCACGGAACGGGCCGCAAACGGATAGCGCTCAATGTCCTGGCTCGTGGGCAGTCGCGCCGAATTGAGTAGCCACGCCAAGTCGCGCAACACGCATTCGCGCAGTCGACCCATGGATAAAACCCGTTTTTCACGCGATTCCTGAAGCTTATCCGGCTCCTCATCAGTCAGTCGATCCAGCAGCGAAGGTTGCAAGCGATCCTTCTGGGTCAGTTCAGCCATCGCTAACCTCGGTAGCAGGCGCATCCAGCGTGATCTTGCGCACATCCAACAGAGCGTAATCATCCACATCGGTGGCCAATAGCCGCTGTCCCAGACCCAACTGAGTCACGTCAGAACATTTTTGCCAGTCAGTTTTACTGGCCATGCGAATGGCATCGTCCTCGGAGAGTTCCGAGCCGGGATAACGAACCGGAACCAAACCGACATTCTGGCCGCCGTTGGCCCAGGTAAAATTGGCGGGCAACCAAACCAGATCACGCAAATCAGAGGGCGGTTCAAATTCGATCACCCGAATGCGATGCAACGGAATCCAGTAATAACGGCCGTTGATAATAGCTTCCAGCATCGGCCCCAGTCGCGGATCAGCATCCATCAGCCAGGTAAAGGGCAGATCGTTAATGCAACCGCTGGTAACCGGAGCTTGGTCTAGCGCCTGCGCACGCAAATCCTCGGCTTTACCGTACTCGTTCTGGGCGGTGAGCTTGAGCGCTTCCAGCATCAGCGCCAACCAGGTTTCCGGTTCGCCGAAAAACAGCGGGGCGCGCGCTCCAGCAAACACTTGCTTGCGCAGCGCTTCGCACTGAATGGCTTCCTGATAGGTTTGTGCCATCGGCAAGGTTTCAGCATCCAGCTCACGCAGTACGTTGAGCTGATTCAGGGCTTTCTGCCAATCTCCCAGTACGCAATAAAGCTGAAACAGAAAAATCCGGTGCTTGAGGTCAGCAGGCTGTTTACGCACCTGCTGTTGCAGTTGCTCCAGAGCCTGGCGCAGGGCGCGGTCACGCAGAATGTCTGCGACTGCCATGAGAACCACTCCATCTTTACGGAATCAAGCGAAATGCCCGATGGGCAAAGCCCACCGGGCTATCGAACACGCCTAAGTCAGACGGCAAGCCACGCCGATTAGGCCTTTTCGGTGTTGGTGGTCAAATCCCAACCCGCCACCACTGCGGCATCCAGCGAACCATCCTCGGCCTTCTGCGGGCTGTAGGAGATTGAGAAGGTGCCAAAAGCCAGCGACATGCTTTCGGTCGGCGTATCGTCGCCGCCGGTCGAACCGGACCACTGGATGCTCTCGACGAATACCTTTTCGAAGGTGTAGATCAGATATTCCTGCTGCCCACCTGCACCACCCGCTTTGCGCAGGGTGACCGTAGCCTTATCAAAGTGCTCGCCCTTAGCGCACATGCTGAACAGAATCGGCGAAGCCTTATCGGTCTTCTTCATGATATTGAAGCTGGATACCGACACTTTGCCGCCGGACGATCCGGTCGATCCTGAACCGATGGTCACCGGGTTACTGGCGCCAAAGCTGAAGCTGTAAATCTCGAATTCACCCGCATGCGTCGAGTCGGTTGATTCGCCGGCGACATTAGGGCCTTCCAGTTTCAAAAAGGTATCAAAAGCCATGATTGCTCTCCACAGTGGTTAAGTTCAAAAAAACAAGGGTTTTGGTCAAACCAGCCGCGATACTCGCTGCTTGGACTGCAACCGGATTCACCATCACCTCGAACCCAGTTGCCTGACTTCAAAGCATCATCCATGCCAAAAAATATATCAAATTGATTTTATTGATTTTATTTCTTAATCAACGAAAGAATTAGCCGCACTGACCGGTTCATTAAATCGGGTCAAACTGGCAAGCTGGCCTACCAGTTTGACCCGATTCGCGGTAACTCAACCGCTGCCCTTCACCGAAGGCAGCTTGGAAACCAGGCGCAGCGATACGGTTAAGCCCTCCAACTGATAATGCGGGCGCAGGAAAAACTTGGACGTGTAGTAGCCGGGATTGCCCTCAACCTCTTCCACCCGCACCTCGGCGGCGGCCAGCGGCTTCTTGGCTTTGACCAGCTCGCTGGAATGCTCTGGCGAACCATCGACGTACTGGATGATCCACTTCTGCAGCCACCGCTGCATATCTTCGCGCTCCTTGAACGAGCCAATCTTGTCACGAACCATGCACTTCAGGTAATGCGCAAAGCGACAAGTGGCAAACAGATAGGGCAGACGAGCTGACAGATTGGCATTTGACGTAGCGTCGGGATCCTCATACTCGGCTGGTTTTTGCAATGACTGCGCCCCGATGAACGCGGCAAAGTCCGAGTTTTTCTTATGAATCAGCGGCATAAAACCGTTTTTAGCCAGTTCGGCCTCACGCCGGTCGCTAATGGCGATTTCGGTCGGACATTTCATATCCACGCCGCCATCGTCGGTCGGGAAGGTGTGGGTCGGCAGATTTTCTACCGCACCGCCAGATTCGATACCGCGAATCCGGGTACACCAGCCATACAGCTTAAACGCCGTGTTGATATTGACCGCCATGGCATAAGCAGAATTAGCCCAGGTGTACTTGCTGTGATCGGCACCTTCGGTATCTTCTTCAAAATCGAAGTCTTCGACTGGATCAGATTTAGACCCGTAAGGGCGCCGCGCCAGGAATCTTGGCATCGCTAAACCGATATAGCGTGAATCTTCTGATTCACGCAGCGACCGCCACGCCGCGTATTCCGGGGTCTGGAAGATTTTGGTGAGATCACGGGGATTGGCCAGCTCCTGCCAGGAATCCATTTGCATCACCGTAGGCGCTGCACCGGCGATGAACGGACAGTGGGCAGCCGCAGAGATTTGCGACATCTCTTTCAATAATTCAACATCGGTCGGACTATGATCGAAGTGGTAATCCCCCACCAGACAACCGAACGGTTCGCCGCCAAACTGTCCGTACTCCTCCTCGTAAAGCTTTTTGAAAAATGGGCTTTGATCCCAAGCAGTGCCTTTGAACTTCTTCAGCGTTTTGTGCAATTCCTTCTTGGAAACATTGATGACCCGAATCTTGAGCATCTCGTCAGTTTCAGTGTTGTTAACGAGATAGTGCAACCCGCGCCAAGCGCTCTCCAACTGCTGAAATTCGGGATGATGCAGAATCAGGTTGACTTGCTCGGTCAGCTTACGGTCAATTGCCGCAATCATCGCCTCAATGGATTTGAGCACATCATGAGAAATGACGGCGGTATTGCTCAGCGCCTGTTCCGCTAAAGTCCGTACTGCGCTTTCAACGGCATCTTTAGCTTGATCACTCTTGGGCTTGAACTCGCGTTGCAGCAGCGAGGAAAACTCACTGACTTCCAGTGTAGCCGCCTCGGGTTGAACCTCGGCAGCGGTCATCGGATCAGCCATGGCGCATTACTCCTGTGGGGCAGTGGGGGCAGAGGCATCTTGTGGCTTCGGAGCCGAAGCCAATGCTTGCAACAACGTCGGATCGCTCAGAACCTTGGCGATGAGTTCCTCAGCGCCGGTTTTACCATCCATATACGTCATCAGATTCGAGAGATGCTGACGCGCTTGCAACAACTGGTTTAGCGAATCCACCTTCTTGGCAATCGCAGCCGGCGAGAAATCATCCATGCTCTCAAAGGTCAAGTCCACGCTTAATTCGCCTTCGCCGGTCAAGGTGTTCGGAATCCGAAACGCCGCCCGTGGTTTCATCGACTTCAGCCGACTGTCGAAATTGTCAACATCAATCTCCAGGAACTTGCGATCAATCACTGCGGGCAACGGTTCAGTCGGTTTTCCCGACAGATCCGCCATTACGCCCATTACAAAAGGTAGTTGCACTTTTTTCTGTGCGCCATACACCTCTACATCATATTCAATCTGAACGCGCGGCGCCCGGTTGCGGGCGATAAACTTCTGACTGCTCATTGCCATGGTCATACCCCTTTAACCCATACATGAAAGCAACGATATTGAGCGGGAACCGTGAGAATCCCGCAACCCTATGTCAACCCCAATCCCATCTGCTATTTTCAACCCGCTGATGTTTCATCCAGGCCCAGAATCACTTTCGCGTGGTCAGTGCCTCCTGGAGCCAGATCCCGCAATACTTCCATGAAGTCCTTGGACATTAAGCGCCTGGCCCGTTTCAGCAAAAACGGCACCGGACTCGAAGGCTCGTAACGACTAAAATACTCGCACATCTTGTCAATGGCACGGATGACTTCTTCACGACTATTAAGTTCGCCCACCACCAGTCTGGATTCCCTTGGTACTCCAGTGGCATCAACGGCGCCAGCAGTTTCGGCATCGTCGGTCATCGCGGTTTCAACTGTGGGTTCAACATAACCCCGCCGTGACAACCAGCCTGCCACTACCGAATACATGTCCTGAGCCAATTTTCGCAGAAGTTCCAGATTAGCAGATTGGGTGATACCGACCCGCTCCGTAATCAGCGCCTCAATCATCTGTGTATTTTCCTTGATACCGGCCAGTGCATCCGCAGTCCCTTTTAATTCCATCAGATCAACATCCTGAAAAGCGCTATCAATCATCGCCTGCTCAGGTAATGGCGTTTTGTCATCTTTAGCGACAATCGGTTTCAATTCGCCGGCGGCAATCTGAATGTCACGATAACTGAAGCGCCCGGCGACCCGCGAAACCACCAGCGGCCATTCCTTAAGACTGCGCAAGGTCTCTTCGGGGTCAATCAGAACTTCAACAATATTCACTCTCAAGGTTGAATCATAACCATCATCGGGGTCGAGTTTGGGATGCACCTCATCCCAGAACTGTTCAATCAACCCCCGCAACAGCACCAGTCCATCACGAAAGCCTTCCAACCCATCGGTATACAGTAGCGCTCTCGTCAGATAGACCGCCACCCGCAAATCCTTGGTGCGGGACAGCAATCCCAGTGCCATTTTCTTGATACCGCCCCAGTTGGGAGGTTCCGCAGGAATAATGGTGTTACCGTACTGGCGCTCCGGCGTTCCCTGCGCCAGTTTCTCCATCTCCACGAACACCGGGTCGTACTCAAGATTCTCGCCGCACGGCTCGGCAGCGGAGATCTGGCTCAAAAATTGCTCAATTTCAATCGCACTCATAGCGGTCGCATGCCTCGTCATGATCCTGAGTTTTCCAGTCAAGTATAGTCTGGCTTGGCGCAATTACACGGTCGGTATAGACTGAATAATAGTAATCCATGCGATCCATTTCGATGAATTCCGCTCGGGGCGGTCGAAGCGGCACCCCTGCCAACGGAAACTGCGTCATGCCCCTGAAATTGACTATCACCAGCTACCAGCGACTCTCTCCTGGCCAGGAAACTACCCAGATACTCGACCGTGGTTCCATCAGCATCGGTCGCGCCGCGCAAAGCGACTGGATCCTGCAAGACCCGGAACGCATCCTGTCGGGTAAGCATTGCACCGTCCATCATCAGGATGGCGGCTACTTCCTCACCGACACCAGTACCAACGGGGTCTACCTGAACGATTCCGAACAACGCATCGGTCGAGGCGAAATGGTCAGGCTCCAGGACGGTGATCGTTTCGTCCTCGGTGAGTACGAAATCGCGGCTACCTTGATCCCTACGGCTGCGGAATTGGATGAAATCGAGCAGGAAGGACCCACCACTGATGTAGTGTGGACTTCGAATATCCCCACTCCAGCCGCGCCGGCGCTCCCTGTAATGGGCGTGGTCAGTCTCGGGGGGGGGCCAGTAGAACTGGACAAGCCTTCTTTCACTGATCTTCTGGCCGAAAATCACGATGATCTGGGCCTCTCCGAGCTACCGCCCGCCAACGCTATCGCCACTGAGCCCCCCTCCGATCTCATGGCGCCGGATCGTGCCTTTTTCGAACCACCTGCGCTGCTGCCCGAAATCCCGACTCCGCCCATCGAACCGATCACGGCGATCCCGACTCCAGCACCTGTGGTACAACCCCCTCCACAGGCGCCGACTGCGCCCGATATTTCGTTCGATCGCACCGCCGAAGATTCCAGCGCAAGTGCGCTTTCGGCTGGAGCCGCCGAATCGGAATCCGAACCGGCCATTCCCGAAGATTGGTGGATGACCCCACCGGTGTCCGCCGCTGCCGTCCAACCGGTCACCGCGCCGCCGCTAAAGCCGCCGCCACCCGCGCCACCACGCCCGACCGTTCCGCCATTACCGACCTCATTGCCGCCGGTTGAGGAGCCTGCCAAAGCCGTGCCGTCGGTAATGCCAGCGCCTCCGATACCATCGCCCCTCCCGGAACAGCCGGTCGGACTCGAAGCCAAAGTTCTGCTGCGCGCCTTTCTGGAAGGTGCCGGTCTGCCACACGCACGCTTGTCCGACGAGCAGCTACCCGAAATTATGGCCAATCTCGGCGCGATTTTCCGCGAAACGGTGCAGGGAATGATGGAAATTCTATTGGCGCGCGGTGATGTCAAGGGTGAATTCCGCCTGGATCGCACCAATATTGGACCGATAGAAAACAACCCGCTCAAGACACCGCCGGGCCAGCCGCCGCTCAGCCCGGAAGAGGTGATGACCCTGCTGCTGATCCGGCGCAAGGACGCCTATATGTCTCCGGTTCAAGCAGTGCATGAGGGGTTCAATGATATCAAGGCCCATCAACTGGCGGTCATGGCCGGGATTCAGGCCGCCTTAAGCCGCCTGCTCGAACGGTTCGCTCCCAGCAACCTGGAAACTCGCCTGCAACAAACCGTGTTCGACAGTATTCTGCCGGCCAATCGCAAAGCCAAATACTGGGATTTGTTCACCGCCGAATATCGAGCCATTGCCCATGAAGCCGAGGAAGATTTCAATGAACTGTTCGGCAACGAATTTGCCCGTGCCTACCAAGAACGGCTGCATCTGCGCTAGGTCTCATGGCTCTGATCCTGCATTGACTACCGTTCTACGGTTTGGATGCTAGGCTTTAGAAGCAAAGCCCCATCTTCCCAATCCAAGACACATAATGAGACGAGCAACACTGCAATGAGTTGGTACAGCAAGGTCGTGTGGTCTGAAGGGATGTTCCTGCGTCCCCAGCATTTTCAGCAGCAGGATCGCTATCTGGAAGCCTTCATTCGGCAATCCTGTAGCGTGCTGCGTCCTTACGATTGGGGTATGGCGGAACTGACTCTGGATCGGGAAGCGCTGGCGCTGGGCAAGATCGCCCTCACTACCGCTCGGGGTCTGCTGCCCGATGGCACCCCCTTCGATATTCCCGACCGCGATCCGCCTCCTGCGGCAATTGATATCGAGGCCGATGTACGCGGCACTCGGATCATGCTGGCCTTGCCGCTGCGGCGAACCGGCATGGCGGATGTGGAGCGCGGCGAGCAACAGGACACTACTACCCGTTATCGGGCGGTAGCTCGCGAAGTGCGTGACAATAACGTCGACACCGCCAATAACAGCGCCTTCGTCGAAATCGGCGAGCCTCGATTGCGCCTGTTGCTCGATACCAAGGATTTGGGTGACTACACCTGCATCGGGATCGCCCGGGTGCTGGAAAAGCAGCCTGATCAGCGGGTGGTGCTGGATGGAGAGTATTTGCCACCGTGCCTGGACTGTCGCAACGTGCCGACGCTAAACGGCTTTGTCACCGAAATACTGGGGCTGTTGCACCAGCGCGGCGACGCTCTGGCCGAACGGGTAGCCGGTGGGGGTGCCGGGCGCGGCGCTGGGGTAGACATTGCCCAGTTCCTGCGGTTGCAAACCGTCAATCGTTTTGAACCACTGTTCGCCCATCTGGCAACCATGCAGGGCTTGCATCCAGAAGCGTTCTACCAGATCGCCTTGCAACTGGCCGGCGAGATGGCGACTTTCACCGGCAAGGTCAAACGCCGTCCGCCGATGTTTCCAGCTTATGATCACGACGATTTGCAGAAGACCTTTGGCGCGCTGATCACCGAGCTACGGCGCTCGCTCAGTCTGGTTGAAGAGCAAGCCGCGATCCGGATTCCTATCGAGGAACGCCAGTACGGCATCCGGGTGGCGATCATCACCGACCGCGAGCGCCCGCTGCTCGCCAAGGCCACCTTTATCCTGGCAGTACACGCCGACATGGCGATGGACCTGCTGCGCGCCCGCTTCCCGACCCAAGTCAAAATCGGCCCGGTGGAACGTATCGCCCAGTTCGTCAATCACCATCTGCCGGGTATTGGCGTCAGTGCCCTGCCGGTAGCGCCCCGAGAAATTCCGTATCAGTCTGATTTCATCTATTTCCGGCTTGACCGCAGCAGCGAGTTCTGGAAACAGATGCTCAACTCGGGTGGCTTCGCGTTCCATGTGGGCGGCGAGTTCCCGGATTTGGAAATGGCATTCTGGGCTATCAAAGAGTAACCGAGTAGCGAACCTTGACCATAGACGATCCGTTTGCCACCACCGATGGGGATGAAGGTGAGCGCACGATTATCCGGCCCATGCCGGGCGGTCGCCGTTCAGGCAGCCCGCTGGCGGCACCGCCAGCACCAACAGCGCCGCTGCCTCGTCCGACAGGTACGCCGCCGCCGACTGAAGCGGCCCTGATGCCGTCCGAGGTCGGCCTGAATCCGCTGGAAGCTGCCGCTGCGCCGCTACTCAGTTTGATCACCCGCCTGAAGAACACCTCTTCGCACCCCGATCCCGAGCGACTACGCCAACAAATGATCGAAGAGATCAAGGTGTTCACGGCCACCGCCCGTGACCGGGGCCTTGACGAGAAAACGGTATTCCGTGCCCGTTATGTACTTTGCACCACGCTCGATGAAGTGGTGCTGAATACCCCGTGGGGCCGGGCCAGCCAGTGGAGTGAAAACAGTCTGCTGGTCACTTTCCACAATGAAACCTGGGGCGGGGAGAAGTTTTTTGAACTGCTGGATTCCATCATCCTCGACCCGCGCAAGAATCTATACCTGCTGGAACTGATGTACCTGTGCCTGGCGTTTGGTTTCCAGGGCCGCTACCGAATGCTGGACAATGGCCGCAGCCGGCTGGACGAACAGCGGGAGCGTGCCTACAACGCCATCCGTACCGCCCGCGGCGAATTTGAACGCGAGCTATCGCCGCATTGGCGCGGCGAGATCAAACAACGTAACCCGTTGATCCGCTATGTGCCGCTGTGGGTAGTGGCCGCAGTCGCGGCTGCATTGCTGCTTGTCGCCTACTCGCTCTTTAACTGGCTGTTGAACAATGCCTCCGATCCAGTGCTGACCTCCCTCAGCAGTCTTCGTGGCGAAACCGTGGCCATGGTTCGGCGCGGCGGCGTCGCCGTCCAACCCTCGGTTGCCAAACCCCAGCCACCCAACGCCGGTCTTACCCGGTTTTCACAGGAACTGCGTAAATTCCTCGATCCCGAAATCCGGCAGGGGCTGGTTGCTGTCATTGAGGAAGCTGACAAGACCACGGTGCGCATCCGTGGCGACGGTCTGTTCGACTCAGGCAGCACCCACATAAAACCAGCGTTTCTGCCGCTGCTGGCGCGGATTGGACAGGAACTGAACACGGTGCAGGGCCGGGTGCTGGTAACCGGTCACAGCGACAACACCCCGATCCGCACCCTGCAATTTCCCTCCAACTGGCATCTGTCCAAAGCTCGCGCCGATAGCGTGGTGCAAATGCTGGCTGTCGGCAGCACCAATCCGAGCCGTTTCACCAGCGAAGGCCGCGCCGATACCGAGCCGGTTGCCCCCAACGATACGCCGCAGAATCGCGCACTGAACCGGCGCGTTGACATCATTCTGCTGGCGCGGGTCAATTAGTGGGGGAGCCATGAAAAAAATCCTGAGTATTCTCAAAAATCCCTGGCTGATCGGTATCACCGGCATTCTGGCCGTCGCGGCATTGATCTGGTATCTAGGCCCGCTGATCGCCGTCGCTGGTCAAACCCCGCTCGCCACCAACCTCGGTCGTGTCGTCGCCATCATGACCGTTGGCGGCGCCTTCGCGCTTTACCGAGTTATTGAGTACGTCGGCACGCTGCGCCGCAACCGCGACATGCTGGCCGGTTTGGCTGGACAAGCCGGTTTGGCTGGACAAGCCGGCAAAGCGGGACAAATCGCAGCCGGGGGAGGCGATCAAGCCGCTCGCGATCAGCAACAAAAGAAGAAGGAAGTGGAAACCGCCTCGGCTGATGAAATTTCCACCCTTAAGCAGGGGTTGGACGAAGCGCTGGTTACCCTCAAGAAAGCGCGGCTGGGTGGTAAATCGGGGCGCGCCCAACACCTTTACCAATTGCCCTGGTACATCATCATCGGCCCGCCGGGTTCCGGCAAAACCACCGCGCTGATCAACTCCGGCCTGCGCTTCCCACTGGGTGCCGGCAAGGTGCGCGGCGTGGGCGGCACCCGCAACTGCGATTGGTGGTTTACCGATGAAGCAGTACTGCTGGATACCGCTGGACGCTACACCACTCAGGACAGCCATGAAGAAGTGGATCGGGCGGCATGGCGCGGTTTCCTGGATTTGCTCAAGAAGCACCGCAAGCGTCGCCCCATCAACGGCGCTTTCATTGCGATCAGTCTGGCCGATTTGTTGCAGCAGTCCGAGGAAGAGCGGACGGCTCAGGCGCTGGCCATCAAGCAACGCATTCAGGAGTTACACGAGCATTTCGGCATCCGCTTCCCGATCTATGTACTGTTCACTAAAGTCGATCTAATCGCCGGCTTTATCGAGTTTTTTAGTGATCTAGGCCAGGAAGAACGAGCGCAGGTCTGGGGTGCGACCTTCCCGATGGATGATCTCGCTCATCCCCAAGGGGTGGTGGAGCGGGTTGCCGCCGAATTCGAGTTGCTGGAGCGCCGGTTAAACGACCGGATGGTGGAACGCTTGCAGGAAGAACGTGACCCACAGCGGCGCGACCTGATCTACACCCTGCCCCAGCAGTTCGGCGCCCTGAAACCCCTCGCGGACCAATTCCTCAAAGAAGTATTCCGACCCAGCCGCTACGAGGAGCGAGTGCTGCTGAGAGGCATGTACTTCACCAGCGGCACTCAGGAAGGCACCCCAATTGACCGGCTGATGAGTTCGCTGGCGACCACGTTCGGTTTGCATCGACAGACGCTCAGCACCTTTTCCGGCAAGGGCCGCAGTTACTTCCTCACTCGGTTGCTCCGCGATGTCATCTTCCCGGAAGCGGAGATCGCTGGCGCCAATCTGCGGTTTGAACGCTGGCGAGCCTGGATTCAGCGCGGCGCCTATGCCGCTGCCCTGCTCATTACCGTGACCGCCGCCGTCCTGTGGTTGACCAGCTACGCTCGTAACGAACTGTACGTGCGTGCGGTAGAGAAACAGCGACTGGACGTGGAAAAACAGATTCAGGCGCTCTCACCCGATCAGACCGATCCCATCGCCGCACTTCCGCTGCTCAATTCCGCCCGCGTCATTCCCGGCGGCTACGGCGACCGCGATGCGGGCGCACCCTGGCTGATGGGTTTCGGCCTGTACCAAGGCGACAAACTGGGCGGGGAGGCGCAGGCGATTTACCAGCGACTGCTCCTGCAAGCTCTGTTGCCTCGCATCATCCTGCGGATGGAAGAACGACTGCGGCAAAATACTGGCAACCCCGGCTATCTGTATGACACGCTCAAGATTTATCTGATGATGGATAATCAGGAACGCTTCGATGCCAAGGCGGTTAAGAATTGGCTGGAGCAGGAGTGGCAAGCCAATCTACCTCGCTCGGTCAGCCGGGAACAGCGTGAGCAGTTATCGGCCCATCTGGATGCGCTGCTGGCGCAGGCGCCGTTGCAATCACCGCTGGCGCTGGACAGTACCTTGATCCAGAACACCCGAACCCTGTTAAATCAGGTTCCCCTCTCCCAACGCATTTACGAGCGGATCAAGCAAAATCAACGCACTGCCGGTATTCCTCCGGACATCGGGTTAACGTCCGCTGCCGGCCCGGATACGCCCCGCGTCTTCGACCGCAAGAGTGGTCAGCCGCTGAATGTCGGCGTTCCCGGCCTGTACACCTATAACGGCTATTACCAGTTCTTTCTGAACGAAAGTCCGAAGCTGGTGGGTCAACTGGCCGACGAAAGCTGGATTCTGGGAACGGCGGTGCAAATTTCCAGCAATCCGGCGGACCGGCAACAAACCGCCGATGGGGTCTGCCGGTTGTATCTCAACGACTATCTGAAGCAGTGGCAAGACCTGCTCACCGACCTCAAGATCAAGGAATTCAACAATCCGGATGCAGCACTCGACATCCTGCAAGTGCTGTCCGCACCGGCCTCGCCACTGCGCACCCTGATCGAAACCGTCACCCGGGAACTGGCGCTGGACAAGCCACCCCCACCACCCGATGGTAAAGCTGCCCCTGCCGATAAATCGCTGACCGACAAAATTGCAGGCATCCTCAATAATGCCAATGCGGTCGCTACCGGCACTACGATCCAAGCCTGTACCCTCGATCCACGATTGCTGAACTTTGGGACTCAATACGGACGTGAAATCGCCGGCGCCGAAGGGGCTATCCCGCCCTTCGACAAGACCCTGTCTACGCTTAATGATCTTTACGGCCACATGAATGCTATCGCCCGCGCCCGGGAATCCAGTCCTGACGGCGTGGTGCCGCAAACCCTTAAAGACCAGTTTGGAACGGTGGTCAATCAGCTTCAGGTAGACGCTGCCCGCAAGCCACCCCCGTTCAATACCCTGCTGAACAAGCTGGCCCAGGACAGTTCCGATATGATTCGCAGCCTGCGCGACCGGCTGAATGCGCAATGGCGATCAGCACAGGTCGCCGCCTTTTTTCAGGACAATCTGAAGGGCCGCTATCCACTGGTCCGCAGTTCCATTCAGTGGAGCGGAGGCGCGCCGGGGGCTGCGCCAGGCGGCAATGTCCCGCTCAATACCATTCAATGGGTTGGCCAAGGCACTGGTCCTAATGTGAGCCGCACTGTAGCCGGCCCACCGGACGCCACCCTCACCGCTTTTGGTCGCTTTTTTGGCCCGAACGGTCTGATGGACAGCTTCTTTAAGCAGAATCTGCAACCTTATGTAGAGACCACGCCGGGCGGCTGGCGCTGGCGCGGTCCCACCGGTCCGGAACAGAGCATCCCGCCCGAGGCCTTGCAGGCTTTTCAACGCGCCGCTGCGATCCGCGATACTCTGTTCAGCGGCAACAGCCAAACACCCACGGTTCGCTTTCAGTTGGCGCCCATCGAACTCGGCAGCGATGTCGGCCAGTTCGTGATCGGCGTGGACGGCCAAACCCAAAGCTACATCGCCGGACAGACGGCGCGGGTCGCCGATCTGCAATGGACCGGCGGGTCTGGGCAAGCACGGATCGAGTTTTTGCCGCCGACTGCGGGCAGCCCAACGCAACTGAACGAAACTGGGCCTTGGGCCTGGTTCAAGATTCTCGATCAAGCACAAGTTCAACCCATGGCTACCGGGCAATTCCGGGTGACGTTTCAGTTGAACGGCCGTCAGGCTGTTTACGAGATGCGCACCTCGGGTGGCGTTAATCCCTTTCGCCCGCGAGAACTGGAGGGTTTCCAGTGCCCGGAACAACTGTGACTTCCGGCGCAGCATGGCCGACGACCGGATTTTTCGGCAAACTGCCCAGCCGGGGTGATTTCATTGGCCGTCATCTGCCCAAGAGCTTTCTGGAACCTTGGGATGCTTGGCTGCAAGCCGCTATCGTCCAAAGCCGCAGCCAGTTGGGCGAATCCTGGCGCGAGTGCTACTGCACCAGCCCGATCTGGCGGTTCACGCTCGGTGCCGGTGTGTGCGGACCGACGGCCTGTGCGGGCATTCTGATGCCCAGCGTTGATCGGGTAGGTCGCTACTACCCGCTGGCACTGATCGCACCGCTGGCGCTGAACGAGCCTTTGCTGACGCTACCGACGACCGGCGCGGCGTGGTTTCAGCAAGCCGAACGCCTGGCGCTCGACGCGCTCGACCGTGATGAACTGGATTTGGACGATTTCAGCCAGCAGGTGGCGACCCTGGATGCGCCACCTGCGGTGGGCTTTGCCGCGACGAGCGCAGTGACGGGCAATACTTGGTGCTGCTCCCTGCCGGAATCGTCGGACGAATCGCCGATATCGCCGATCTTGGCAAATCATTTGCTTAGAAAAGCATTTCCCCAACCCAGTTTATGGTGGACTGAGGGTTCCGAGCAGATTACCCGTTGCCTGCTGATTTGTGACGGGATGCCGCCGGTGGCCGGTTTCGTGGCGCTGCTGACTGGAAACTGGCAACACTGGGGTTGGAATGAACTATCGCTCGTCGGTATCGCCGACTTGCCGGGCGAGTCAGCCACTGCCGAGGAGGATCAAGCATGAATCAGAAAACAACCTTTCAATGGTCATCCGCCGGTCGTAGTCATGTCGGCATGGTGCGGGCGATCAATGAGGACGCTTGCCTCGCCATGCCAGAACTGGGTCTTTGGACCGTCGCTGATGGCATGGGCGGGCACGAGGCCGGCGATGTGGCCAGCCGCATGATCGTCGAAGCTCTGCAACAGATAGATCCGCCGAGCAACTGGGAGGATTTTCTGGATTCAGCGCGGAATCGGTTGCGCGAGGTGAACCGGCGACTGCGCGAGGAATCAGCTGAACGCTACCAACACCGCACCATCGGCAGCACGGTGGTGGTGCTGCTGGCCTATGAAAGCCAGTGCGCCTGTCTGTGGGTGGGAGATAGCCGAATCTATCGGTTACGGAATGGGCAGCTTCAGCAGTTAACACGCGACCACAGCCATGTCCAGGAACTGGTCGATCAGGGCTTGATCACGCCCGATGACGCGCACCGCCACCCACTGGCTAATGTGATCACACGAGCGGTGGGTTCGGCAGAAGAGTTGCAGATTGATGAGGTAATCCATCCGCTGCAAGCGGGCGATCTGTACCTGCTGTGCAGTGACGGTCTTAACAAAACCGTCAGCGATGATGAAATCGCCGGTCTGCTTGCCCACAGCGATCATAACTGTCAAGAAGCAGTCAAGGCCTTCATTCATCTGGCCTTGATGCGGGACGCCAGTGACAACGTAACCACGGTGGTTGTCAACATCGGCGACCCTGGATCGGATCCGGTAGAGGAAACCGGTTCCGAAACGCTCGCTAACCCGATTCCACCGGATTGGTACTTGCAATAACGCAGGCCGCCCCAATAGTGGGGGCGGCGCCAACCTAAGCTCTCAGCGCCCCCGCCGGTACAGCGGCAACGGCTGGTCGGCGGCGGGCTGATAGCTCTCGCTAAATTCACCGAATGCTTCCAGCGCGTCTTCCAGACTGCGATCTTCGCGCAGTTCAAAGACATCGAAACCGCCACGCGCCATGAAAAACACCTG
This sequence comes from Candidatus Contendobacter odensis Run_B_J11, assembly GCF_000531125.1. Lineage (GTDB taxonomy): Bacteria > Pseudomonadota > Gammaproteobacteria > Competibacterales > Competibacteraceae > Contendibacter > Contendibacter odensensis. Next base: position 27,808 of record NZ_CBTK010000028.1, on the reverse strand, counting down.
ATCGCGCAGTACATCGCCCACTGCCCGGATTTCACCCCGATAGCCATAGCGTTCCCGCAGCAGCCGGGCTTGGGAATAAGCCCGGCCATCGGCAAATTTGGGAAATTCCAGCGCTACAACGGCAAGTTTTGGCAAATCTTCGGCCAGTTCTGCGGGATTAATGGTGTTCGGCAACCGGACTCCGACCGGCTCGCCCCGTTCCAGCAATACGGATCGTTGCTGTTTCCAGCGCGCCAACGACACAATTACCGGATTTGCCGGCAGTTCGCCATCGTCGGTGAGATGTTGCCAGTAATCCTCGATGATCTGGCGATTCTTGATAATTCGTCGCATGGCGCTGCTCCTAAGCGGCATCCGCTTCCAACTCCAGCACAGCCGGCGATGTTCCCACAGCGGGATAAACCCGCGCCCGAAATGGTTCGAGACCAATCCGCCGGAAAGTGTCAAGGAACCGTTCATCATCCTCACGCCGCTCGACATAGACCCGCAGGATGCGCTCCAGGGTGTTGGCGACCTCGGTTTTGGGCACTGAGGGGCCGAGAATATCGCCCAGCGTGGCGTCGTTCTCCGAGGAACCGCCCAACGAAATCTGGTACCACTCTTCGCCTTTCTTATCCACGCCGAGAATGCCGATGTGGCCAACATGGTGATGGCCACAGGCATTCATGCAACCGGACATGTTGAGGCGGATTTCACCGAGATCGTAGAGATAGTCGAGCCGGTCAAATTTCTCATTGATCTGCTGGGCAATACCAATCGAACTGGCATTGGCCAAGCTGCAAAAATCCAGACCGGGGCAGCAGATCATGTCGGCCAAGGTACCGATCACCGGCGCAGCCAGTTTCTGCGCGGTGAGAGCGTGCCACAGCGGATATAAATCAGCCTGCCGCACATCAGCCAGCAGCAGGTTCTGATGATGGGTCGCACGAATCTGGCTGAAACTGTAACGATCCGCCAGATCAGCTACAGCATCCATCTGATCAGCGCTGATGTCGCCCGGTGGCACCCCAGGATACTTAAGCGCCACAAATACGTTGCGATAGCCTTCTATCTTGTGATCAGCCACATTATGACGCACCCAGGCGGCGAACGCCTTGTCGCCCTTTAACCATTGCCCAAAGCTGAGATCGCGGTCAGCCTCCGACTCATAGGGCGGAGGGGCAAAGTAGCAGCGTACCCGCTCGATTTCATCAGCGTCCAGCACCAGGCCGGAATTTTTGATCTGTTCCCATTCCGCCTCGACTTGGGCGCCGAACTTTGCCGGCCCCAATGCTTTAACCAGGATTTTGATCCGGGCCTTGTAGATATTGTCGCGCCGCCCGTATTGGTTGTAGACCCGCAAAATGGCTTCCAGATAGGACAGCAAATCACGCTCGGGCAGGAACTCACGGATGACGTGGCCGATAATCGGAGTGCGGCCCAAACCGCCGCCGACCAGCACCCGAAAGCCGATCTCGCCCTGCTGGTTGCGGATCAGATTCAGGCCGATGTCATGGACTTGAGCCGCAGCCCGATCATGGATCGCACCGGTAACGGCAATTTTGAACTTGCGCGGCAGGTAGGAAAATTCCGGGTGGAAGGTGGACCACTGGCGAATGATCTCGCAGTAGAGGCGCGGATCTTCCAGTTCATCCTTGGCCACTCCCGCCAAATGATCAGCGGTGACGTTACGGATGCAGTTGCCGCTGGTTTGGATGGCGTGCATCTCCACCGTTGCCAGATCGGCGAGGATGTCCGGCGTTTCTTCCAGTTTCGGCCAGTTGTACTGAATATTCTGGCGGGTAGTGAAGTGACCATAATCCTTGTCGTAGCGGCGGGCAATGTGGGCCAACATCCGCAGTTGCCGCGACGATAACAGGCCATAGGGAATGGCGACCCGCAGCATCGGCGCATGGCGCTGGAGGTAAAGACCATTCATCAGCCGCAACGGACGAAATTCGTCGTCGCTCAGTTCACCCGCCAGATAACGCCGAACCTGACCGCGAAACTGGGCGACTCGCTCGTCCACAAGCGTCTGATCATACTGGTCATATTGGTACATGGTCGTCGGTTCCCGCTGTCCGGTTACACATCCTGCCCTGGCTCAAGCCGCCTCGGGCCACTCGATTAGAACCTTAGCATTGTGGCTATATGCAAATAAAGAATTTTTTAACCATAAATTTATAGCAAATTGTTATCAAGTGGCGCGGTCGTCTGACCTCAGAGATAGCTGAACAAATCCAGTGGATACCGCTGACCCGTCAGATAATCATCCACACAGCGCAGCACCATCGGGCTACGCAATTTTGGCCCCAGCGCGGCGATCTCCTCCCGAGTCAGCCATAACGCCCGCTCAATCCCGTGATCCAGCGGTTGATCGGGATGGTGGCGCAAGGCTTGGCCGGTGAAACAGGTACGGATGTAGGTATGACCCTGGGGATGCGTCCAATAGTAGAGGCCAACAATGGCGTCCACCTGCACTTCCCAAGCGGTTTCCTCCAGCGTTTCCCGGATAGCTGCCGCCGCCAGCGTCTCGTGCGCATCCAGATGACCAGCAGGCTGGTTATAGACCAGTTCCTCGCCGTCAGCGTATTCCTCAACCAGCAGAAATCGCCCCTCGCGCTCGATGAGGGTAGCAACGGTCAACCGGGCATCCCAATCCATAAAAATCCTCCTACGGTAACGGTTTAGCCAGAGTAAATGCGCCGCGCAAATCACCTTCCCTAAAGCCCCGCGCCGCGTCGCTCGGATACAACTCTTTCAATTTGGCGTCCACTTCAGGAGTGAGATGCTCACCATGACAGCCCAGACACAACGCGGCGGTTGGGATTGCTTTCATATAGCGGAAGGTTTTCTGGCCTTGGTCATCATCAATCACCGCGAAAAACTCCAGCTTATCCACCGGTTCACCCTGCGCCTTGCGGGCATCGAACTGCTTGAGTACCGCCTGTTCCCAATTGTCGGGTGCATTGGCTGGATTGCGGATTTTGAGACTGGTTCGACCCACCAGTATCCCCAAGTGCTGGGATAGATCCGTGGCGATTTGTTCAGCCTTATCGTGGCAAACCGCAATGCCGTTGACCGCACCACCGCTTTGCATCGCCTGTTGTAACGCTTCTTTCAGGGTTGCGCCGAATTTCTGAACGGCGACGCGGCTGACAGTGATTTCGGGCGGAGGGTTTGGGCTGGGTTTCGCAGCGACTGATGGGGGCGAAGTCAGAGCGATGCCGACGGTCAGCGCCGCGCTCAGGGTAAGAATCAAAGCGGGTCGCATGTGCAGAATCTCCCATTTACGTCAATACTGGGAGAGAAAGTATAGGCGAACCAGCGCCTATTGCCGTGAATTTTTCCGAACCTGGCCCGTTCTAACCCAGCGCGCCTAATTTCCATCGAAGCCAAACCCACGAGGTGTGACTGATGAGCCTGTCCCAGAAGACTTGTACCCCCTGCCAAGGCCGCATTCCCCCGCTGTCCATAACCGAAGCCGAAGCCCTGTTGGCGCAAGCCCCCGGTTGGGGTTTGCTACACCATGGCACCCAACTGGAACGGCGGTTCCCATTCAAGTCCTTCGACACAGCTTTAGCTTTCGTCAACCGGGTGGGTGATCTGGCCGAGGAGGAGGGTCATCATCCTGACATTAGCTTCGGCTGGGGTTACGCCAACGTGCTGTTTTACACCCACAAGATCAGTGGGTTGCACGAAAACGACTTTATTATGGCCGCTAAGGTCAATGATCTTTATACGGACGAGGTGACTTGAGAGGAAACCAGGGGAGAAAATAACGACTTCGACACAGCGCACTTACCGACCGGACTGCTCCAGTAAACGCCGCAGTTGGTAGCGATAGACAAAACCGGGCAAGGCACCAACCGCAAACAGGCACAGAGTCACCGTGTAGAACTCCCAATCCTGAGGGTGAAGGGTGCCAGTAGCCTTGTATTCCAGACCCAATCCCAGACCTAGAACCAATGCATAGAGCAGCGCCCACTCAATCAGTCGCAGCCCAAACGGCTTGGGCTGCCCATCCCGGCGCGCGATCAACAGCAGCCAGCGCTCGCTCAACCAAGGCAGATTAGCGGCCACCACCGCCAATCCCAACCAAAACCCAATAGCGATTCCCTGCGGCATGGCGTGTGGCCGGGCCGGATCAAGCAATCAATTCAATAGCGCCGTAGCGCACCAGGTCATCAGCGCGGTCGGGTATAGCCCCAGCGCCACCAACAGCAGGCCATTGGCGCTAATCGCGATCTCGGTATCCAGACTGATATGAATCGGCTCGCTCTGTTCCGGCTTGTCGAAATAGAGGCATTTGACCACCCGCAGATAGTAAAACGCCCCGATCACCGAGAACACCACCCCGAACAGCGCCAGCCAGACCAGACCGATATTCACCACTGCCTGCAACACCATCCACTTGGCGTAGAAACCGGCCATAAACGGAACGCCCGCCATGGACATCATGATTACCAGCATCAGAAAGGCCAACCACGGACTGCGGTCGTTCAACCCCTTAAAATCGTCAATATTCTCGACTTCAAAGCCAGTCCGACCCAGCATGATCACCATGCCGAAAGCGCCGACCGCCATCAACACATAGACGATGGCGTAGAACATCGCCGCCGCGTAACCCTCAGGGGAGCCGGCCAAAATGCCAAGCAGCAGAAAACCGACATGAGAAATAGTTGAATAGGCCAACATCCGCTTGATGTTGGTCTGGACAATAGCTACCAGATTGCCCAGCGCGATGGACAGCACCGACAGGATGATCAGCATCTGTTGCCAGTCACCTTGCAGCGTACCCAGCCCATCCACCAAAACCCGCATCATCAGCGCGAAGGCCGCCAGTTTGGGCGCTGACCCGATGTACAGCGTGACCGAAGTCGGCGCGCCCTGATAGACATCCGGCAACCACATGTGAAACGGCACTGCGCCCAGTTTGAACGACAGCCCAACCACCAGAAACACCAACCCGAACACTAACACCAGATTATCAGCGCCTTGCCGGGCGACCGCATCGGACACCACCTGAAGATCCACGCTACCGGTCGCACCATAGATCATCGAAATCCCGTACAGCAACATCCCGGAGGCCAGCGATCCCAGCACGAAGTATTTCATCGCAGCCTCGGACGCCACCGGTGAGTCGCGGTCCATCGCCACCAGCGCGTACAGCGACAACGACAACAGTTCCAGTCCCAGATATACGCTCAGCAGGCTGTGCGCCGACACCATGATCATCATGCCCAACACGCCAAACAGACCCAGCACATAATACTCGCCCTTGAACAAATCACGCCGGCGCAGATAGTCACGCGAGTACAGAAACACGGCAGCGGAGGACAGATAGATGAATATTTTGAGCAGATCACCCATCGCATCCTTGATGTAATGACCGAACATGGTGGTCACTGGCGCATGGGCATAGGTTACCAGCGTCAACAGCGCCGCACCCAACAGAGTCAGTTGCGCCACCCCGTAAGTGATGTAGCGCTGCCGCTGTTCCAGGAACACGTCAATGACCAAAAGCAAACACGCCATAGTCAGAACGAACAGCTCCGGCACTACCGGCATGAAGTCAGGGGCGACAAAATTCATGGATTTTCCCTTTTTTCTCTACGACAGGCGCTTTCACAGCTTGGTCACAATGACATGTTGCAACAGATTATCCACCGTGGTGTGCATCACCGAGGTGAGCGGATCAGGCCAGAGACCCAGCAACAGCACCGCTGCCGCCAGCAGGCTCAGCATGACGATCTCACGAGTGCTGACATCCTTCAGTTCAGCGACATGGCTGTTACCAATTTCGCCGAAAATAACCCGCTTCACCAACCACAGGGTATAGGCCGCGCCCAGGATCAGAGTCGTAGCCGCCAGGAAAGCGATCCAGAAATTCGCCTTGAAACTGCTGAGAATCACCAAAAATTCGCCGACGAACCCAGATGTCCCCGGCAAACCGGAATTAGCCATGGCAAACAGCACCATGAAAGCGGCGAAGATCGGCATGGTGTTGACCACCCCACCATAATCCTTGATCTGGCGGGAATGAACCCGGTCATACAGCACCCCCACGCAGAGGAACAGCGCACCAGAGATGAAGCCATGCGACACCATCTGCACCATGCCGCCCTCAATGCCCATAGCCGCTCCACTCAAACTGCCTGTGTTGCGGTATAAGCCAAACACGATGAAGAAACCCAACGTCACAAAGCCCATGTGCGCAATTGAGGAATATGCAATCAGCTTTTTCATGTCCTGCTGGATCAGTGCCACCAAGCCGATATAGACCACTGCAATCAGCGACAGGGTAATAATCAGCCAGTCCAGCATATTAGCCGCGTCCGGGGTAATCGGCAGAGCAAAGCGCAGGAAGCCGTATCCACCGATCTTGAGGGTAATAGCAGCCAGGATCACTGAGCCACCGGTGGGCGCCTCGACATGGGCGTCCGGTAACCAGGTATGCACCGGCCACATCGGCACCTTGACTGAGAAAGCTAACACGAAGGCAAAGAAAATCAGCACCTGCTCAGTCATGCTGAGCGGCAGCTTGTGGAAATCCAGAATCTCGAAGCTGTTGGCCTGGTTGTACATATAAATCAACGCGATCAGCATGAACACCGAACCGATGAAGGTGTACAGAAAGAACTTAATCGTAGCGTACACCCGCCGTGGGCCACCCCAGATCCCGATGATCAGGAACATCGGGATCAGCATCGCTTCGAAAAAAACGTAGAACAGGAGGGCATCCAGCGCAGTGAACACCCCGATCATCAGCCCTTCCATGATCAAAAAGGCCGCCATGTACTGAGCAACCCGGTACTTCACCACTTCCCAACCGGCAATGACCACTAATACGGTCATAAACGCGGTAAGCAGGATGAGCGGCATTGAGAAGCCATCCACACCCAAGTGGTAATTAACCGTGAACGCTGGAATCCAGGGCGCAAACTCCTGGAACTGCATCGCAGCCGTCGCGGGATCGAACAATGTATACAATGGAATGCTGATCAAAAAGCTCAGGATTGCCACAGTCAGGGCCAGTGTCCTAGCACGTCCGGGGTTATCATCACCCACGAACAGCACGGCGACACCACCGAGAATCGGGAACCAGATAACAAAACTCAGCAAAGGCAGTTCCGGCAGCATGAATTTTATTCTTCCAGGTTAGCGGGTGACAAACCACGTTAGCAGGATCAACAAACCGATGATCATCGCAAATGCGTAGTGATACAAATAGCCCGATTGCAGATGCCGGGTCACAGCCGCTACCCAACCGACCCATCGCGCTGTGCCATTGACCAGCAGGCCATCAATTAATCCGGCATCCACATACTTCCACAGCACGGTGCCGGTCTCGCAACTACCCCTGGCAAAGAACCGCTGATAGAACTGGTCGAAGTAGTACTTATTATCCAGGATATCGTACACCGGTGCGGCAAGCTGACGAATCCGCTCAGGCACATCGGGCCGTGCCATATATAGGTACCAAGCTGAGCCAAAACCAGCCAGAACCAGGATAAACGGCAACCCAGTCAAGCCATGCAGTGCGAAGTTCATGGCTCCGTGGAAGTGTTCGGCAAGATGCTCCAGTACATTATGCTCCGGCGTAACCATGATGACCCCCTTGAATACCTCCCCGAATAACAGAGGTTCGATGGTCATAGCTCCGATAACAACAGAAGGGATAGCCAGCAGAATCAGCGGCACAGTCACCACCGCAGGAGTCTCGTGTAAATGCTCCTGAGTATGATGATCCATTCGCTCTTTACCGTGGAACACCAGAAAATACAGTCGGAAGGAATACAGCGAAGTGACGAACACGCCCAGCATCACCGCGAAATAGGCGAACCCCGCACCGGGAATCTGTGACGCATGAACCGCTTCAATAATACTGTCCTTCGAGTAGAATCCGGCGAAACCTGGTGTACCAATCAACGCCAAAGTGCCGAGCAGGAAGGTCACCCAAGTAATCGGCATATACTTCCACAGCCCACCCATCTTGCGGATGTCCTGCTCATGGTGCATGGCGATGATTACCGAACCGGCGCCTAAAAACAGCAGTGCCTTGAAAAAGGCATGGGTCATCAGGTGGAAAATAGCGGCGGAATAAGCGGACACACCGAGTGCCACCGTCATATAACCGAGTTGCGACAGGGTGGAATAGGCAATTACCCGCTTGATGTCATTCTGGACAATACCCAGAAACCCCATGAACAGGGCGGTAATCGAACCGATTACCAGCACCACACTCAATGCGGTCGGCGACAACTCAAACAGGGGCGACATCCGGGCCACCATAAAGATACCGGCAGTCACCATGGTCGCAGCATGAATCAATGCCGAAATTGGAGTTGGGCCTTCCATTGAATCAGGCAACCACACATGCAATGGCACCTGAGCCGATTTACCCATCGCGCCGATGAACAACAGGATGCAGGTCACCGTCATCAGCGACCAATCAGCACCAGGAATAATCTGCACCGTCATGCTGGCCATTAGCGGCGCGGCAGCGAATACATCAGCGTAATCGAGGCTATTGAAAGCCATCAGTACGGCAGCAATACCGAGCAGGAAACCAAAATCACCCACCCGGTTGACCAGAAACGCTTTCATATTAGCGAAAATGGCACTCTCGCGCTTGTACCAGAAACCAATCAGCAGATAAGACACTAAACCAACCGCTTCCCAACCGAAGAACAATTGCAGGAAGTTGTTGGACATCACCAGCATCAGCATCGCGAAAGTGAACAATGCGATATAGCTGAAGAAACGCTGGTAACCGTCATCGTCATGCATATAGCCGATGGTGTAAATGTGGACCATGAGCGACACAAAAGTCACTGTGGCCATCATGATCGCAGTCAAGTTATCCACCAGGAAACCGACTTCCAGGCGGATACCTTCAACTATCATCCAAGTGTAAATCGAACCATTATAAGGGGCAGCCCCGCTCAGCACATGATGCCGGAGAACGATCAGTGACAACAGGAAAGCAGTCGCTACACCAATGATGGTAATCCAGTGGGCACCAGACCGACCAATTTTGCGGCCGAACAGACCCGCAATAAGGGCTCCCATTAACGGCGCGAGAATAATACCGAGGTAGATATTTTGCATACGGCTAGCCTTTCAGCGTATCGAGTTCGGCGACATTAATAGTGCGACGGTTGCGAAACAGCACCACCAGGATAGCCAGACCGATGGCCGACTCGGCTGCCGCCACCGTCAGGATAAAAAAGACAAAAACCTGTCCAGTGGTGTCGCCAAGGAACCGCGAGAACGCGATGAAGTTGAAATTCACCGCCAGCAACATAAGCTCAATCGACATCAGCAGGATGATGACGTTCTTCCGATTCAGAAAGATGCCAGCCACGCTGAGACAAAAGAGGATCGCCGCAAGCACAAGATAATCAGTAAGCGCGATCATCTATCCCCCGCCTTGAGTTTTTTGGAACAGTAGAAATCAGTAGAGAAAAAGCGGACTCACCACTTTTAGTAGTTGGCCGCCCGCCTGACATTTTACTTCTTCTTTTCCGGCATCATCCGTACCAGACGTACCCGATCATCCCGCGAAACCCGAACTTGCCAAGCGGGATCCTGGGACTTAGTACCTTCCCGACGACGCATCGTCAGCGAAATAGCAGCAATAATCGCTACCAGCAGGATCGCCGATGCAATCTCAAATGGATAGACATAGAAGGTATAAAGGACGCTACCTAATTCTCGGGTATTACTGTAGTCAACTGCGTGTGGAACGAGCCGGTACTGTTCCGCACCGAAATAACCGGAACCCACTACCAATCCCATTTCGATAACAATGATCAGCGCCACCGTCACTCCAACCGGCAGGTAGCGAATAAAACCTTCTCGCAGCGGTACGATATTAATGTCCAGCATCATGATTACGAACAGGAACAACACCATCACTGCACCTACATAGACCAGCACCAGGACAATGGCCAGGAACTCGGCCTCAATCAGCAGCCAGAGCGCAGCACTGGTGAAGAACGCCAACACCAGAAACAGCGCGGCATGAACTGGGTTGCGCACCGTAATCACCCGCACCGCCGAGAACACCAGGACAAGGGCAAAGACATAAAATAGAAACTTTTCAAATCCCATAAGTGAACCTGTTTTCTTGATTCTGATAATAGAAACTGACTAGCGATAAGCAGCGTCAGCGGCCCGGTCGGCAGCGATCTGCGCCTCCCACTGGTCGCCATGCGCCAGCAGTTTTTGCTTGGTCATGATGTGTTCGCCCCGCTTCTCGAAGTGGTAATCAAATACCCGGGTTTCCACGATTGAATCTACGGGGCAAGACTCCTCACAGAACCCACAGTAGATACACTTGAACAGATCGATCTCGTAGCGAGTGGTACGGCGGGTACCATCAGGTCGTTGCTCTGACTCAATAGTAATCGCGAGTGCCGGACAGACTGCCTCGCATAATTTGCAGGCGATGCAGCGTTCTTCACCGTTTGGGTAACGGCGCAACGCATGCAGACCGCGAAACCGGGGCGACAACGGAGTCCGCTCTTCCGGAAATTGCACCGTGATTTTCTTGGCGAACAAATAACGGCCTGTCACCTGCAGACCAAGCAGCAGTTCCCACAACAGGAAACTCTTAAGGTAGTGCCGAAGGGTGTTCAGCGTATTCATCTGTTTTCTCCACTCAATCGAACCATGGACTCACATGAGCCAACACGCCGAGCCCGATGACCAGCAGCCAAACCAGTGTCACCGGGATAAATATTTTCCAGCCCAAGCGCATGATCTGATCGTAGCGATAGCGTGGGAAGGTAGCGCGAAACCACAGAAAAAACAGCAGCAAGAAGGAAATTTTGAGTACCAGCCAGATCGCGCCAGGCACGAAGGCGAACAGATTACCCAGCAGCGGAATACCCTCGAACGGCGACAGCCAGCCCCCCAAAAACAGGGTAGATGCCAGCGCGGACACCAGGATCATGTTGGCGTATTCCGCCAGAAAGAACACAGCAAATGCCATGCCGGAATAGTCCACATGGAATCCGGCCACGATTTCCGACTCACCTTCAGCGACATCAAAGGGGGCACGATTGGTTTCGGCAACACCGGAGATGAAGTAAACCAGGAACAACGGCAACAACGGCAGCCAGAACCAGTGCAGTAAGCTACCCTGCTGCGCCAGCACTATCTGATTGAGATTCAGACTACCGGCGGCCATGAGCACGCCCACCAAGGCAAAGCCCATGGCAATTTCATAAGAGACGATTTGCGCTGCTGACCGCATGGCGCCAAGGAAGGCATACTTGGAGTTCGAGGCCCAACCCGCAATGATTACACCGTAAACGCCCAGCGAAGTCAGCGACAGCAGATACAGCAGGCCGGCGTCGAGATGAGAAATGAGCATGCCATCGCCGAACGGAATCACGGCCCAAGCGGCCAAAGCCGGACCGAAAGATAACACCGGGGCCAAGAGGAACAGGAAGCGATCCGCTCGACTCGGAATAATAATTTCCTTGAACATCAGCTTCATAGCATCGGCGATTGGCTGCAACCAACCCTTGGGGCCGACCCGGTTCGGGCCGATCCGCACCTGCATGTAGCCAATGATCTTACGCTCGGCGAAGGTCAGATACGCCACGCCCAGCAGCAGAGGCATTAAGAGAGCCACAATCTTTAGCAGGATGATAACGAGGGTCAGCAGCGTTTCCATGATCCGATGTCCTTGCTCTTGTTATTGGATGATCACCGGCCCTACTGCCGGACCCAGCACGACACTAGCGGGTAACCCTGCCGGAATCCAGGCACAACCCCTGGGTACACTGTCATCCAGCACCAGCGGCAGATCGACTGCCACGCCATTCTGGCGCACTTGAACCCGATCCCGCCCGACCACCCCCAACTCTTGAGCCACATCAGGATGCAGTCGCACCTCAGCGGGTTGTGCCAGCGGACTCGATTGCAACGAGCGTGCCCGTCGCACTAGCGGATCCATCGCATAGATCGGCACATCCGCCACCCGCAGCAGGCCATCAGCCTGGAATAGCTGCCAACCTGGCTGACCAATACCCAAGCTATTATCCGGCTGGATGCTGCCACCGACACCCTGCACCTCGGCGAGTACATCCTCGGAGCTTATATAGTCAAAACCCTGCACTCCGCACAGATTGCCCAGTACCCGCAGTACCTTCCAGGTCGGACGCGCCTCACCCAACGGTTTGCTGGCACCCTGAAAACTCTGCCAGCGGCCCTCGGCATTGACATAAGTGCCGGAGGTTTCAGCGAAAGTCGCTACCGGCAGCGTTACCTTGACATACCCCGCAACGCTGGCGTAAGAACTGAGCGAGACCACAAACTCGGCGGCTTGCATAGCTTTCAGCGCTGCCGCGCCGTCCCAACAGTCCAGTTCCGGTTCAACCCCGATCAGGACATAAGCCTTGCGCGGTGAGTCCAGCATTGCTCGTGCATCCAAACCTGCAGCTGGCGCCGGCTTGCCGCCCGGCAACCGGTGTGGCAGCGCACCGGCTAGCCACCCACCCACCGAATTAGCGGCTTCCGGTAAATAACCCAGTCGGGCACCGCTACACCGAGCCACGAAGCCCGCCAGCGCCCGCATCTGGGCAAAAGCTGGATGAGACACCGCCAGATTGCCCAGCAGCACCGTAGCCGGGGCGTTGTTAACCAGATTAGCGGCAATAGTTCGCTCGGTATCGCTCACCTTCACTCCAGCGGTCAGGCCGGCCAGATCTGCTGGCACCGACTCGCCCTTTAACTCCGCAACCGCTTGGGCCACCCCTGCTAGCGCTGCTACCATTCCGACTGGATCTGCGACCACTTTCGCCACTACCGGAAACCGGAACTCAAAATCGCGTGGGTTGATAAACATAACTCGACCGCCGGCCAACGCCGCTTTGCGCAAGCGATGTCCAGCCAGTGGCTGTTCCATCCGCACATTGGAGCCGATCAGTAACGCGGCCTTGATCTTCTCCAGTTCCTCCAATTCCTGCCCCAACCACGGGAACACTGGTGCCGTAGCCTGATCGCTGAAATCGGCTTGCCGCAGCCGGTGGTCAATATTTGTGACGCCCAGACCGTGCGCCAGCTTTTGCGCCAGATAAAGTTCTTCCATCGTCGCAGTCGGTGAGACTAGAAATCCAACCGCATCAGCACCTTGTCGGACGATCACATCCTTCAAGCCCTTAACCGTTGCGTCCAGTGCGATTTCCCAATCAACCTCGACGCCATCGACCAGCGGTTTGCTCAAACGGTCATCACTATGGATGCCTTCGTAGCTGAACCGGTCGCGGTCGGAAAGCCAGGTTTCGTTGATTGATTCATTCTCACGCGGCACGACTCGCATCACCTTGCCACGCAGAGTATGGATGAAGATGTTGGAACCAATGGAATCATGCGGGGCAACAGCCGCGTGTTGCACATACTCCCAAGAGCGGCCTTGATACCGCGAAGGTTTGGCCGTCAACGCCCCAACCGGACACAGGTCAATAACATTGCCCGACAATTCCGAGGCTACACTGTGGGCCACGTAGGTGCCAATCTCCATGTTTTCGCCGCGACCTGTAGCCCCCAGTTCGCGCAGGCCAGCAATTTCATCACCGAATCGCACACAACGGGTGCAATGAATGCAGCGGGTCATGTCAGTGGCGATGAGCGGCCCGATATTCTTATCCTTAACTACCCGTTTGCGCTCGGTGAAGCGTGATACGTCACCGCCGTAACCCAGAGCGACGTCCTGCAACTCACACTCGCCGCCTTGGTCACAGATTGGACAGTCCAGTGGGTGATTGATGAGCAGGAACTCCATGGTTCCCTTTTGCGCAGCGAGCGCCTTGGGCGATTCAGTGTAGACCTTCATCCCTTCCATTACCGGCGTCGCACAGGCGGGCAATGGTTTGGGCGCCCGCTCCACCTCAACTAAACACATCCGGCAATTGGCAGCAATAGACAGCTTCTTGTGATAACAAAAACGGGGGATCGAAATCCCTGCCGCGTCGGTGATCTCGATGAGCATCGCGCCTTTGCGCGCCTTCAGCGGGATACCGTTGACCTCGATGTTGACCAATTCCTCGCTCATCTTTTACCCATTGCAACCGTGTGGTGGGTTCCGCAGCCTTACGCGGCCAAGGCTGTCGCGCCGGCAACCATGCTGTGCTTATGCTCGATGTAATAGGCGAACTCGTGACGGTAGTGCTTGACAAAGCTCCTGACCGGCATGGCAGCGGCATCGCCCAACGCGCAGATCGTATGTCCTTCAATCCGGCTGGCCACGCTATCCAGCAGATCAAGGTCCTCGGGCCGACCTTTGCCTTCAACGATGCGGGTGATCACTCGATATAGCCAGCCGGTGCCTTCACGGCAGGGCGTACACTGGCCACAGGATTCCGAAAAGTAGAACCGGGAGATACGTTGTAAAACCTTGACCATATCAGTGGTCTCATCCATCACGATGACTGCGCCCGATCCCAGCATCGAACCCGTCACTTTGACCACCGAATCGTAATCCATGTTGGCTTTCAGCATGAGATCGCCGGGCACCACCGGTACCGAGGATCCGCCTGGAATCACGGCCTTGAGCTTGCGCCCTTTCCAGACCCCACCCGCCAGCACCAGTAATTCGGAAAAAGAAATGCCTAGAGAAACCTCAAAATTGCCGGGGTTCTCGACATGTCCAGACACCGAGAATGCCTTGGTACCACCAGCGTTGGCAGTACCCAAACCCGCAAACCATGCACCACCATTACGGATGATCGACGGCACCGATGCCAGCGATTCGGTATTATTAATGGTGGTCGGTCGGCCATACAAACCGTAGCTGGCAGGAAACGGCGGTTTGAAGCGCGGCTGACCCTTCTTGCCTTCCAGCGATTCCAGCAACGCGGTTTCTTCGCCACAGATATACGCGCCAGCACCCAAAGTGGGATATAAATCGAAATCAACCCCCGAACCCTGAATGTTCTTGCCCAACAGGCCAGCGGCGTAGGCTTCTTTAACCGCATTCTCGAACCGCTGATAAGGCTCGTCCAAGAATTCACCGCGCATGTAGTTGTAGCCGACCGTGGCGCCAATAGCGAACCCGGCAATCGCCATACCTTCCACCAGTGCATGTGGATTGATGCGCAGAATATCGCGATCCTTGCAGGTGCCCGGCTCGGACTCGTCGGAGTTGCAGACGATATACTTCTGACCGGGTGCATTCCGTGGCATAAAGGTCCACTTCAGACCGGCCGGAAAACCTGCGCCACCACGACCGCGCAGGCCAGATTTCTTCACTTCATCAATCACCTGCTCCGGCGTCAACTGTCCGGACAGGATTTTCTTCCAAGCCTCGTAACCATCTACACCTTGGTAGGTCTGGATGGACCAAGGACGATCCAAGCCCCGTGTCCGGTAGCAAACTTCGTTAGCCATGGCGATTTACTCCAAGCTATCGAGCACCTGGTCCACCTTCTCAGCGGTCAGATGCTCGTAGTAAATATGGTTTACCTGCATCATCGGTGCGCCGCAGCAGGCCGCCAAGCATTCCTCTTCCTTCTTCAGGTAAAACTTGCCATCCGGGGTACTATCACCCAGTTTGATGCCGAGTTTTCTTTCAATATATGCCAAGACAGTATCACTACCGCGAAGCATACAGGAGACATTAGTGCATACAGCGATGCTGTGACGACCCACGGGCTTTAACTCGAACATCGAGTAAAAGCTCGCCACCTCGTAAACCGCGATGGGCGACATGTCCAGGTAATCAGCAACTGCATCCATCAATTCCGTGGTGAGATAACCGCCGTTCTCATGCTGCACTTCACGCAAGGCAGCCAGTACAGCAGACTGCTTTTTATCAGCGGGATAGCGGGAGACCCATTGATCGATTTCTGCACGGGCGTGGGCGGATAGCAGATCACTCTTGCGTACACTCATTAGCGATCAATCTCCCCAAAGACGATGTCCTGTGTACCGATGATGGACACTACATCGGCCAGCATGTGACCGCGAGCCATCTCGTCCATGGACGACAAATGAGCAAAACCCGGCGCCCGAATTTTAACGCGATAAGGTTTATTGGCACCATCGGAAACCAAATAAACCCCAAACTCACCCTTAGGATGCTCGGTGGCAACGTAAACCTCACCCTCAGGTACACAATAGCCTTCCGTGAACAACTTGAAGTGGTGGATCAGGGCTTCCATATCCTCTTTCATCGTCTCCCGCTTTGGCGGCGCGACTTTATAATCCTCGATCATAACCGGACCCGGATTTTCCTTCAGCCACTGTACGCACTGTCTAATAATGTGATTGGATTGCCGCATCTCCTCAACGCGAACCAAGTAACGGTCATAGCAATCGCCAGTGACCCCAACCGGAATATCAAAATCCATTTGTTCATAAACGTCATAAGGTTGCTTCTTGCGCAGATCCCAAGCGATACCCGACCCGCGTAGCATCGGCCCGGAAAACCCCAGTTGCAAGGCGCGTTCGGGCGTCACTACACCAATGCCTACCGTCCGTTGTTTCCAAATACGGTTATCAGTCAGCAGCGTTTCATACTCGTCTACACGCTGCGGAAAACGCTCAGTGAACGCCTCGATAAAATCCAGTAATGACCCATGGCGGGTAGCATTCCGATCATCAACTTCCCTTTTGGTGTGGCACTTGGAATGCGCGTACTCATACTTGGGCATTGCATTCGGCAAATCGCGATAGACGCCGCCGACCCGAAAATAAGTAGCGTGTAGTCGGGCCCCGGATGCGGCCTCATAACAATCCAGCAGATCTTCTCGCTCGCGGAAAGCGTAAATAAACATAGTCATGGCGCCAATATCCAGACCGTGTGCGCCAATCCACAACAGGTGATTCAGAAGCCGGGTAATTTCTGCATACATAACCCGGATATACTGCGCCCGCAACGGTGGTTGAATACCGAGCAGCTTCTCAATAGCCAGCACATAGCCGTGTTCATTGCACATCATGGACACGTAATCGAGCCGGTCCATGTAACCGATGCTTTGGTTGAACGGCTTGCTCTCGGCCAGTTTCTCGGTAGCGCGATGCAGCAAGCCAATATGGGGATCAGCACGTTGCACAACTTCGCCATCAAGTTCCAGCACTAAGCGGAGTACGCCGTGAGCAGCCGGATGTTGCGGCCCAAAGTTCAGGGTGTAATTGCGAATCTCAGGCATCAGCGACTTTCCTTCAGTGAGACCCGGACAAATAATGGTGATCCTTGCGGATAACACGGGGCACTAATACACGCGGCTCGATACTTACCGGCTCGTACACGACACGCCCACGCTCGGGGTCGTAGCGCATCTCGACGTGTCCAATCAACGGAAAATCCTTGCGAAACGGATGCCCGATAAAGCCATAGTCGGTCAGGATACGACGCAAGTCTGGATGGCCTTCAAACACGATACCGTATAAGTCGAAAGCTTCGCGCTCATACCAAGCGGATGCAGCCCAAATCCCTACCACCGAAGGGACTACGGGCAGATCGTTATCTGAGGCGAATATGCGTACCCGTACCCGCTGATTGAGCGAGACCGATAACAACTGATAAACAGCAGCAAAGCGGCACTTATTTGCAATTACTCGATCTACAGTGTGTTGAATCGCTACTGGACTACGACTAGTGGCCCGTTCAATGACTCCACGACTGAACCCTTTATTCGTAGACTCGCTGGTTGCCCATTCTACTTCGCCGTAAGTGGAGTAGTCTACCCCGCATATATCCATGACTTGCTCGAAGGCGAAATCGGATTCATCACGCAGTGCAGTAAATACTTCGATGGCTTTGGCTGGAAAAACTTCGATGGTGACTTCTTGGCGGTCCAGCTTACATTCCCGCAAAGCGTCACTGAATCGGGCCTGGAGTTTTTCCACAAGGTTTTGGAGAGCGTCAGCCATGGAGCATTTTCTCAACGGGCGATAGTGTTGGTGTTGCGGATTTTATTATGCAACTGGATAATCCCATACAACAGGGCTTCTGCAGTGGGTGGGCAACCTGGTATATAAATATCTACCGGCACGATGCGGTCACAACCACGAACTACTGCATAGGAGTAATGGTAATAACCGCCACCGTTAGCGCAGGATCCCATAGAAATTACCCAGCGCGGCTCGGCCATCTGATCATAAACCTTGCGGAAAGCCGGCCCCATTTTATTACACAAAGTGCCAGCAACGATCATGACGTCGGACTGGCGTGGACTGGGTCGAAACACAATTCCAAACCGGTCTAGATCGTAGCGCGCCGCACCGGCATGCATCATCTCCATCGCACAGCAAGCCAACCCAAAAGTCATCGGCCACATCGAACCTGTGCGCGCCCAATTAATGAGCTTGTCGGCAGTGGTAGTCACCACTCCTTTTTCAAGAAGGCCTTCTATTCCCATTCTAAGGCTCCTTTCTTCCACTCGTAGATGAAGCCGATCACCAGGATGCCGAGAAAAACAGCCATCGCTGCAAAACCAAACAGCCCAATCTTATCAAGAACAATAGCCCAAGGGAAAAGAAATGCAATTTCCAGATCAAAAATGATGAACAGGATGGCTACCAGATAGTAGCGAACATCAAACTTCATTCGGGCATCTTCGAACGACTCAAAACCACACTCATAGGCAGAGAGTTTTGCATCATCATCACGGCGAGGACCCAAGAAGTAGCCCAAGCTGACCATGACTGTGCCAGCTATAAAAGCAATAATCACGAAAATCAGAACCGGAAGATAATTCGACAGCATCAGAGTCGCACCTTGGACATGGCAAAGTAGGGGGAAATCGCTACAACAGCCAAATTACGCACTGGAATCGAAACATTCCTACTCCCGCCATATAGCGAGGCTGGAATACTTTGACAGGAAGCTACGGAACACAGCATTCAGGGCGAATTTTTTATGGTTAAAACGCCATATGAAGACATAGAACCTCAGTAGTAGTAACTACAACAGCTTCGGTCAGGCCTAACAAGAAATACAGGATTCCTAAAAAACATCAGGGATATCCCGAACCCGGATTCCAGGACACTCTGGTATTCAATGGTACCGATGGCCGGACTCGAACCGGCACGGCTTGCGCCACTAACCCCTCAAGCTAGCGTGTCTACCAATTCCACCACATCGGCACGATAAAACATAAATCATGTTACCACTACTTCTGCGGCAACTGCGGTACATCCGAGGGGCCACTGGCTTTGGGCGATTCAATAGGTTTCTCCAATTGAACCCGCTCAACAACGCTCTTGGGCACAGAAATCTGCGTTGAGAAATACGCCAGAGTCAGACTCGTCATAAAAAAAACGGTTGCCAAAATAGCCGTAGTTCGACTCAGGAAGGACGCCGAACCCTGCGATCCAAACATGGTTGAGGAAGCACCGCTACCAAATGCTGCGCCGGCATCGGCACCTTTGCCCTGCTGCAAAAGCACCAGCGCGATCAACGCAACAGCGACCACAACGTGCGCAACGAGAATCAGGGTATGAAACATGGCAGGAGTTTAACAACCCGCCTTGGCGATTGCCAAAAAATCCTTGGCATCGAGCGACGCACCGCCCACCAAACCTCCGTCAATATCTGGCATCGCCAACAGTTCCGCAGCATTGGAACCCTTGACGCTACCACCGTACAAAATGCGCACCTTATTGGCCAGCGCTGGATCGAGTTCAGCTAATTTGGCGCGAATGAATGCGTGGACTTCCTGAGCCTGACCTGATGTTGCCGTTCGCCCGGTACCAATCGCCCATACTGGTTCGTAGGCAATTACCGCATCAGCAAAGCTACCAATGCCTTCCAAATCCAGTACCGCCTTGAGCTGCCGCCCGACTACCGCTTCGGTCACGCCTCGCTCACGCTCATCCAGAGTTTCACCTACGCAGAGGATTGGTTTGACGCCCACTTTACGTGCGGCAGCAAATTTTTGCGCGACAACTTGATCGCTCTCACCATACAACGTGCGCCGCTCCGAGTGGCCGACGATCACATAGGTACAGTGGAAATCATTGAGCATCGATCCCGACACCTCACCGGTGTAGGCGCCAGACCCCTGATCACACATGTTCTGCGCACCCCAGATGACAGCGGAACCAGACAGTTGCTGTTCAACCGCCCCCAAATACACGAACGGTGGGAATACCGCCAGTTCTACAGCCGCCACTTCAGCGGCGCCCCCAAGGATTCCTTGCAACAACTCGCGGATGCTACCCGTCGAGCCATTCATCTTCCAGTTTCCAGCCACCAGCTTGCGGCGCATGTCATTCCTCTCCACGGCGAAAAATCCGGGCAATCTTACGGATTCCACACCTGAAAATCAATCACACTGATAGCGTGTCCCGCACCACATTAGCTAATTCCCGGGCATGGCGCTCGACAGTGCCCATATCCACTCCTTCCACCATAACGCGCACCACCGGTTCAGTTCCGGACGCTCGCAGCAGGACTCGGCCGTTGTCACCCAGTTGAATCTCCACCGCACGAACCGCCTCTTGAATCAATTTTCGCTGCAAATCCACCGGCCCAGTAACCGAAACATTGATCAACATCTGTGGATACTTGCTTATACCCGCTTTGAGATCATGCAGACTTTTACCCGATTGCAGCATGGCCGATAGCACCTGCAACGCCGAAATAATACCGTCGCCCGTGGTCGTTCGATCCAAGCAGATAATGTGCCCGGAACCCTCGCCCCCCAAAATCAGCTTCTCGGCCTGCAAACACTCCATCACGTAGCGGTCACCAACCTTGGCGCGACGCAATTCAAGACCCAATGCCCGCAGCGCTACTTCCAAGCCCAGATTGGTCATCAGCGTACCGACCACCGCATTAAAGCGGCTGCCCGTGCGCAGGCGGTCGCGAGCGATAATGAACAGCAGTTCATCACCGTCCAGTACCTCACCACGATGATCCACCATGATCACCCGGTCGCCATCGCCATCGAAGGCGATACCCAGATCAGCGCCCTGTTCCTTGACCGTCGCGAGCAACATTGCCGGCTTGGTGGAACCGCAATCCAGGTTGATATTCAGCCCATCGGGAGCGGCACCTATCGAAATCACCGTCGCGCCCATCTCGCTCAATACACTGGGAGCGATGTGATAGGTGGCTCCATGGGCACAGTCCACTACGATCTTAATCCCTGCCAGGCTGGTATAAGCGGGAACCGTACTCTTGCAAAACTCGATGTAGCGACCGGCGGCGTCAACGATACGCTCGGCCTTGCCCAGCGCGTCGGGTTCAACCGTCGTCATCGGCTGCTCCAGCAGATCCTCGATGCGCATCTCGACGGCATCGGGCAATTTCTGGCCGTCGCGGGAGAAGAACTTGATCCCGTTGTCGTAGTAAGGGTTGTGGGAGGCGCTCACCACGATACCGGCACAGGCATGTAAGGTGCGTGTCAAGTAGGCAATGCCAGGCGTTGGCATCGGCCCCAGCAGGGCGATATTGACGCCGGAAGCTGACAGACCAGCTTCCAAGGCCGATTCAAACATGTAGCCGGAGATACGGGTGTCCTTGCCGATAAGCACCTTGTTAAATCCCTGAGTCTGCAACACCCGCCCTACCGCCCATCCGAGCTTCAACACGAATTCCGCAGTAATTGGGTGCTGACCTACACGACCGCGAATGCCGTCCGTACCGAAGTAGCGTTTTCCCATACTGTATCCCTCTGCCTTAGCTCGATTTGAGCATTATAGCGGGGATAGCGACGCGCTGACGCACGGCTTGGCGCAATTTACTATCCGCATCAAACAATCGCCCGTGCGGCCGCACAGATACACAGGGCATGCACCGTCTCCCGGACATCGTGAGTGCGGATAATGTTAGCGCCTTGCCAGGCAGCGATCACCGCCGCTGCTAGACTGCCGCTCAACCGTTCGCCAACAGGCGCCCCCGTCAGTGCGCCGATCATGCTCTTGCGGGAAATCCCAACCAAGACCCCCGCAGCGAGATCGCCAAAGCGATGCAGGCTCCGCAGCAGTGCTAGGTTGTGTTCCAGCGTCTTGCCGAAGCCAAAACCGGGATCCACCAAAATCCGGTCGCGCCGGATACCAAGACTTTCGCAGGCGCGAACCCGCTCAGCTAGAAAGGCATAAACATCAGCTACTACATCAGTGTAATAAGGTTCCTGTTGCATCGTCACAGGTTCACCTTGCAGATGCATCAGGCAAACCGGCAAACCGCTGGCGACCGCCGCTTCCAACGCCCCCGGCAAGCGCAGCGCCCGCACATCGTTAATCAGTCCAGCACCGGCGCACGCTGCTGCGCGCATGACCTCAGGCTTGCTGGTATCCACTGAGATAGGTACGGACAGTTCACGCGCCAGCCGCTCCACGACCGGCAACACCCGATCCATTTCCTCCTGAACCGATACCGGCATCGCGCCTGGTCGAGTGGATTCACCGCCCACATCAATTAGTGCAGCGCCTTCCACCACCATCAACTCGGCGCGGTGCAGCGCATCAGCCAGTGAACTGTAAAGCCCACCATCAGAAAATGAATCGGGAGTGACATTCAGCACCCCCATAACGACGGGCTGGCTCAGGTCAAGCACCCTGCCAGCGCAGTCGATCTGCATGGATCAATGCTGCCGGGCTGGACCGCCAATCGGTCCCTTGCCGACGCGATCCTTGTCCAGGTTAACCGGCGAACCGGCTGAGGGTGGTTCCTGGTCGGCGGTCGGTTCGACCGGCTCACGCGGCGGACGCCCCGCCATAATGTCGTCAATCTGATCGGCATCAATGGTCTCATACTTAATCAGCGCCTCAGCCATGGCATGGAGCTGGTCGAGGTGATCCCGCAACAGTTGCTCGGAGCGCCGGTAATTGCGGTTAACCGTGGCGTGAATTTCTTCGTCAATCACATGGGCGGTCCCATCAGAAACATTTTTATGACGGGTTACTGACCGGCCCAGAAACACCTCACCGTCATCCTCGCTGTAAGTCAACGGTCCCAGTCGATCCGACAGACCCCACTTGGTCACCATGCTGCGCGCAATGTTGGTGGCGCGCTCAATGTCGTTCTGCGCGCCGGTGGTAACAAAATCCGCCCCGAAAATTAGCATCTCAGCGATTCGGCCACCGAACAGGCTGGAAATCTGGCTTTCGAGTCGCTGCTTGCTGAAGCTGTAACGATCCCCTTCCGGCAGGAACATGGTCACGCCCAGCGCCCGTCCACGCGGGATGATGCTGACTTTGTAGACTGGATCATGCGACGGCACCAGTCGCCCGACAATGGCATGACCCGCTTCGTGATAGGCGGTGAGTTTCTTCTCCTCCTCGCTCATCACCATGGACTTGCGTTCAGTGCCCATCATGATTTTATCTTTCGCTTTCTCGAAGTCGTCCATGTCGACATCGCGCTTGTTGGTGCGGGCGGCAAACAGGGCAGCTTCGTTGACCAAGTTCGCCAGATCAGCGCCAGAGAAGCCGGGGGTACCCCGAGCGATAACCGCTGGCTTGACGTTGCCGGAGAGCGGTACTTTGCGCATGTGAACCTTGAGAATTTGCTCGCGGCCACGCACGTCGGGTAGCGGCACCACCACCTGACGGTCAAAACGACCTGGCCGCAGCAACGCCGGATCGAGTACGTCCGGCCGGTTGGTGGCGGCGATGACGATAATGCCTTCATTACCCTCGAAACCGTCCATTTCCACCAGCAGTTGATTCAGGGTCTGCTCGCGCTCGTCGTGACCGCCGCCGAGACCCGCGCCGCGATGGCGACCAACGGCATCAATTTCATCGATGAAAATGATGCAGGGCGCATGTTTCTTGGCCTGCTCGAACATGTCGCGCACCCGTGACGCGCCGACGCCCACGAACATTTCGACAAAATCGGAACCGGAAATCGAGAAGAACGGCACTTTCGCCTCGCCCGCAATCGCCTTGGCCAGCAAGGTCTTACCGGTACCCGGCGAGCCGACCATCAGCACCCCACGCGGAATCTTGCCGCCGAGCTTCTGAAACTTGCCGGGATCGCGCAGAAACTCCACCAGTTCCGCCACTTCTTCCTTGGCCTCGTCAACGCCCGCGACATCGGCGAACGTGATCTTAATCTGGTCTTCGCTCATCATCCGGGCACGCGACTTGCCAAACGACATCGCCCCCCGACCCGCACCGCCCCCCTGCATCTGCCGCAGGAAGAACACCCAGATACCGATCAGCAGCAGCATCGGGAACCAGGAGATGAAAATCTGCATTAACAGACCCTGTTTCTCCGGCGGTTGGCCTTCGATATCCACGCCATGGGTGAGTAGTTCACCGATCATCGGGCTGTTATCAGTTTCCGGGCTGTAGGTGGTGAAGCGTTCACCGCTGCCGGTGCGACCCTGAATAGTGCGACCGTCAATCGTCACCTGCGCGATCCGCCCCTGTTTGGCATCTTGCAGAAACTGCGAGTAGGACATCTGGGCGGTCGGTGTCACCTTGGGGCCAAAGCTGTTAAAAACCGACATCAGAACCACCGCAATGACCACCCACAACAGGATATTTTTGACCATGTCATTCAAGGCATGTACCTCAACACTGCGAGACTGCGATAAAAGAAATTTGCGCCGCCGTTTCTCGGTCGCGATGGCTGAAAAAGCACAAAAATTATAGACCGGTTCACCCGCGATAGTTCCTGGCGAGCAGGTACTGTTCGGCGCTACGGGCGCGTGAAGCCTTGGGCTTGCGGGGCGCGACAGTGATGAACGCGGGGCGCAACTCTTTCAGAAACACATCGAAGCCTTCACCCTGAAAGATCTTGAGCAGAAAATCCCCGCCCGGTCGCAAACAACGCCGGGCAAAGTCCAGCGCCAGTTCGCTCAGATACATCCCGCGTGGTTGATCGACCGCTTTGATGCCGCTGGTGTTGGGAGCCATGTCCGCCAGCACCAGGTCCACCGAGCGACCGTTCAACGCCGCCAACAACTGTTCAAGCACCACGGTCTCGCGGAAATCACCCTCGATGCATTCGACTCCGGGCAGCGGTTCGATAGGCAAAATGTCCAAGGCGATAACTATACCCTGCTGACCGACCAGTCGCGCCGCCAGTTGCGACCAGCTCCCCGGTGCCGCACCCAAGTCCACCACCGTCATACCGGGCCGCAATAACCGGTCTTTCTCATGAATCTCCAGCAGCTTATACACTGCACGAGACCGATAGCCCTCCTGCTGGGCGCGCTTGACGTACTCGTCGGTGAAATGCTCCCGCAACCAGCGAGCGCTACTTTTAGTCCGGGCCATGGGCACCCTGTTCCCGGTCACGGGCGATCCTGGCCATGATCTTGCGGGTACGGATTACGATCCAGCACAGACCCAGCAGACCATAGCTCGTCAATACCAATAGTTGTACCAGCACGCTCTCCACGATCCGCCCCTGTACCAACAGCAGCAACCCACCGACCGTCAGGATAATACCAAGGTCCAGCTTGACTTCATTCAGGGGGCTTGGGGCTACCGTCATACCCTTGCCACCGGTTATATTCTTCGATTCTTTCACCCTATCCGGTTTCCCGCGTGCAGACTCTCACTAATCCACAAAAACGTCATCTCAAAGCCTTGGCCCATCACCGCAAGCCGGTCGTGATCATCGGTGACAGCGGCATCACGCCAGCGGTCACGCACGAAATTCTGCTGGCGCTGGATCATCACGAATTGATCAAGATCCGGGTCAACGCCGCAGATCGCGAAACCCGCGAAACCATGGTTGCTGAACTTTGCACCACAACGGATGCAGCCCTCGTGCAGCGGGTTGGACACATTGCCACGCTGTTTCGCCGTAATCCCGAGACGCCACGCATCGAATTATCGTGAGTAGCATGACCCTCAGAGACAAAAAACCGCCAACAATGGCGGTAAGTTAACAAGAACAAGGATTGCTAACCGGCTGTTTTTGGTACTGGTGGTGGGACTCGAACCCACAAGCCCGGTCAAGGGCGCAGGATTTTAAGTCCTGTGTGTATACCATTCCACCACACCAGCGCGAAGGCAGAAATGCTCTCAAACGACTTCCGTAGAGTGTCTAGGATAATCCAGCGACACCCGCATTGTCACCCTATGCTCAGGTCTCCCGCGCCGCAAAATCAATGCGCGGATCAACGAAGTGATAACTTAGATCACTGACCAGATTCAGCAGCAGCCCGATCAGGCTAAACATGTACAGCGTCCCGAACATTACCGGGTAATCCCGCTTGACCACCGCCTCGAATCCCAGTAGCCCCAAGCCATCCAGCGAGAAGATCACCTCGATCAGCAGTGATCCGGTGAACAACATGCTGATCAGTGTTGCTGGAAAACCCGCAATCACTAACAACATGGCGTTGCGAAAAACATGCCCATACAACACCTGCCGCTCGTTAAGACCCTTGGCGCGGGCGGTCACCACGTACTGCTTGTTAATCTCATCCAGGAACGCATTCTTGGTCAGCATGGTCAACGAGGCGAAACCGCCGATCACCATGGCCATCACCGGCAGGGTCAGATGCCAGAAATAATCCAGAATCCGCGCCGGCCAGCTTAAATCCGCCCAGTGATCCGAGACCAAGCCCCGCAGCGGAAACCAGTTCAGATAGCGCCCGCCAGCAAACACGATGATCAGCAGGATGGCGAACAGGAACGCTGGAATGGCGTAACCGATGATCACCGCCGCACTGCTCAACACATCAAAACGTGAACCATCGCGCACCGCCTTGGCAATGCCGAGCGGGATCGAAACCAGATAAATCAGCAAGGTACTCCACACGCCCAGCGAAATGGAGACCGGCAATTTGTCCAGCACCAGATCCAGCACCGCCCGGTCACGGAAATAGCTTTTGCCGAGATCGAAACTCAGATAATCGCGAACCATCAGGCCGAAGCGCACATAAGCGGGTTTATCGAAACCAAACTGGCGGTTGAGTTCGGCGATGAACGCCGGATCAAGACCTTGCGCACCGCGATAGGCGCTATTACCGCTGGAATTTTGCGAAGCGACGGTACTCCCGCGCCCCGCTTCCACGCCCTCCCCGCCGCCGACCCGGGTTGTGGCGGAAACTGCGGTGTTCTTGAGTTGCGCCAGCATTTGTTCCACCGGTCCGCCGGGGGCAATCTGCACAATGACAAAGTTGATGGCGATGATGCCCAGCAAGGTCAGCGGAATCAGCGCCAAACGGCGGAGGATGTAGGCGAGCATGGGTAAACTATCGCAGTGGAGACAAGGGGATAGCCGCGTCGGCGATCAGGCCGCTGCTGAGAGGCTGGCCCTCTCGTTGCGCGCCGATCGCCGCGTCCGGCCGCCAGATGATCCCGACAGTAATATCATCCCCGCTACCCTGTTGAGAAGCTTCATTCAGCCACTCTTTCAAATGCAGTTTCACCGCCGCATCGCCGTCATCGCGCAACATCGCCCAAAAGTCCCGCGCCACCTGTTGAAAACCGGCTTCGTTGCGGTAAGCGTTGGCGTAGCCGTCAGTGGCGGCCAGAATCAAGGCGGGCGGCGATCCAGCCAAGGTTTGAAAGCTGACCCGCATTTCATTCCATGCCCTGGCGGAACACAGCGAGGTGGTTTCATTGCCCATGAGCCGCGCATCAGCCGCAATCGGGCGCTCAATTTCGCCCTGCGCGGATACGGTGAGAATGTCGCCATCGCCGAGTTGCAGATAGAGAATGAAGGCGGGCGCGACGATCACCGTCAGCAGGGTCGAGCCATAGGCCAGATAGGGGTTGGTTTCCACTAGTGGGCTGCCGCAAAAGTTTTGATAGGTTAAGCCTCGGCTGACGTAGCCAAGTTTGGGGTAGACTCCACGGCAGGGTAGAGGCGTTTAAGTTGGGTCCGAGCCCAATAGTGTTCGGCACACTTATTGGGTAGACAAAATGATGTCTCGATGTTCATCAGTCA
>NZ_CBTK010000027.1 GCF_000531125.1 Candidatus Contendobacter odensis Run_B_J11 | reverse complement strand
CCCGCGCCGCGCCGCCCGCGCCATGAGTTGGCCGACCGTCGCCCCGGCCAGCAGGGCGAACAGCCAAATCGCGATCAGCTTGATGACTTCGAGCGGCCACTCGGCCTGCGGCAACAGACCCATCACCACTAGACCGAGACCCAGATTATCCGCCTTGGTCAGCGCGTGCAGGCGGGTGAGCGTATCAGGAAAGCGCAGCAGCCCCACCGTACCGGCAAGGAAAAAGAAGGCGCCGGCTAAAACCGTAATGATCGTAAAAATGTCCAGGACGAGGCTCATTGACGATTCGTCTCCTTGGGGTCATCACCATCCGAACGGGAGGCGCTCTGCACGAAGGCCACCGAGGCGAAGGCGGCGAGCAACGCCAGGGTCAGCGCCACATCGAGTACCGCATTGGCCTCGGTGGCTACACCCAGCAGCAGCAGCGCCGCAATGCCGCCGGTGCCGAACAATTGCGTCGCCATCATCCGATCCGCCTCCTCCGGCCCGCGCAGGATACGGACTAGCCCCAGGGCCACCGTCGCCAGCACGAAGACGGCGGCGGCAAGCAGGAAGTCAGATATCGCCATGCGTTCCACCCAGCGCACGGATCAACAGTCCCTCATCAATGACCAGTTGCGCCGCGACCGGCTGTTCGACATCGAGACAGTGATAAATGATCTCGCCGTGTTCGCCAACGCCAGCCGGCAGCGTACCCGGCAGCACGCTCGTTAGCGCGCTAAACGCATTGCAGGCCGTACCGGGGGGGAGGCGTACCGGGTAGGCGACGAATCCCGGCCGCAACGGCAGCCGCGGATCCAGTGCGCGCCGGGCCACATCCAGCCCCCCAATAATGGACTGCTGCATAAAGCGCAACGCAAGCTTGGCCAGAGCGGCGTACCGCAGGCGCCTATCGCTGGGCGGCAACAGGCGCAGGCTGGTCCAGGTCGCGGCGGCGGCGGCGAATAGCCCGGCTGCAAAATCGGACGGATCGAGGCCAATGAGCAACAGCCAGAAGCCGAGAAAACCCATCCACCGGGTCATCGCGGTACGCACAAGAAGGCTCCTCATCGGGTTCGCTCCAGCAGCGACAGTCTTTTCATCTGAGTCGGTACTCGTAAAGTTAGGTCAGGATACATTCAACCGCCAGTGCGCTGGAACGATAGGGACCACAGAAGATACTTCAGGACGGCGCTGATCGCGTTTTACCTCCAAAATTATAGCCAATCAGGCTGCCGCCCCAATCGGAGAAGGCTTGGACGCCTTGCCACCTATCGGTTTTCGATCTATGCCGTAGAAGCCGGCCTTAGCCGGCGAACATCGCGGCCTGAAGGCCGCTCCCGACAGGTAACGGTTGTCCCTTACGCGAACCGAATTTATGAGAATACGTCCATGTGAACTCCGCGCCGAACAAAAAGATCTGAGCGGAGTAGTAAACCCACAGCAGCACCACGACAAGGGACGCAGCGGCCCCGAAGCCGGACGAGATACCGGTCTTTCCGATGTAGGCGCCAATCAGAAATTTGCCGACGACGAACAGCAGCGAGGTGACTGTCGCCCCAATCCACACATCTCTCCAATCGATCTGCACCCGAGGCATCGTCTTGTAGATCATCGCGAACACTGCGGTCGATAGCACAATGCCGAGAGTGAGTTCAATCGTGTTCGCAACGGTCACCCATCCGCTGAATAGCGGATTCCACCACTTGCTCAACGCGGCCAGGCCGGCGCTGAACGCCAGCGACACCATCAACAGGAAGCCGATTCCGAGAATCATCCCGAAGGACAGCAATCGGGCACGCAGCAGTCTCCATAAGCCGGAGTTTCCCGTCCTTGCTGGCGCCCGCCAGATGCGATCAAGCGCGTCCTGCAATTCGGCGAAGACGGACGTTGCCCCAATGAAGAGAATGACAAAGCCGAAGGCAGAGGCCAGCACGCTGGTGGCGGGCTTGCCCGCGCTCTCGATAAGGCTCTGTACCGCCAGTGCCCCCGAGGTGCCCAGCATACTGTCCAATTGGTTAAAAATTTCTCCGCGCGCGGCTTCTTCGCCAAACACCAGCCCGGCAATAGCAACCACTATCAGCAACAGGGGGGCAATCGAGAACATCGTGTAAAAGGCTAATGCCGCGCCCATGCTTTGGGCGTAATCGTGTACCCAATTGATGGCGGCTGCTTTGAACAAATCCGAAATATCCTGATAACTCATAGCTGGCCGTTTCGCGAAAGAAGAACGGCGAGTGGCCGCGTCCCCGAAAACTCGGAAAAAACGATGGCCATAACCGCAGTGATGGGGACCGCCAGAAAAGCCCCTGGAATACCCCACAGCCCTGACCAGACCGTCAGACTGACTAAAATAACGAAAGGACTGAGATTGAGTGAATTGCCCATCAAATAAGGGTCAAGGAAATTGCCGATGAGAAACTGGACGACAGTCAGAGGCAACAACACCGCAAGGACTTCATTCAGATCAAAGAACTGTACGATTGCCATAATCACCGGGAACAACACGCTGAGGAACGAGCCGATATAGGGCACATAATTCAACAGGACAATCAATATGGCCCAGAGCGCGGCGAATTCAAGCCCGACATATGCCATCACCATCCAGCTTATCGCCCCCAGCAAGATACCGATAAAAGTCTTGAGCGCCAGATACGCCCCGATTCGTGCATTAATGTCGGTGGTGAGTTGCCGAATCCGGGCGATATTGCGCGGGTCGCTGGATAGGTTGTCTATCTTGGTGGAGAACGAGCGCTGCTCGATCAGCAGAAAGCTCGCATAGAGAACCATGACCAGAATACTGACGATGATAGAGAAGATGGAAGCGATTATCGATCCAATCAGTCTCTGCATATTAGTCCGCGCCAGAATCTCCTGACGCAGTGTAGTCCAAGTCAGATCAGTTTCCATATGAAACAAGATAGCAACCTTCTGGAGGGTACTGAGCAGGGATTCCTGGTACTTCGGTCCAAGTGCTACAACCTCATCCATGTTGGTGATGGCTAAATATGCGCCTTCGACCAGTCCGAGTGCGATGAGCAGAATAGACAGGTAATAGCGAATATGAAGCGGAAGGATCCAGCCAAAGAACGAAATTCTGCCCAAAAGGCGCGCAAGCCCAATAATCACATAAACCACCAGTATCCCGAAAACAATCGGAATAAACACGTCTCTCCCAATATAAAGCACCCAGCCAATAATCAGCGCAAGGATAGATCCGTATACAACTGTTTGAAATCGTTCATTCATACCCGATGTTCGACTTTTTCAATGACGGATGTGGGCAAGCCGGTGCATGGCGGTATGAGCTATGCTGAGGGGAACCAGCACCACCTCAACCCTCACGGGATACGACCATACTGATCGAAGTAGAAAAACCGGTTCTTCGGGGGTTCTTGTGAAAACTGGGGCTTAGTGTCTCATAAATAAGATTTTCGATGATCGCTCATCAATAATAGATGGATTTTCATCGGTATCAACCCCACCACGATCCGGTACAGCGGGTCACCAACCGTCTTGAGAGACTGGCTCCACAAGAAACCATCGAAGAATAATAAAATTATTATTTTTCAATACGTTATTTTTTATTTTTTATTTTTTGTCTTCTCATTTTTTGATTACATTCACTATACATAGTGTCATGGAAATGATTTATACCGGAAGCAGAAAACCCATAACCTCTGGAGAAACGATGGAGTCATTATCGTACCAGAAAGTTTCACAACGGACCCTGGCGGTCAATGGTGCCGGCGGCGAGCCGACGCCCTATCGTATTTTCTTCGTTGAAGCGCTAAATGGTAGCGAGGAAACATGATGAACACGCAACTTCATATCGACGAGGTATCCGGACCTTCCCCTATTTCAACCGGCCATTTACCGCCGGATCATGAAGTGGCGATCCTGATTACCGAGGCCTACGAGCGCTACCAGTCCCTGGATGAAGGGAAAGTTGCGGACTATATACCCGCCCTGGCCCGCACGCCCCAGGAGCTTTTTGGGGCATGCGTGGTCGGTATCGACGGCCATGTTTTTGCCGTAGGGGATACGGCGCATGAGTTCTCGATCCAGAGCATATCGAAGCCGTTTGTGTTCGCGCTCGTTTGTCAGGCCGTGGGCAGCGAGGAAGCCCGTCGAAAAATCGGGGTGAACGCCACCGGGCTGCCGTTCAACTCGGTGATGGCAATCGAGCTGAATGATGACCGAACCATGAACCCAATGGTGAACGCCGGGGCCATCGCCACCACCAGCTTGGCGCCGGGCGCGACGGCTGAAGCCAAATGGCGGTTTATCCAGGATGGGTTATCCCGGTTCGCTGGCCGCCAGCTTTCCATTGACATGGAGGTGTACGAGTCGGAGGCGGCGACGAACCAGCGGAACCGTGGCATCGCCAAGTTGCTGGAAGGCTATGACCGCCTGTATTTCGATGCGCTGGAGTCCACCGATGTTTATACCAAGCAATGTTCCCTGAACGTGACGGTCAAGGATCTTGCGGTGATGGGCGCCACTCTGGCTGACGGCGGGGTAAATCCGCTCACCAAGGAGCGCGTGGTTGACGCCGCCATCGCCCAGCGGGTGCTGGCGGCGCTGGCCACCGCCGGGTTGTACGAGCGCTCCGGCGACTGGCTGTACGAGATCGGGCTGCCTGGCAAAAGCGGAGTGAGTGGCGGAATTGTCACCGTGTCGCCGGGGAAGGGCGGCCTCGGTACGTTCTCCCCGTTGCTCGACGGCGCGGGTAACAGTATTAAAGGTCAGCGCGTCACCAAGTTCCTGTCGGAACGACTGGGGCTTAATCTCTTTGCCTCGAAGCCGGCGGTTTGAGCCGGTCCATCATTCAATACCATGAGGAAAACGACACCATGAGGAAAACGACATGACCGCAACAACCGGTGCAATCACCAGTGCTGAGAGAGAAATTCAGGAATCCTGGTTGCCGATGATCGCGATAGCCTTCGGCCAGGCGCTAATGTCTTTCAATGTCGCCTCGCTGCCGGTCGCACTGAGCGGCATGGTCAACAGCTTCAACGTGCCGCCGACCACGGTCGCCACCGGGATCGTGATGTACTCGCTCGCCGTAGCGGCTTTCGTCATGCTCGGCGCAAAGTTGACCCAGCGGTTTGGCGCGGTATACGTCTTCCGCACCGTGGTGGCGCTGTTCGGCGGGGCACAGGTGTTGATGACCTTCAGCCCGACCGCCACCCATATGCTGGCCGCCCAGCTCCTGGCCGGCATGGCGGGCGCGGCGCTGGTTCCCTCGCTGGTTGCGCTGATCGCGAATCAGTACCACGGCCAGCAGCAGGCCACCGCGCCCATCGGCACCGAGGCGTTGTTCACCGCCTTGGCCAGGGTCATGATGTCGGGCATCACGCCGAACTTCTGTGCCGCAAACGCGCTGCCGAGCCGGCCGAAGCCGCTGATCAC
>NZ_CBTK010000026.1 GCF_000531125.1 Candidatus Contendobacter odensis Run_B_J11 | reverse complement strand
GGCCTTGCCCGGTAGTGGAAAATGCTTAATAATCACAATTAATCCCGCGCCGGGATGGCGGAACGGTAGACGCAGTGGACTCAAAATCCACCGGCCGCAAGGTCGTGAGAGTTCGAGTCTCTCTCCCGGCACCAATAGAATCAGTTTGTTGTCCTGCATTTCAGGTTGATTTTCGGCCTTATTCCTCATTTTTACTCCGATATTTTGACGCAAGGAAACCTCCATGTCGCTGGTGCTGGCTGAAACGAAAGACGCCATCGGGGTCATCGTGCTGAATCATCCAGAAAAGCGCAACGCCTTGAGCGAAGCGTTGATCGGTGAAATCACTGCCGCACTGGAGGATTTTCAGGCGCGGAATATCCGCGCCGTGGTGTTGCGCGCCGCCGCTGGGGTCAAGGTCTGGTCTGCCGGCCACGATGTCAGCGAACTGCCTGACCGTGGTCGCGACCCGCTGGGCTGGAGCGATCCGCTGCGTGTTCTAGTGCGCGCCATTCAGGAGTTTCCCGCACCCATCATCGCCCTGATTGAGGGCGGAGTCTGGGGTGGCGGCTGCGAAGTAGCCATGGCCTGCGATATTCTGGTCACCACGCCCGATGCGACCTTCGCTATCACCCCGGCCAAACTGGGCGTTCCCTATAACCTCGGTGGCGTACTGACCTTAATGAATATGATCCCGCTGCCAGTGGCGAAGGAGATGCTATTCACCGCCCAGCCCATCCCTACATCGCAGGCTTTGAACCTTGGCATGATTAACTACATCAAACCGAAGGAGGAGATCGAAGCCTTCGTTCATGGTCTGGCAACGCATATCAGCGCTAACTCGCCTCTGAGCATCGCGGTGATGAAGGAAGAATTGCGACTACTGGCTAGTGCGCACGCCATTACCCCCGAACTGTTTGAACGGATTCAGGGACTTCGCCGCATCGTGTACGATAGTCATGACTACCAGGAAGGACTAAACGCCTTTCGGAGTAAGCGCAAGCCCCAGTTTTCCGGTACATGACACCTCCGCTCGACTGATCGGTCCACCCGCGCCGATCCTAAAAGTACGGCGAATTAGTCGCCTTTCTGTAATAATACCCACGCTGTTCCCGTTCTGGAAAAATGTATAACTTAAGTGTCAATTCATTAAACGAGTTATCAGACCTAGATACTATGACGACCGAAATCAAATCCCATGCCAAGGTTGGTGTTTATGTGGATGCCTCCAATATATCGCGCAATGGTGGCCAGCGTATGCAGTATGACGTGCTGCGCGAGTTCGCCTGCCGAGATCACGCCGAACCCTTGCGACTGAATGTCTACCTTTCCTATGACGAGGAACGCGCTGAAACCAACACGGTCTATCGTGACAAGGCTCGCGCCTATCAGTCCGCCCTGCGCGAACTCGGCTACAAGGTCATCGAAAAACGGGTCAAATGGTTTCAGGATGAAGCCGGTAATCGCTATGGCAAGGCTAACGCCGATCTTGATATGGCGGTGGATGTGCTGCTGCAATCGGAAAATCTGGACCGGGTGCTACTAGCAACCGGCGACGGCGATTTCGTACAGGTAGTGCGCGCTTTGCAAAACAAAGGCTGCCGCGTGGAAACTCTGGCGTTCGATAATGTGTCAGAGGAACTGCGCCGGGAATCAGACATGTTCGTATCCGGCTATTTAGTGCCGGGTTTGCTGCCGACCCGGGGCGATGATTATTTCGCGCCGTTGTGGGGTGCCATGGGATCGCGGGTACGGGGATACTGCTATCACCACGATGATAATAAAAGCTTCGGCTTCATGCGTTTTTTGGTCAAGCTATCGCCCTATCTGTGGAAGACCGACTCCCGTGATTCCGACTCCCCGTACCGGACGGCGTTCTTCCACGATTCCAGTCTGCCGGAGGGCTTCAACGTAATGAAACTGCCGTCCCGCAACCATATCTTTGAATTCACCCTGGCCGAGCCGAACGGCAAACAACCGGTCGCCACTGATATCGCCCTGGTTCATCCCACTCCATCATCCTGAAGGATAGTTCAGGAGGGGTGGCGCGTCGGGGCTCGTTCCTGTCGAGAAGCATCATGCATAACGTCCGAATCCTGAAATCCCTGCTGTTATTACCCCTGATTTTGATGCTGAGCGTGACGGAAGCATTCGCCAAACCGGACGAACCGGTCGCGGATGCCGCCATCAGGACTTTAGCGCCGACGGCCCGGCAAGCCTCGCTGGATCAGACGATTGCTGAATTATTGTCTCGGCACCATTACCGGCAGAGCAAGCTGGATGATCGGCTGTCTGCACTGGTTTTGACTGCCTATCTCGATGATCTCGATTTCAGCCGTGCCTATTTTTTGTCCAGCGATATCAACGGCTTCGAGAAGTATCGCAGCACCTTGGACGATGCCCTAAAAAGCGGCGATTTGCAGCCAGCCTATGCTATTTTCAATGTTTACCTGCGCCGATTGGCGGAACGGACTACCCGGATTCAGACCCTGCTCCAGCAAGAGTTCCGTTTCGATGCGGACGAGTCGCTAGAGGTAGACCGCAAGAACGCGCCCTGGGCTAAAAACATGGCGGAACTGGATGAATTTTGGCGCAAACGGCTGAAGCACGAGATGTTAACGCTGATGCTGTCCGGCAAAGATCGATCTGCCGCCCGCGAGTTGCTGGTCAAGCGGTATGACAATCGGCTACGGCAGGCCCAGCAATCCACCAGTGATGACGTGTTTCAGTTGTATATGAACGCAGTCGCTCAAGCCTTTGATCCGCACACCGCTTATTTTTCTCCACGCAACACTGAAAACTTCAACATCCAGATGCGGCTGTCGCTGGAAGGCATTGGCTGCGTACTGCGGATGGATGAGGAACTGGTGACGGTGGTTGAACTGGTCACTGGCGGTCCGGCTGATCTCAGCCAACAGATTAAGGCTGGGGATCGGATTGTAGCGGTAGCGCAAGGCGATGATGGCGCTTGGCTGGATGTGGTCGGCTGGCGGCTGGACGATGTGGTAGACCGCATTCGTGGTCAACGTGGTACGGTGGTGCGGTTGAAGGTGCAACCCGGCAAGGCGGGGGTGGCGGCAGCGGAAAAAACCGTGCGGATCGTCCGTGACACCATCAAGCTGGAAAAACAGGCCACCAAGAGCGAGATTAAAACGATCCGCAGCGCCGACGGACGTGATCTGCGGATCGGCACGATCACCATCCCGGCATTCTATAGCGATTTTGACGCGGCCCGCCGTGGCGATCCCAACTATCGCAGCACCACCCGCGATGTCCGCCGGTTGCTGGATGAACTGCGCGGCAAGGTAGACGGGCTGGTGCTGGATTTGCGCGAGAATGGGGGTGGCTCCCTGCAGGAAGCGGTGGATTTGACTGGCCTATTTGTTGGGGACGGCCCGGTGGTGCAGGTCAGAAATGCGGGCGGCAATGTGGAGGTTGAGAAGGACAGCGAACCCGGTCAAGTCTACGACGGGCCGCTGGCGGTGCTGGTGGATCACGCCAGCGCCTCGGCCTCGGAAATTTTCGCAGGCGCGATTCAGGATTACGGCCGCGGCATCGTGATCGGCGATCCAACCTTTGGCAAGGGCACGGTGCAAACCCTGGTGGATTTGAACCGCTTCACCAAAGCTAAGGAATCACAAGGCCAGTTGAAACTGACCATTGCCAAGTTCTACCGGATCAATGGCAGCAGCACTCAGCATCGTGGAGTTCGACCCGATATCGCCATTCCTTCGATCGTGGACAGCGAGGAAGTCGGCGAGAGCGCCCAAAAGAATGCGTTGCCGTGGGATGAAATCGCCGCTACCCGTTATCGCAGCGATCAGCGGCTGATGACGTTAGCGCCAGAATTGGCGCGGCGACATCAGGGGCGCATCGCCAGCGATCCGGATTACCAGGCGTTCCTGCGCGATTTGGCTTTCACCAAGGAGCAGCGGGAAAAAACTACGGTTTCGCTCCTGGAGAGCCAGCGCCGCGCCGAACGAGAGCGCATCGAAACCTGGCGGCGGGATCGTGAGAATCGCTATCGCGCCCTTAAGGATTTGCCGCCGCTCAAGGTTAGCGATGAGGTGCCGGAAGGTAAAGACAGTGCGATTCCAGACGCGGCATTGGTGGAAAGCGCCCGCATCGTCGCCGACCTTATCTTATTGGGTAGTTCTGGCAGCGCAGTGGTGATGAACCATTAGCACCGTGATGCCCGCCACACTGACTTTCGATCCAGTGCTGGTTGAACGGCTGGTCGGCGCGCTTGAGCGACTGGAAACGCTGTTGCCGGCGGCGCCAGCCGAACCGGATTGGGAACGATATCGAGCCTTTCGCTGGAAACGATGGGGTCAGCGCGGTTATCTGCAGCCTGTAAAGCATCCCCACCGGCTACGGTTGGCCGATCTGCAACGAATTGACCACCAAAAAATGGCGCTGGATTTGAACCTGCGCCAATTCTTGGCCGGCCGCCCCTGTAACAATGCGCTGCTCTGGGGGGCGCGCGGCACTGGTAAATCCTCGTTGATTAAGGCGCTGTTCAATGAATATGCCGACGGTGGTCTGCGGCTGATCGAAGTGGATAAGCGCGATCTGATCGATCTGCCGGATATTGTCGATCCGCTTTACGACCGCCCGGAGCGGTTCCTGCTTTACTGCGATGATCTCTCGTTCGAAGCGGACGACGCCAGCTACAAAGCGCTCAAAGCCATGCTGGATGGTTCGATCAGCGCCGCCCCTGATAATGTGCTGTTGTGCGCCACTTCCAACCGCCGCCATCTGTTGCCCGAATACCAGCGGGAAAATCAGGATGCCCGGATCGTTGAGGGTGAACTGCATCACGGCGAGGCCGTGGAAGAAAAAATTTCGCTGTCGGAACGGTTCGGCCTGTGGCTGTCGTTTCATCCGTTCAGTCAGGATGACTATCTAAGCATCGTCACTCACTGGCTGGATCAATTGGGCTGGCCGAACGGCATGGACGCAGTGACGCGGGAAGAGGCATTACGCTGGGCCTTGCAACGCGGGGCGCGCAGCGGGCGGGTGGCTTGGCAGTTCGCCCGCGATTGGGTCGGTCGGTATACTCTATAGCGTCGCGAGCCCTCGGTTCTTATTCGGTTGCACAGACTGGATTGCTTGCCCAAGCCCATTCAATTCTTCAAGCACGTCGCAAAAAAGGGGACCGCTTCCGCGATCCCCATAAGACCTCCAAGCGAAAGAGCGAAGGTCAATCAGGCATAGTCACCCTTGTAGCTTTCCAGCGTCTTGATGTAGTTGGCGCGCTCGAATGCGGTCGGATCGGCGACATTACGCTGACTCATCGAACCTTTCATCTGCGTCACTGAATCGTAGCCATGCACCTCCATCCAGGTTTTCAGGCCATCGCGCAAGATGGTGAGATAGTCAATCCCGTTCTTGAGCAACGCCGAAGTGGTCATCACCGCATCGGCGCCCGCCATTACATACTTCACCACTTCAATCGGAGTATGGACGCCGCGAGTCGCGCCCAGCGAGGCCCGCAGTCGTCCATACAGCACTGCCAGCCACAACAGCGGCAAGCGGATTTCGTCTGGCGTACTCAGTTGCAGGTTGGGCGCGACTTCCAGCTTATCCAGATCGAAATCGGGCTGATAGAAGCGATTGAACAGCACTAAGCCATCGGCCCCGGCATCGTCCAGCGCCTTGGCCATCGAGCCGATGGCGCTGAAGAATGGACTGAGTTTGACCGCCACCGGCACCGTCACCGCCGCCTTCACTGCCTTGACGATGTCGACATAACGCTGCTCGACTTCACGACCCGCGGTGGTCAGATCGGCAGGGATGTAATAGATGTTGAGTTCAACTCCTTTCGCCCCGGCCTGCTGCATCAACTGGGCGTATTCGATCCAGCCGGTGTTGGTGATACCGTTCAGGCTGCCGATGATCGGGATGTCCACCGCTGCGGAGGCTTGCCTCAGCAATTCCAGATAGCTGTCCGGGCCGACCGTGTAGTCGTCCACTTCTGGAAAGTAGCTGAGCGACTCGGCGAAACTCTCGGTGCCCGCCGTCATCAGATGTTCCAGCGCCGCGCTCTCATGCTTCAACTGTTCCTCGAACAGCGAGAACATAACGACTGCCGCTGCGCCCGCGTCCTCCAGCCGCTTGATGCTGGCGACGCTCCCCGACAGCGGCGATGATGAAGCAATAATGGGATGCTTGAGCTTCATCCCCATGTAAGTGGTTGTTAAATCCATTGGTGCTTCCTTTTGGGTACCGGATGTCAATGGCGGGCGGCCCGGAACTGGATCAGTGCCGGGCCGCCAGACCCGCTTATTGTTTGTACTTCGGCTGGAAAGTCGCGCCGCTACGGGCCGCCATGTCCTCGTACACCGACCAGCGCCGATTGATCGCTTGCTGGGCCATGTCCATGAGGTATTCCGCTTCCTTGGGATTGGTGTGAGTCAACACCTTGTAGCGCACCTCGTTATAGGCGTACTGCCGCAGCGGAATCTTGGGTCGTCCCGAATCGAGAATGAACGGATTCTCGTTGGAATCGCGCACCGCCGGGTTGTAACGAACCAGCGGCCAGTGACCGCATTCCACCGCCAGATGTTGCTGATCCAGACCGCGCTGCATGT
Source organism: Candidatus Contendobacter odensis Run_B_J11 (assembly GCF_000531125.1). GTDB lineage: Bacteria > Pseudomonadota > Gammaproteobacteria > Competibacterales > Competibacteraceae > Contendibacter > Contendibacter odensensis. The sequence continues at coordinate 11,967 of NZ_CBTK010000026.1, read as the reverse complement.
TGATGCCATGGGCAATACAGTGGCTATAAGCCAGAATCAGCGATGGTCCCGGATACGCCTCGGCTTCGCGGAACGCCAGCAACGCCTGTTGCGGATTGGCGCCCATCGCGATCCGTGCCACATAGACGTTGCCATAGGAAATGGCTTGCAGGGCGATGTCCTTCTTGCCCACCTGCTTGCCAGCGGCGGCAAACTTGGCGACTGCGCCCATCGGGGTAGATTTCGACATCTGGCCGCCGGTGTTGGAATACACCTCGGTATCCAGCACCAGCACGTTGACATCGCGACCGCTGGACAGCACATGATCCACGCCGCCAGAGCCAATGTCATAGGCCCAGCCGTCGCCACCCATGATCCAGATGCTGCGCCGGACCAGTTGATCACAAATCGCCAGCAGATGCGCGGCGCGGGGATCTTTGATCCCCTGCAACCGCTGTTTCAGTTCGGCCAGACGACCGCGTTGCTGACGAATATCGGTCTCGGTGACTTGTTCCGCGCTGATCAGAGCGTCCACCAGTTCCGCGCCGATTTGCCCCGCCAATCCCTGCAACAGTTCATAGGCAAAAGCCAGATGCTTATCGGCGGCCAGACGGAAGCCCAACCCAAACTCGGCGTTGTCCTCGAACAGCGAGTTGGCCCAGGCCGGGCCGCGTCCTTCGTTGTTGACTGACCACGGGGTCGTCGGCAGATTGCCGCCGTAGATCGACGAGCAGCCGGTCGCATTCGCCACCAGCAGCCGGTCGCCGAACAGTTGCGACAGCATCTTGACGTAGGGGGTCTCGCCGCAACCGGCACATGCGCCTGAGAACTCGAACAGCGGCGGCAGGAATTGCACCCCGCGCACTGTCGAGAAATCTACTCGCCCGCGATCCACTTCCGGCAGGGTCTCGAAGAAGCGGATATTGGCCTTCTCGTTTTCCAGCACCGGTTCCTTGGCCGCCATGTTGATCGCCTTGTGGCCGACTTTTTCCTTGCTCTTGGCCGGGCAGACTTCGACACACAGACCGCAGCCGGTGCAATCTTCCAGATAGACTTGCAAGGTGTAGCGGATTTCCGGGAAGCCCCGGGCGTCAATCGGCGCGGTCTTGAACGCAGCGGGCGCGTTATCCAGCTTGGCTTCGTTATAAAACTTGGAGCGAATCACCCCGTGCGGACAAACCATGCTGCAATTACCGCACTGAATGCAGATGTCCGGCTCCCAGCTCGGCACATAGCTGGAGATGTTGCGCTTTTCCCATTGGGTGGTGGCGCTGGGATAGGTGCCATCCACCGGCAGGGCGCTGACCGGCAGTTCGTCGCCGCGTCCGGCCATCATCATCGCCGTGACCCGTTGCACGAAGTCCGGCGCGTTGGCAGGCACCACAGCGGGCAGTTCCCGCAGGCTGGTCACCTGAGTGGGCACCACGATCTCGCGCAGATTAGCCAGGGTGTTGTCTACCGCCTCGAAGTTCTTGCGCACGACCTCCTCGCCCTTGCGCATATAGCTCTTTTTGATCGAGTACTTGATCTTGTCAATCGCCTTATCCCGTGGCAGCACCCCGGAAATAGCGAAGAAGCAGGTCTGCATGATGGTGTTGATGCGGGTGCCCATGCCGTTGTCGCGGGCGACTTTTTCGGCATTGATCGCATGAACCTTGAGCTTCTTGGCGATGATCTCCGCTTGCACCGGACGCGGCAGCCGATCCCAGGCTTCCTCCGGTTCCCGTGGACTGGTGTTCAGCAGCAGCACTGCGCCGGGCGCGGCGTTCTTGAGTACATCGCCCCGGTCGAGGAAGCTGAACTGGTGGCAGCCAATAAAGTTAGCCGATTGCACCAGATAGGGCGCCCGGATCGGGTCTGGCCCGAAGCGCAAATGGGAGACGGTCTGCGAGCCGGATTTCTTCGAGTCGTAAACGAAGTAACCTTGGGCGTAGAATTCCGGATCATCGCCGATGATCTTGATCGAGTTCTTGTTCGCGCCGACGGTGCCATCCGCACCCAGCCCGAAGAACATCGCCCGCACCACTTTATCGGACTCAATCACAAAGCTGGAATCCACTTCCAGGCTGGTGTGGGTCACATCGTCATTGATGCCGACGGTGAAATGATTCTTGGGCTTGGCCTTGCTCAGTTCATCGAACACCGATTTGACCATCGCCGGGGTAAATTCCTTGGACGACAGCCCGTAACGGCCGCCGATCACTCGCGGCATAGTCGCCATCGGCAGCGTACCCGCGCCGTGCGCTTCCACCAGAGTGCTGACTACATCCAGATACATCGGCTCGCCGGTGGAACCCGGCTCCTTGGTGCGGTCGAGGACCGCAATGGATTTAACGCTGGCTGGCAGCGCCGCCAGGAAGGCGCTGGCGGACAGCGGCAGGAACAACCGGACCTGCAATACGCCGACTTTCTCGCCGCTCTGGTTGAGATAAGCCGCAGTTTCACAAGCCGTCTCCGCGCCCGACCCCATCAGGATCACGACCCGTTCGGCGTTCGGATCGCCGAAGTAGTCGAACAGGTGATAGCTGCGGCCGGTCAGTTCGGCGAATTTGTCCATCGTCGCTTGAACGATGCCTGGCACCTTGAGGTAGTACGGGTTGCACGCCTCGCGGCTCTGGAAATAGGTATCGGGATTCTGCGCGGTGCCGCGAATGAATGGCCGATCCGGATTTAGCCCCCGACCGCGATGCGCCAGCACCAGATCGTCGCGAATCATCGCCCGGATATCGTCATCCGTCAGCAAAGTCAGCTTGTTGACCTCGTGCGAGGTGCGGAAGCCATCGAAGAAATGGATGAACGGCACCCGCGCTTCCAGGGTCGCGGCGTGGGCGATCAGCGCCATATCGTGGGCTTCCTGCACCGAGTTGGAGGCCAGCAGGCAGAAGCCCGTCGGGCGCACCGCCATCACATCCTGATGATCGCCGAAGATCGACAAGCCTTGGGTCGCCAGCGAGCGGGCCGCGACATGGAACACCGCCGAAGTCAGTTCGCCGGCGATCTTGTACATGTTGGGGATCATCAGCATGAGCCCCTGCGATGCGGTAAAGGTCGTGGTCAACGCGCCGGTCTGCAACGCGCCGTGCGCGGTTCCCGCTGCGCCCGCCTCGCTCTGCATTTCCATGACCAGGGGCACACTGCCCCAGATGTTCTTAATCCCTTCGGAAGACCATTGATCCGCCAGCTCGCCCATGGTTGAGGAGGGGGTGATCGGATAAATGGCGCACACTTCGCTGACGCGATAGGCGACGTAAGCCGCCGCCTCATTGCCGTCAATGGTAGTTACTTGCCGTTCAGTCATTTGTGCTTCTCTTTAACTCGTGGCCCGTCGCAGACAGCGGGCGGTGGAATTCTGGCCGTTAACCCGCTTGTTCCGACGTTTCCGCCGGTTCGGGAATCAGCTCGATAGCGTGGCAGGGACACTGCTCGAAACAGACCGCGCAGCCGGTGCAGAGATCGTAGTCATAGCGGTAACGCTTGCCCGGCCCCAGCTTGATGATGGCGTCTTCGGGACATGCGCCATAACAGCCGTCACACTCGTAGCAGTTGCCGCAGGACAGGCAGCGCTTAGCCTCGTACAGTGCCTCTTTCTGGCTCAGGCCGGCGACGACTTCCTCGAAACTGCCTTTGCGGCCTTTGAGGTCCAGATGGCCTTGCGGACGCTGGGCGGCATCGGTGTAGTACCAGACATGCAATTTGTCGAAAGTCGCCAGGGTGTGCTTGGGTGGTTTGACATAGGCGTCACCACGCAGCCAGGCATCAATGTGACGAGCGGCTTTTTTGCCATGACCGACGCCAATGGTGACGGTGCGGTCGGAGGGCACCATGTCGCCGCCGGCGAACAGGCCCGGATAGCCGGTCATCAGTCGCTCATCGACCGTTACGACACCATCGTCCTTGAATTCCACGCCCGGCACCTGGCGCATGAAGCTGGTGTCCACATCCTGACCCAAGGCCATGATCAGCGCGTCGGCTTCGAGCGTCTCGAACTGGCCGGTCGGTTGCGGCCGACCCTTGGCGTCCACCTCCATGATCTCAACCGTGAAAGTGGTTTCATCAATGCTCTTGATGGTGCGCAGCCAGTGAATCTTGACATCTTCTTCGAGCGCCTCGGTGGCCTCGAAGTCGTGGGCCGGCATGTGAGCGCGGTCGCGGCGATAGATGATCAGCGGTTCGTAGCCGAGGCGCTTGGCGACTCGCGCCGCGTCCATTGCGGTATTGCCGCCGCCATAGATCGCAACCCGGCGACCCAGTTTCGGCGCGTTGCCGGTTTCCACATCCTTGAGGAAGCTGATGGCGTCCAGCATCTTGCCCGCATCGCGGGATGGAATTTCAGTGCGTTTGCTGATATGCGCGCCGACCGCAATGAACATCGCATCGAAATTGCCGGCCTGCTTCTCCGCCAGCAGATCGTCCACCCGATGATTGAGAACCATTTTGACGCCCATGTTTTCGATGCGCTTGATCTCGGCGTCCAGCACGTCACGCGGCAGGCGGTAGGACGGGATGCCGAAGTGCATCATGCCGCCGGCCATGGGACCGGCTTCGTGGATTTCGACGCTGTGGCCCATCCGCGCCAGGTGATAGGCGGCGGACAAGCCGCTGGGACCGGCTCCAACCACCAAGATCCGCTTGCCGCTGGGCGGAGCCGTGATGGTGAACTGCCAATTTTCCTGCAAGGCCAAATCGCCCAGGAACCGCTCGACTGCATGAATACTGACCGACGAATCCAGCTTACCCCGGTTACAGGCGCTTTCGCAGGGGTGGTAGCACACCCGTCCATGGATGCCCGGCATCGGGTTGTCATGGGTCAGGGCTTGCCAAGCCTCTTTGAAACGGCCTGCTTGGGCGTGGGTCAGCCAGGCCTGAATGTTTTCGCCTGCCGGACAAGCATTGTTGCAGGTGGGCAGCAGATCTGCATAAATCGGTCGTTGGATACGCTGCGGGCCGACATTGTGTTTTTCATGCGCCAGGTCCAGCGGGCGCGTCATATTGATGGGCTTGTCAGTCATCGTGTGCTTCTCTTCGCAAATCATTGGGTGTTAAGGAGCGACTCTGCGTCCCCGGGGACGAAAAGAGTCTGGTGGTTACAACCAGCACCGCCGGCTAGTCGTTGTTCTGAAGAATATCCAGGAGTGGGTGCAATATCCGTGGATGGGTACGGAGCCGGTCGTCTCGCCCTGCTAAGGGTAGAACATTTTAGTGGGATGTGAAGTTGCGCAATGGGTATGGCTCGCAGTCGCCTACGCTTGGAGTGCGGTGCGCCGTTGCGTTCCCCCTGCGGAGAGAAAATTTCGATGACCGATTCGATTTCATGCACCGCCGCCAGCGAATCGACGCAGCGACTGGCGATTCAGATTCGCGGCCAGGTACAGGGCGTCGGTTTCCGGCCTTTCGTTTATCGACTGGCGGCGGAATGGAAGTTGTCTGGCTGGGTACGCAATGACGCCAGTGGCGTTGCCATTGAAGCGCAAGGCGCAACCAGCGATTTGCAATCGTTTTTAACCGCACTGCGCCAACCGCCGCCGCTGGCGCGGATTGACGCGCTGCAAACTGCCACCGCGCCAGTCTGCGCTGATGAAATAAGTTTCGTCATCCACGCCAGCCGCGCCGGACCCGCCCGCGCCGAGATCGCGCCTGACACCGCCGTTTGTAACGATTGCCTGGCTGAATTATTTGATCCCGCTGACCGCCGCTATCGCTACGCCTTCATCAACTGCACCCATTGCGGTCCGCGCTACACCATTACCCGCGCCATTCCCTACGACCGGCCCAACACCAGCATGGCCGGTTTTCCGCTGTGCCCGGACTGCGCTCGCGAATACCACGATCCCGCTGATCGTCGCTTTCACGCCCAACCAGTAGCTTGTCCAGTCTGCGGGCCGCATCTGAGCTTGCGCGATGCCCAAGGCCATCAGTTGGCTGTGAGCGACGTGATCACTGCGACACTGGAACAGGTGCAAAACGGTGCAATCGTGGCGATCAAAGGCTTGGGCGGGTTTCATCTGGCCTGTGATGCGCACAATGCTGCTGCCGTGGCTCGGTTGCGCCAGCGTAAGCAGCGCGAAGCCAAGCCGTTTGCAGTGATGGCGACCAATCTCGCGTCGTTAGCCCCGTGGATCGAATCCAGCGCCAACGAGCGGGAATTACTGGAAATGCCAGAGCGGCCCATTGTGCTGGTGGATAAACAGCCCGGCGCAGCGGCGGAATTGGCGGGCATTGCGCCCGGCGTCAATCGGATCGGCGCGATGCTGCCGTATACACCCTTGCATTATCTATTGTTTCACCAGGCCGCTGGCCGACCGGAGGGTTGCGGCTGGCTGCAACAGCCTTGGCCGTTGCTGTTGGTGATGACCAGCGCCAATCCTGGTGGTGAACCACTGGTGATTGATGATGATGAAGCGATTGAGCGCTTGGCCGGTATCGCTGACGCTTTTCTCACCCACAACCGGCCCATCGTCGCCCGCTGCGATGACAGCGTGTTGTATTGGCACGGGCAAGCCCCAGCGTTTATCCGTCGCGCTCGCGGTTACGCGCCACGCCGGATCAATTTGCCCGCTGCGGGTCCTTCGGTGCTGGCGTGCGGCGGCTGGTTGAAGAATACGATCTGCCTGACCCGCGATGCACAGGCTTATCTGTCGCCGCACATTGGCGATCTCGACAACGCCGCCGTGTGCCGCGCTCTGGACGAAATGGCGGAACGGCTGCTGGATACGTTGCGGATCGTCCCGGAACGGGTGGCGTGCGACCTGCACCCGGATTTTTATAGCAGCCGCTTTGCCGCCATGTTTGCCGCCGAAGGTAGCCTGCCGCTGATTCCGGTTCAACACCATCACGCCCATATTGCGGCGATTGCGGCTGAACACCGGTTACAACGACCGCTGCTGGGGCTGGCGCTGGACGGAGTGGGATTGGGCGAGGACGGCGGCAACTGGGGCGGAGAACTGCTGTGGGTGGATGGCCCCGCGTATCGCCGCTTGGGTCATCTGCTGCTGTTGCCGCTGCCCGGCGGGGATCGCGCCGCCCGCGAACCGTGGCGAATGGCCGCTGCCGCGTTGCATACGCTCGGTCGCGGCTCTGAGATCCCGCGTCGCTTTCCCGGCTCGCTGGCAGAAGCCGTTCGCGGTTTGCTGGAGCGCGGTTCCCACTGTCCGTTGACCAGCAGCGCCGGACGGGTGTTTGACGCCGCCGCTGCGTTGCTTGGCCTGCGCCAAACCAGTGATTATGAAGGTCAGGCGGCGATGGAACTGGAAGCACTCGCTGCGACCTATGGCCCGGTTGAACCGCTGGCCGAAGGTTATCGGCTGACTACGGAAGGCCATCTTGATCTGTTGCCATTGCTGGCGTGGCTGGCGGATAACCCGGCGGATCCTCAACACGGCGCGGCGCTGTTTCATGCCACGCTGGCGCTGGCGCTGGCCGATTGGGTGACGCAAGCGGCTTTGCGGGAACAAGTGACTGATGTTGCATTAGGTGGCGGCTGTTTTCTCAACCGCCTGTTGAGCGTTCAGTTGCGAGAGCGGCTGGAACAGAATGGGCTGACGGTTTATGAAGCCCGCCAGGCGCCGCCGAACGATGGCGGTTTGAGTCTGGGTCAGGCGTGGATCGCGCTGCGGCACGGTGTTTGATCAGAGCAGTTCGCAGCACATCTGAGGGGTTGCACCGATCAGACGGGCGTACCGATGAAATGAAAATAACGCCAAATGCCGCCATACACCTGGCTGATCGTGCTATCCAGCGGTCGGAACCGGGTGCGCAGCTCCGGCAGTAATTGGCCTTCCATCCGCACATGATTAACGCCCATCCAGCGCCGGAATGCCGACCAGTCAGAATTGTGGAAGTCCACCACTGCAATCAAGCCGTGCGCTTGTAGATCCTGCCGAATGCTGGCGATCACCTCTGCATAGCCCGGATTGATCATGCTTAGGCAATATGAAACGACGATCAGATCAAAACGAGGCGCTGGGTCCAGCGGTCGGGCGTAGGCTTGATGCAATAATGTGATGCGGTCGCCAAGCGGTTCCAGGTAACGACGCGCGCAGGCCAGCATATCGGCGGATAAATCCAGTCCGATCAAGCGCGTATCGGGAAATCGCTGCGCCAGTCGTGCCAAATTCCGGCCTGTTCCGCAGCCGATTTCCAGGATGTTCCTCGGCGTGTGCAGAGCGGCCACCCGTTCGACCAGGTGGGCGCGCCCGAACAGAAAACTCCAGCGGGTGGCGTCGTAGATGCGGGCGTGGAACCGGTAATAGCGTTTCAGAGCCTGATCCGCTGCGGCAGCGCCCGCCGTCATAACACTTCCGCCAAGTGCAGACTGCCGTAGGTGCCGACCCGATCCTGCGCATGCAAAGCGCCAGTCAGTTCCGGGAAGAAGCGGACGGCGGATTTCACCATCTCCGGCAGGAAATTCAGCTCCGGGCTGGCCGAGCGCAGCATGATTTTGCTGCCCGGACGGCTGTTGGCAAGGATCAGTTCCCATTCCTCGCGTAGCGCTTCCGGTTGATGCCAGGCCAGCCAGTCCTGATGATCCAGCAGCACGAAATGGCTGTATTGACCCGGATGCTCCCGGAGAAAGTGACTGACGGTGGCGTTGTGGGTATAGGCGCGACCGATGTTGTGATGCAGTTGCGCAAAATTTTCCGGCTTGAGGTAGTTCGGACAGCAGTCCGTGGTGTAGGAGCCGGTCAGATAGACCCGCCAGAAATAGTTGTCATGGATCAGCACCTCGGTCAAAACATGACGCAGCTTGGAACTGACGTAGCCAACCATTCCGCCTGGATACTGGGTGCTGATCAATCGAATTTGCGGACGGGGCACGCCCAGCATCGCCATGGTCATCGGCTGCTTGACTAGCCACGAGGTAAAGTGACCCCACAGCACCGGCTCGATCTGCTGATAAATCTCGCGCTGTTCCGCCAGCGTCCGGGCATCCAGCAAATCGAGCAACCGTGAACGCAGATTACGGTTGGCGCTCAGCAGATAGCGGCTTAGAATCCAGGCAATCGCGCCAGAAGTGCCATAGTAATAAAATGATTTCTTGTGGCTGGTGCTATCAAAGTAAGCGATTTTTTCATCCCAGAACGCTTGGGTAAACGCGGGTAAACGCGACCGGATCGTTTGATAAATCCCACGAAACGCCTGGTGCGAACCGTTACCAAACAGCCGGAAAAGATCATCGAAGTCACCGCGTTCGATCAAGGCCAGCTTGAGATGCAGCAGCGCGTTCTGACGCGGATTTACGTCCACTGCATGAATTTCCGCCGGTGAATCGAGCAGGTAATCCAGGGTGTTGCAGCCGGCGCTGGTGAGTACCACCACCCGGCTCTCTCCGTCCAGATGCAGAATTTGCCGGTCAATGCGCGGATCTTCCCAGCAGACGTTATAAATCAGACAGCGCTCATGGACTGCCTTAAACACCAGATCATGCGCACTGTTCACCAGCCTTGTACCGAGCTTCTTGACCATGTCGTCAACCGAAGGTAGAAATTCCAAAGGGAAATGCCCTGCTAACATTTGATGTTCAGCGAGCCAGGTGACCGTCAGATGGCAGAATGGTGAAGGTTTGGTGATCCCCGGTGCGCCTTTACGGGCGGGCAACGTCACCGACTCCCAGTACAGCGTTTGCCGCACAAGACGGGCCGGGCGATCCGGCGCTGCGGGCAGGGTTAGCCGCTATTGAAAATAATATAGTGATTTAATGTTTTTCATAGTAATATATTACTATGAAACTCAGCGTATGGGCTAAAGCGCAAGGATTGCGGTACGAAACGGCTTGGAAGATGTGGAAGGCGGGCAAACTTCCGATTCCTGCCGAACAGTTACCGACCGGAACCATTATCGTGCATCCGCCGGTGGAGGCCAGCGAGGGCGGCGTCGCCCTGTATGCCCGGGTGTCCAGCGCCGACCAGAAAGCCGATTTGGATCGGCAAGTGGCGCGGCTGGCGGTCTACGCCGCCGAAAAGAGCTTGCGCGTCACTGAGGTGGTGAAAGAGATCGGTTCGGGTCTCAACGGCCACCGGCGCGGGTTGATGCGGTTGTTGCACGATCCGAAGGTCACGACGGTGGTGGTAGAACACCGCGACCGGCTGATGCGGTTTGGTTTTGAATACGTTGAAGCGGCGCTGGCGGCGCAAGGTCGAACGCTGGTCGTCGTTGATGCCGCCGAAGTCCAGGACGATCTGGTGCGCGAGGTGACCGAGGTGTTGACCTCGTTGTGCGCCCAGTTGTATGGGCGACGGGCGGCGGAACACCGAGCGAAACGGGCGTTGGAGGCGATGGCGTGTGAACCGTCCTGACGCACCGGATTGAGCGGATTCCGAATGCCGTTCAGGAGGCGCTGTTTCGGCAGGGTGTGGGCGCATCCCGGTTCGCCTACAACTGGGCGCTGGCGGAATGGCAACGGCAGTTTGAGGCCGGAGAAAAGCCCAACGAAGCGGCGTTGCGGCGGCAGTTTAACGCCCTCAAGCCGCTGGCACCTTCGCCTTTGACGGTCAGCGGATTCGGTTGCCCAAAATCGGCGGGGTACGGATGCGTGAGGAATTGCGGTTTGACGGCAAGCCGTTGTCGGCCACCTTGAGCCGCAAAGCCGACCGCTGGTTTATTGCCATCCCCGTCGAAATGGAACGTCCTGAACCGGTGTGCGAAAGCCAAGCCTCGGTCGGGATTGATCTCGGCGTCAGTACCGCCCTCACCCTGTCTACCGGAGAGAAAATCGACAGTCCCAAGCCGCTGAAAAAGCATCTCCAGCGGATGAAACGGCGTTCCCGGCAGCATTCCCGCACGCAAAAAGGCAGCGCCAACCGGCGCAAATCGGCGGCCCGACTGGCGAAACTCCATGCCCGCATCGCCCAAGTCCGACAAGACTTCTTGCACAAAACGACTACCGAGTTGACGCAGCGCTTCGGTCTGATCGGCATCGAAGACCTGAACGTCAAAGGGATGATGGCGAACGATAAACTGTCGCGAGCGATCAGCGACATCGGCTTCTACGAGTTTCGCCGGCAACTGGAGTACAAGGCGGCGCGGTCGGGCGGAACCGTGGTGGTGGTGGTGGATCGCTGGTTTCCGAGTAGCAAAACGTGCTCGGCGTGCAGCGGTTATCACGAATCCATGCCGCTGTCAGAGCCGCTCCCGTCTGTTTGGACAGCAAATCGGCTAGGATAAGTGGAGCCTTGTGGTGATCATGCCGCGATTCTTTCCTGCGGTACGTGGTTTAAGTACATCGTATCGGGGGTCTGCCCGTCAAGCGACTGATGCGGTCGCTGCGTGTTATAGAAGTTGAAATACCTTCCCAGACACGCCTTGGCTTCGGAGACTGAATCGTAGGCTCTGAGATAGACCTCCTCATACTTGACGGTTCGCCAAAGCCGTTCGACAAAGACGTTGTCCCGCCAGCACCCCTTGCCATCCATGCTGACCTGAATGCGGTGCTCCTGAAGCAGAGCAATGAAGGCTGAACGGGTGAATGGGCTGCCCTGGTCGGTGTTCATGATCTCCGGGCTGCCGTACTTCATGATGGCTTCTTCCAGGGCGTCTACGCAGGGATCGGCGGTCAAAGTGTTCGAGAGGCGCCAAGCCAGAACCCGACGAGTTGCCCAGTCAAGGACGGCGCTCAGATAGACAAAGCCCTGGCGCATCGGGATGTAGGTGCAGCCCTTTCAAGGTGTAAAAATACAACATTGAAAATCAATAAGTTGAATTTAACCTCGAACTCTCTTCTTAGCCAAACCCGATGTTAGGCCGAGTCGGGTAACAGAGAATCAGACGGTTACGTCAACCATCAACTGAGCACCTTGAAAGGGCTGGGATGTAGGTGGTATCAATGGTCTAATTACAAATGACAAATTCTGCGTCAGCCGGGTTGCCCGCCTCCAGTTAACGTGGTCCCGTTATGAGGTGTGGCGCCAGCGCACGGCGGCACCCAAGACGAATCCCTCGGTAGAAGTTCATTTCTGCGGAGGGTGCCATGAAACGACAATGGGGGATTCGCCG
>NZ_CBTK010000025.1 GCF_000531125.1 Candidatus Contendobacter odensis Run_B_J11 | reverse complement strand
TAACCCAAGTTGCCACCTTCCCTGCTTCAGGAGACAAAATTGAGGCTGCAGGCGAGAACAAAGAGTCCCACCTTGAGTTCGAACCCGGCGGCAGTGACGGTATGGATGTGCTTAGGCAGCAACCGCTCGATCAAGCTACCGGTGGTTTCCACCGCTTTACGGGCAGTGGCCATCAAGTAGGTTACCGCCGGGTCGAGCGGGCGTTTGGAATTTTTCTTGCGCAGGGGGATCAGGTGCAAGCCGGCCTCCTGTAAGAGGTCTTCGTAGCCGTAGTCGTTGTAAGCCTTGTCTCCCGTGATCGTCGCGTTTTCTGGTAAATCCAAGGCGTATTGTTTCAAGGCTTTTGCATCGCTGTCCGCGCCGGGGGTCAAGAAGAATTCCACCGGTTGACCTTGAGCGGTGACCAACCGATGGATTTTCAGGCCATAGAAGTAGCGCTTTTTGCTGGATTGATAGCCTCGCCACGCTTCGCCCTGATAGCGTCGGCAGCGCCGAATCCGGATGTTATCGCAGACCGGTAGCGGAAAACTGTCAATGATATAGAGGCTCTCAACATTGAGTTCATGGCCTAGACCGGCCAATCCGTGAAACAACGGCATCAACAAATCCGCACAGCGATGGACCCGACGCACAAAGCGACTCGAACTCAGCTTCCGGGGCAAGTACCCTTGTTCATGGAGGAACTCGTGAGTACGTTTAAAGTTTCCGCCAAAGTACAACGCGGCCACCAAGGCCGTCGTCAGAATCTCCGCGTCGCTGACTCGACACTGCGGGTCTTCCCCATGCTGGAGCGCTTTCAACAGATCATCACAGAGGCAGTAAACGAATACAATTTGGAGGTCCATCGGGGTTCCTCGCCGGTCGTTGTGGAGTAGGGGTACTCACAACGCTAGCAAACCCCGATGGACACCACCCCGTCAAGGTAGCAACTTGGGTTACATATTATTATTGTAGTCAGTTGGCTACGATATGGCAATATCCCCCTTGCCTCCTCCCTGATCGGCCTCAGACATCTTTCACCAGCGCCACCAACCCGGCTGGGGTGTCGTAGCCATTGCGTTCCAACAATTCCCGGATGTGGTTGAGAAAGCTACTGTGATGCTCGATGCGTCGGCTGAAAGCGTACACCGCCCGGATGAATACCGCCTCATTCAGTCCTTGATGATAAGCAGCGCTACCGATCAGAAAATAACGCAACAGCGCATAGGGCAGAACCAGCGTCAGCAGATTCTTGAACAGACTACCGTGCGGACGACAGGGAAAAACTCTTTGCAAGGCCAGATTGACCAGATAGTTTTCCAGCAGATACTCACGCTCCGCAAAGAACGGCCAGTAATGATCGCGGACTGCCGCTCGGTACCGATTGAGCAGAAAATCCGGCTCGGCCGCTTGCGGGTTGGGTTGCGCTTCCGCCGTCAGGACGCCCAAGCCGATCCAGGCCTCCCGCAATAAATCAACGAAGGCATCGCGGTGTTGCAACCCTGCATAGATGCGCTCGACGCCCAGGGCATCCAGCAACTGACGTTGCAGAGGAGTCATGTCGAGTTGGATCAGGTCGATTTGCGCCGCTAAACCGCCATCATCCAGCAGGGTATTGAAGGTATCAATCAGACCGGGCAGCGTATCCACCTTTCCCTGTTCCACTCGCTGATCGACCAAGCGACAGAATAATGCCAGCCCAGCGATGCGGCGCCACAACGGCCAAGCGCGGTGCTGGAGCAACCGCAGGGAAAAGGTGCGCAAGGGCTGAAAAAATTGGTCGGAGGGCTGTTCCGGCTGATCAGGATTAATCGATCGGGCGAATTTGAGCCGCGCCACGGTGCCGGTGAGTGGTAATTCTACCTCCTCCAACTGGATGCCCTCCGGACGCAGCAGCGCCTGCCGCGCCAGTTCCGGGCAGGACACCGTACCGACGATTTGATGGCGACCCGCTACCAGCGTTCCGGCTCGCGGATAGACCATGCAGGTATGGCAGAGCGCTTTTTCACCCAGGCGTAGCTGGATCGAACACAGTTTCTCCACGGTCAGCATCGGACAGACGCCGCCGTGGTTTTCCAGCACCGCATAGTTGTTGTCGGTCGCGTCGTGATGGTTGCGTTTCAGCGCTTGCGCCAACCGGGGTTTCAGCACCGGATCGCTGCTGTTCCGGTAGAGCTTATAGGTTTTACGGTCCACATCGACTCGCCAGCCCCAGCAACAGTGATCCTCGCAGTCGGAACCGATACAGTGGAATTTGCTAAGATAATCAGGCTGCCATACTCACACGTTTTTTTGGATCATCGGTTTGCCTCGGTTCTGGAAATCACGCCTCATTATGCGATTTTCTTACCGGTTTTTGACGGATCAAGTAGCAGGGCTTCAGTTCACTTTGGTCAGCCGCAAACACAGGACTTTCGCTTTCCGTCATTCCCGCGTAGGTGGGAATCCAGTAACCTGCTGAAAAGCTTGGATACCCGCGAAAGCGGGTATGTCAAACTTAAGGGTTTGGCGAAAGTCCTGGGAACTTGACAACTTGTCAAAAATGGCGCTACGTTGCCTTTCATCCCATCCCCGGAGACCCGCCGCCCATGAAGACCATGACCGTTGGTGAACTAAAAGCCCAGTTTTCTGCCGCGCTGGATCAAATCAAACAGGGTGAAACCATTGTGATCTGCCACGGCAGGCGGCATGAGAAAATCGCCGCACTGATTCCCTATCGCCAAATGACCACTCGTGAACGGCCACTTGGCTTGCTCCAAAGCCGCGCATCCTGCGTGATTCATGAGGACTTTGAGCTAGACGACGAAGACTTTTTGAACTCATGAAGTATTTGCTGGATACGCATGCTTTCCTATGGGCAGTTTTTTCTCCGGAAAAGCTGAGTGTTAACGCCAAGTTACTGATTAAAGATGGAGAAAACTTGTTGTTTCTCAGCACAATTTCTTTTTGGGAAATCTCATTGAAATATGGCTTGGGTAAATTGGAACTGACAGGTTGTGTGCCGGAAGAACTGCCAGAAGTCGCCTCGGCCATGCAACTGGAGCTATTGCATCCATCGCCGGAGGATATGGCCTCCTTTCATCGCTTACCTCGGGTTGCTCACAAAGATCCATTTGACCGACTCATCATCTGGCAAACCTTACAAAACAAACTACACCTTGTTTCCAAGGATCAACGCCTGTCAGAGTATCAGCCGTTGGGCTTAAAAGTGGTTTGGTGAGTCGGGTTATCGCCCGCTGGCTGAACTGGATAAAAAAATATACAAATCAAATAGGAACAACGATAGCGATGACCACTACACTGTACCAACATGCGGTCGTAACCGAAGATCATTGTATTCACATTCAGAACTTGCAGCTCCCCGTCGGCGCGGAAATTGGCGTCGTTCTGATCGTTGGCGAACCGCAAGTTTCATCCCGCCCTGCCACGTTCTGGGATCGTATACCGGAGATGATGGTCGATGGATTGCCCAGCGACTATTCAAACCGCTTTGAGGAATACCAGCAGTTCCCGGTCTCTTGAAAAGCTCAATTTAATCAATGTATTATAGAAGGTGTTTG
>NZ_CBTK010000024.1 GCF_000531125.1 Candidatus Contendobacter odensis Run_B_J11 | reverse complement strand
TCAGGCCCACATTGCCCTCCTGAATCAGATCGCCCAGCGGTAAACCATAACCGTTGTAACCCCGGGCGATATGCGCCACGAAACGCAGGTGAGCCATGATCAGGCGTTGCGCTGCGGCCAGGTCGTTATCCGCCTGTAACCGATAGGCCAATTCCTGCTCTTCCTCGGCACTCAACATCGGCATCTGGCTGACCGCCTGGATGTAGCCTTCCAGACTGCCGAACGGAATCGGCAAACTCTGCATACGAGGAATCAGCGCAGTCGTCATCGTTGTCTACTCCCTTTTTCATCTCATTTCATAATAGATTATTTTAGCACTCCGCTCCTGGGAGTGCCAAAACCAGCCGAAGGTTCCGTTCCGCTGCTACTCAATCGCCAGCATCCTCGTCCAGCAGCGCAGCGACGAACTCGGCGGCGTCGAACTCCCGCAAATCTTCGATACTCTCGCCGACGCCGATAAAGCGAATTGGCAGGCTCAGTCGTCGGGCAATGGCAAACACAATTCCGCCCTTGGCGGTACCGTCAAGCTTGCTCAAAATCAGACCGGTCACGCCGACCGCTTCATGAAACTGTATCGCCTGGTTCAAAGCGTTTTGGCCGGTACTGGCGTCCACCACCAGCAACACTTGGTGTGGAGCAGTAGCGTCGGCTTTGCCCATCACCCGTTTGATCTTCTTCAATTCCTCCATCAGGTTCGACTGGGTGTGCAACCGTCCGGCGGTATCGGCAATCACTACGTCTACATGTCGCGCCCGGGCGGACTCAATGGCGTCATAAATGACCGAAGCCGAATCAGCGCCGCTGTGCTGGGCGATGACGGCGATCCGGTTGCGTTCACCCCAGACCTGTAATTGTTCCACGGCGGCGGCGCGGAAGGTGTCGCCGGCGGCCAATAGCACCGTATGCCCGTCGTTCTGTAATTTTTTAGCCAGCTTGCCAATAGTGGTAGTTTTGCCGGCACCATTGACCCCGACCATCAGGATGACATAGGGCCGGGATTCGCTGGGCTGCCAAAGCTGCTGGCAGGGGGCGAGAATGGCGAGCAGTTCCTCGCGCAGTGCCTGGAGCAGTGCCGGTACATCACTCAACGGCTGGCGCGACAGCCGTTCGCTGAGCCGCTGGATGAGATGTTGCGTCACTTCTACGCCCACATCGGCCAGCAACAGGCGGTTTTCCAGCTCCTCCAGCACTTCATCGCCTAACTTCCTGCCGGTAAACAACCCGGCCAGCCCGCTGACCAGATTCTGGCGGGTGCGTCGCAGCCGGTCGCGCAACCGGGCGAAGCGTTCCGGCTGGGGTTCAGTGGCTTCCGTCATGACCTCAGCCGCCCGATCCTTGCGGAACGGGAAATGAAGCGGCCGGTTTAGAACCTCGAACAGGCTGGTTTTCTTGCGCTCAGCGACTTCGGTAGCAGATGGTGAAGGAGCAGGGTTGAGCTTGGGATCGGTCATAACTGGATGATTCCTCCGTTGGGTCGGCGTAGTAGTATGCAGCGGGATGGAATCTGTACCGTATTTCCCTGGGTGCGTTGATCATTACGCTGGGGCTGCGGGTGGATGATGCCGTTATTGCGGCGGAGAGGATGGGTTGCTTGATGAACGGTTCAATCGGTCAATAACTCATGACTTGGGATTGATCGGAGCGATGTTGACCGCCGCGCCCCCAATTCAGGACGGGTTCCGGTTGAATCCGCTGGGTCGTTCGGTGGAGAAAACGCCCGGGTTTTGTCTCTGGTTCGGACGCATTGATCTGTCCATTAAGGTCTGCCGAATCAATGTCTTCTGCCAATGTCTTCTCTTGTACAGTCTCGTCTTCGACCGCCGCCAGCTTGAAGAAATCCATTAACCGCTGGATCTCCACCGCTTGCCTGCTCAACGCCTGGCTGGCAGTCGTGGCGTCCTCAGCCAAGGTCGCGTTTTGCTGCGTCACCTGATCCATCTGTTGAATCGCCTGGTTCACCTGTTCAATGCCGCAGGACTGCTCGCGGGTTGCCGCCGCGATTTCCGCCACAATATCGGTGACTTTTCGGGTTTCCAGAATGATTTCCTGTAGCGCCTGCCCGGATTGCTTCACCAGATGACTGCCTTCCGTTACCTGGGTAACGCTGTCAGCAATCAACTTTTTAATCTCTTTAGCAGCATCAGCGCTGCGCTGCGACAGCTTGCGTACTTCAGCGGCCACAACAGCAAAGCCGCGCCCCTGCTCACCCGCCCGTGCGGCTTCCACCGCTGCATTCAAGGCCAGCAGGTTGGTCTGAAAGGCAATTTCATCAATGACCCCGATAATGGCGGCGATCCGCTGGCTGCTGGCATGAATGGCGTCCATCGCCGCCGCCGCTTCCTGCACCACTCTTCCGCCCTGTTCCGATCGGGTTCGCGCCCTGCCGGCCAACTTCTCGGCCTGAGCGGCATTTTCGGCGCTGTTCGTCACAGTCGAAGTCAACTGTTCCATGCTGGACGCGGTTTCTTCCAACGCGGCTGCTTGCGCTTCGGTTCGCCGCGAGAGTTCAATGCTTTCCTGAACCGTTTGTTGAGCCGAAACGTTGACTTGCAGCGTGGTCTCCCGCACCTGCTCAACAATCCCGCGCCACTGTTCGGTCATATCTCGCACCGCTGCATAAATACCGTACTCCTTGCCGGTATACGTCAGTTGCATACTCAGATCGCCATTAGCCACCTGCCTGACCAACGCGGCGATCACTATCGGTTCGCCGCCCAGCGGGCGAAGCACAGTCCGGATCACCACCAGCAGAATGATCGAAACCAGCAGGCCCACCGCTGCAATCACCCCGATAAACACCTGGCTGATCTGAATCCGATCGGCTTGCACCTGGATTTCACCCTGCTCCAGCAATCGATCCTTGTTGGTTTGCAACTCCGTCAGGGTCGGTTCCAAATCACGGACGCTCTGGTTCAAGGCGGCATCCTCAATGTCTATTTTCTGGATGATCTCGACCAGTTGCGAGAAAGCTTGGTGATAGTCGTTCAGGCGGGGAGCGATGCTGTCCTTGTCGTCCTGAAGCAGCGCACCGCCTTCCATAAACATTTCAAACCGGTTCCGTTCCGACGCCATCCGCCCCAGGTTCTCCTCCTTGCGGTAGGCGATGTAGTCCTTCTCGTTACGACGCATCAGCAGCATCGATGTCATCAGATCCGCCACCGAAGCCCCGTACTCCTTCAACCCGTCCTCCATATCTCGCGCCGCCTGATGCAGTTTGCCCAACTGACCGCTCTCGGCATTCAGGCCGTAGCTCTGTTTGAGTTGGACCAGCCGTTCAAAACCCGCCTTGAAGTTCTGCACCCGTTCCCGTATCCGCCCAATCAACTGCTTGCTTTGTGGTTCTGTCGTCAATCGATCCAGTTCGGCAATCTCCCGATCAACCTCTTTGAGGGCAGCGCGATACCGTTCCACTGCATCAATGTGGTTGGTTAGCAAAAATTGACCCTGCGCCTGCTGGGCTTCCAGCATGCCGATGCGAATACGATCCACCCGCGCCCCGATCTGATTGAGATTGCGGGCAGCGGCAAAAGCGGCGTCATCCACATGCAGCGCCGTTTGATAAGCGATGCCAATGCCCACGAAACCCAGCACTACCACGGTCAGCACTCCGATCAATTTCTGCTTGATACCGATCACGTTCATCACTGCCTTACCTCGAATTAGCGTAGTAAGGCACGGATTGAACCGGTTTTTTATTACCGTTATCTGACTTGAAGCGAGTAGCGCCCAAAAAAACAGGATCGTTAATCTGGTTAGGCTCTCCTCCGCAGTCTTCAAACCCAACGGGCTGCTAACGGCGAGATTGACCGGTGGTGACCGTATCGGCTAACGCCAGCGCCCGGTCGGTGGCGCCCCTCTGTACCAGGCGATCTACGGTTCCCGCCGGTAGCCAGACCATGGTTCCCGCCGGTAGCGCCATTCGTCCAGTTTGCGCCGGGGCATTCCAGGCTGTGTTCAACCGGTTCAATTCCCATAGATTCACTTCATAATGGTTCGCCAGCGTTGGAGCAGCCACCGCCTGCCGCAGCCGTACTCGATCCAGATTCAGCGGTGGCTCGTAGTTGACGCCTTCCGGGAAGAAGCGCTGGGGATTACGGGCGATCTCCCGCGCCGCCAGAAATTCGGTGTAGAAATTGCGTGAGGCGAAGCCAAAAGCCGCCCCGGAATAGTTGCGCACGATGCCGACCATATCGTTACCGAATGTTCCCTGGGCGCGCTTCATGCCACCTACGCCGTGATTGTAGGAGGTCACTGCCAGCGGCCAACTGCCCAGGCGGTCATAAGCGTTGCCCAGATAACGCGCCGCGCCTTGCGCCGATGCCACCGGATCGCGCCGCTCGTCCACCGCCGCATTCACGATCATCAGCCGTCGCGCGGTATCCGGCATAAATTGCCACATGCCCACTGCGCCGACCGACGACGCGGCATGATTCTGGAAGGACGATTCGACATGCGGCAAATAGGCCAGATCTTCGGGCAGGCCGGCTTCGCGGAACACGCCCCGGAACGCAGCATCGTAGCGACCGCTGATTTCCAGCCCTCGCTTGAAGCGCTCGCGCATGCCGCGCTGGCTGCGCAGCCGATCACCGGCGTCGGCCATGGCGCTGGAACCGCCACTGCTGGACTGGATCCGGGTCGCCAGCGCCTGCTCGGCGGGGGTCAGCGGGGCGTTGGTGGATACCTTGGACTCCAGTTGTTGCAGGCTGGCTTTCAAAACCTCCAGCCGTCCCTTGACAAAAGCCTGCTGTTCAGCAGTTTGGCTTTCGCCGACAGAGCCGGGCAAAGTCAGTACCGTGTAAATCAGATCAAGATGGCGAGTATCATGCAGCGCGACCTGATCGCGCCCCCAAACCGCATAAACATTGCGCCAGAACGCGATTTGAGGCTGCAATTCGGGCGGTGCCGGGAATATCGCGTCGTCGGATAGCACCATGGGAAGATTGGCCTTTGGCGGCGCGGGCTGATTGGCGCAGGCGGCTAGCACCAGCATGGTCAGAAGGGTGGTGAATCCACGCAGTCTTGGTCGCATTGAGGGTTTCTCCCTAGGAGTCTGGTTGGTCGGGTTTGGATAAATGCAGTGATGAGAGCAGCCTAAAATCCGGTTCATCGAGCCAAAACGCCCGAAAAACTCAAAGCCCAGCGGCCATCGCTGCCGGGCGGTCCCAATAGATTCATCGCTTGGCGCAGCGGCTGGTTGCCGACATCGCGAACCGCCGCCTGACCGTTGAACCGGTAGCGGCCATCGGGCGCCCAATGCAGGGTTCCGTTCAGCGTCAGTGGTCCCTCATGGTCCTTGATCGTACCTTGGACGCCTTCCGGCTGTACCGATGTCAGTTGTACGGTGAAATCGCCGAGGTTCAGTACCTGGCCCAAGGTGACGCGCACATCCCGCAGGTAGACGACGCCTTCCGCAGTGAGCGGTAGTCCAGCCTGATTCAGGGACAGCTCCCGGAGGTTGATTTCTGCCCATCCCTGCAACGGCAATTTTGGCTGTCCCACCAAGGCGCCCAGCTTGGCGAGCGGCAACCGTCCGCTAAAATCCCGCAAGCGTAACCGGCGATTCAGGCTGATAGCGGCGCTGGTAGTGAGTTTCAGATCAGGATCAGCCGCGTCCAGCCTGAACCCCAGCTCGCCGGTCAGCAGCGCCCATTTTTGCCAGCGCCACTCCAGTTGTTCAATCCGGGTGCTGTGCCAGCGCACCCCTCGCGCCGAACCTTCGATAGCCCGTCCCGCGACCTCTTGTGTGCTGAAGCCGGGCAGACGGGCACTGAGTATCTCTGTCAACAGAGTAGCCGGTGCCAGCAGCAGCAGCGACAGCAAAAACGCCAGCAACCCCAACAAACTGTAGCTCAAAACACGCTTCACGGACGGGAACCTTGCAGGATGACGCGGGCATTCACCCGCCCGGCGGCAGCAGTGCGATCCACGCTGAGATTGACGATAGTAAGGCGATGATTACGCTCCAGCGCACCGAGCCACACGATGAACGGGTCAAATTCGACCAGATCCAGCTGGGCGCTGAGCTTGTCATCCCCTTGCGGCGCGACCCGTTTCAATGAGCTGCCCAAGCCCGCCGTTCGGGCGGTTTGATCGACCAGAGTCAACAGGGAACGGCCATCACTGGCGGGACGGGTACTGTTGGCATTTTCAAGGCGCTTGATCTCCGCAGCGGCCTGCCGCATCCACGCCAGTTCGGCGCGTTGCTCGGTAACACTGTGCCGGAGTCGGCGACTGCCGGCCTGGAGCGGTTGCCAGACCAATGCGTAGAGTAACAAGGCCAAGGTCAACGCGGTGCCACCCGCGACCAGCAGGCGCTCGCGGACGCTCAGGCGGTCCCACCAGGTTTTCATGATGGGGTCCTTTTCAGGATGACTTTGCTGTCCATCTGGCCTTCCCGCTGCGTGGTGCGCATCTCGACTTGCACCCCGGTCTGCTGATTAAGCTGCTGCCGGAGTTGATCCAGCACTGCCGGGTTGCCGCCTTCCAGATCCAGATCCAGTTGCCCGTCGCGATAGTTGAAGCCCCGCAACATCACTGCGGGGAAATCTGCCAGCGGTTGACCGCCCCGCTGGAGCAGCTCGAACAGCGCACCGCCACTGGAACCGCTCGGTCGCAGTTCCCGCAGCCGGCTTTCCAACTGCACTTTGGGGTTAACGATCCGGGTGGCGCTGGGTACGGCATCCTTGAACACCTGTTCCATTTCAGTCCGCAGCGTCACCAGTTCCCGCTGCAAACTCCAGTATTGGTGAATCTGAGCGATCCCTTGTACCAGCAACCATGACCCTGCCAGCACCGCCGCCACCCGCCAGTGCCGGAGTCGGCGACCCCAATGCGCCTGCCGGCTGTAGGGACCTTGCAGCAGGTTCAGCGCCGGAATCGGCGGGTAGCCGGCTGCGAACAGTCGGAGCGGTTCGGGCAGGGTATCCTCAACTACTGCTTCCAGACCGGCTTCGGCCAGTTCCGGCGGCGGGCTACCCCAGACCCGCAGTCGTTGCGGTTTCGCATCGCCGGCTTCCGCGAGCGCCTGATTCAGCAACAGTTCCAGTAAATCCCGTTCGGTAGCGAAGCCTTCCCAACGACCGGTGCGCACCACCGCCCGGCGCTGTTCCAGCAAAACGCTCCAGTCGCCCTCCTGCCAGGGTAACAGCAGTGGTTCCGGGATGACGGCGGCAGGCATCAACCCCGCCTGAGTACAGGCTTCCAGCCACTCCCGCAGCGTGTCATGGGCGACAACTGCAACGGGCAGCCGGTCGCCATCGGGCGCAATACCCAGCGCGAAATGCAGGGTTTCGATATCCTCGGCTACCTGGTCTTCCAACGCATACGGCACGGCCCGTGCCCAGGTGGATCGTTTGCGACTCGGCAGCGGAACCCGGTGCAAGGTCAGCCTTTCACCCGGCGCGATCAGCAACAAGCGGGCGCCGATAACGTGGGGGACCAATTCGGTGAGCGTACCGTGTTGCACCGTCCCGTCAGCGAGCAGCCACTCGGCCTGGTCGGGGCTATGAAAGCGGAAAAAGGCGAGAGGGGCAGGCAAAGGAGTTTCAATCCTGTCGGGCTATTCGATGATTTTGATGGGGCAAATAATCTCTAACTCTAAGAAACGCCGGGCGATAGCGAGTCAACCAACGCCCCGCGCCAACCTGGGCAAATCACCTTCCAACCCCATCGCCCGGCAGGCGATGAGATTTTTGAGCGGCCCGGTGGCGTTGGTCAGACTCAGGCCGAGGTTTCGCAACAACTGCACCGGCGGCAGCGAAGCGCCAAACAGCCGCTTAAACCCGTCCATCATCGCCATCATCAGCAGGTTATCGCCCTTACGCCAGCGTTCATACCGGCGCAGCACCCGGAGCGAACCAATGTCATGACCGGTGGTAATGGCATCCAGTAACACCTCGGCCAGCGTCGCCGCGTCCAGCAGCCCCAGATTCACCCCTTGTCCGGCCAGCGGATGAACGACGTGGGCGGCGTCGCCGATCAGGGCGATACCCGGCTTGACATAGGCGTGGGCATGTTGCAGCCGCAGTGGGAACGCTGCCCGGGGTCCAACGTCAACGATGGTGCCGAGTCGCCGGTCGAAGGCCGCCGTCAGCGCGTCGGCGAATGCCGCATTATCCAGCGCCAACAGCGCGTCGGCCTGTTCCGGCGCCGTCGCCCAAACGATGGAGCAGCGCCCGTCATGCAGCGGTAGAAACGCCAGCGGCCCGGTCGGCAGGAAGCGTTGCCAAGCGGTTTCCTGATGGGATTCGGTGCTACGCACATTGGCAACCACCGCACTCTGGTCGTAGTTCCAGCCGCCGGTGTCGATATTCGCCCACTGCCGGACTTTGGATTGCGCCCCGTCTGCGCCGACCAAAAGCCGGGTGGTGAAGACGCGCTCATCGTTGAGCTGCACCCGCCAGCAGTTGTTATCCAGCGCTTGAACCGCTTCCAATGCCGCCGGACAGAGCAGATCCACTGTGGGCAGTTGTCGCGCCCGCTCCAGCAGCGCGTGTTGAATCACCCGGTTTTCGATAATCCAGCCGAGCAACGGCTCGCCGATGGTGGCGCTGTCAAAATGAATCTGGCCGGAGCCGGTGGCGTCCCACACCCGCATCTCGCGGAAGGGACTGACCCGCCAGGCGGTCATCCCGTCCCAGGCACCGACTGCGGCGAAAATGCGTTGCGAGGCGCGGCTGATAGCGGACACTCGCGCATCGAGATTATCACCCGGTCGGATGCGTTCCAGTGGCAAGCCTTCCAGCAGAGCGATTTTCAAATCACTCTGCCCCAGCGCACAGGCCAGCGCTGAGCCAACCATGCCACCACCGGCAATAATAAGATCGTAATCCATGCTATTGGTATTCATTGATTTTTCTCTCCCTCACCCCCAGTCCATCGCCCAAAGAGCGCAAGGTCTGGATTCACGCCGTCAGCGCCAGGCCCCGCGCCAGTTTTGGCAAACGGCCGTCCAATCCCATGGTCTGGCGGGCAAGTTGTCGCTTGAGCGGTGGACAGAGGTCGAAGGCCAGCAGTCCTAAATTACGGGCGGCGCGCACTGGCCATAAGGGATTGGCGAATAGCCGGTTCAACGCATCGGTAAAGGCAATGGTCCGGCGCTGATCCCAGCGTCGCCAGTCAGCGTAACGACTCAGCACCCGCAGATCACCAATATCCTCACCTGAGCGCCGCGCCTCCGCAACCACCTCCGCCAGCGCCGCCACATCGCGGACGCCAAGATTGAAGCCTTGTCCGGCGATAGGGTGCAGGGTGTGCGCAGCATTGCCAATCACCGCGACTCGGGCGCGGGCGTGTTCGCGGGCTTTCAGCAGGAACAGCGGATACGACTGCCGCCGGCCTACCCGCACAAAAGGCCCCAGCCGGTCACCAAAGCGTTCCTGCACCAAACTGAGAAAATCGGCATCGTCCAGCGCCATCACTGCCGGCACTTCGGAATCATTCACGGTGCAGACTACTGCACAGCGCTGATCACTCATCGGCAGCAACGCGATAGGACCGGCAGCGGTGAAGCGTTCATAGGCGATGTTTTCATGCGGCAGGGTCGGGGTGATATTGGCGATCACTGCGTGTTGTCCATACTCCCAGCGCACGGCGGCGATGCCGAGTTGTTCCCGCACCGGTGACTGGGCGCCGTCAGCGGCAACCAGCAGTCCGGCGCGGATTTCGACGGTTCGATCCTCGTTAAAAAAATGAACGGTGGCATAAGCAGCTTCCGGTTTAATCACAACTTGTTCCAACCGGGCGGGGCACAGCAGATCGACACCGCTCAGGGTTGGCAATTGCGCCCGCAGCGCGGCGCCGATCAAGCGCGCTTCGGCCACATAACCCAGCGCGTCCACTCCCTGGTCGCGGCTGTCGAGATGAGCAAAACCGATTCCGCCACGCTCGGAAATGTGGATCTGCCGGATTGGGGTAGCGGTTAGCGCCAGCGCATCCCACAGTCCCAGCGTCTGGAAAATGCGCCGGGTACCTTGCGCGAGAGCGATGCTGCGGTCGTCATAGCCGGGATGCTCACTGACGTTGAGCGGCGCAGCTTCGACCAGGCCAATGCGTAAATCCTGACCCGCCAGCGCACAGGCCAGGCTGGCGCCGACCATGCCTCCGCCGATAATCAGCACATCGTAATTATTTTGAGTCATGTTCCCCGGCCTTCCCGCATCAGCGCTTCGATGTCGTCGATTTCCTTGGGCGCGGCGGCGCTCAATACTTCGTTGCCGTCGGCTGTCACCAGCACGTCGTCCTCGATCCGGATGCCGATTCGCCACCAACGCTCGTCCAATTCGGTTTCGAGCTGAACCCCAAGCCGCGCCCAACCTTCATCCACTATCTTGCCACCGGCGGGGAGGTAGAGACCGGGTTCGACGGTGGTGACCATGCCCGGTTCAAACACCCGCCAGTCTTCGCCGGTTTTGTAATCACCCACGTCGTGCACATCCATCCCCAGCCAATGGCCGGTGCGGTGCATGTAAAGCTGTTTGTGCTGTTCCGCCTTAATCAAGGCTTCCACCTCGCCGTGCAGCAGGCCGAGCGCCACCAGGCCCTCAGTCAGAGTACGCACCGCCGCGTCGTGCGGTTCATTGAAATGACAGCCGGGTCGAACCTTGGCAATGGCGGCGTATTGGGCGGCTAACACCAGCTCGTAGATTGCACGCTGCTCGCCGGAGAACCGACCATTGATCGGAAAACTGCGGGTAATGTCGGAAGCGTAACCGTCTACCTCGGCCCCGGCGTCAATCAGCAGGATGTCACCGTCGCGCAGCGCTGCATTATTTTCGGTGTAATGCAGGATGCAACTGTTGTCGCCGCCGCCGACAATGGATGGATACGCCCAACCAGCGCCATTGCGCAGAAAAGTGTGGAAAATTTCCGCTTCCAGTTCATATTCCGGCATCCCCGGACGGCACACCTGCATCGCCCGGCGGTGCGCAGTCGTGGTGATCCGGGCGGCTTCACGCATTACTGCCACTTCTTCCGGTTCCTTGCGTAAACGCATGGGATGAAGTTCTCGATCCAGGGTGATGAACTCGGTAGGCGCATGAACTCCGAGGCGAGCCTTGGCGCGAACCTGATTGATCCACGCCATCACCTGCCGATCAAAATCCGGATTGTAGCCAATGGCGTAAAACACCCGCTGGCGATTTTCCAGCAGCGGCGGCAAGTGCTGGTCAAGCTCGGCAATCGGATGCGCATTGTCCACCCCGTAGCGATCCATGGCGCCCTGAGGTCCGGCGCGGCGACCGTGCCAGATTTCCATCTGCGGATCGCGCTGACGACAGAACAGCAAAAATTCCTGCTTGCCGCCGGGTACCAGTACCGCTATTGCTTCCGGTTCCGGGAAACCGGTCAGGTAGTAAAAATCGCTGTCCTGGCGGAAAGGATAATGCACATCGCGATTGCGGGGCGCAGATGGCGCAGCAGGCAGCAGAGCGATGGAGTCTGGACCCATCCGTTCCATCAGGGCGCGGCGGCGACGGGCAAAAACGGCGGCGGGAATCGTGCGGGCGAGCATGAGCGGCGGTCCCGGAATCAGTGCAAGCGGACAGAATCAGGCGTAGCGGAAGAATGCAAGTCCGAATGGATCAGCAGCAGCCCGACTCGCAGATATTCAACCACTTCAACGTAGGCGGTCTCATCGGCCTCGCCGGTTTCGTCGGTATCAAAACCGACTTGAGCGATTTCGGTCGCATCGCGCAGGAATTCCTGGCTTTCCTCGGACAAAATCCCGTGCTGTTCCGCCTGACCCAACCCCAGTCCATACAGTAACCCTTGGCACCAGGCACCGAGCGCATCGGCGCGCTGATTCAGCGGCGCATCGTCGTCAGGCAACAGCGGAGTGATCGAACCGTCGGCATCTTGCATCTGGGCGATGCCGTATTGCAGTAATTTTTCGAGTACATCACGCACTGGATCAGACAGCTCTGCACCTTCGGCCAGTACCTCCCCGGCATGGTGCAACCACTGATCGCTACTCAGACCGTCATCGGCACATAGCAGGCCACACAGCAAACCGTGCAATTCAGCAGGACTCAACGGGGTGAGCAGGCCGGTCAAGTGTTCAAATAACGGCGAGTGGGCGGTAGACATGGGCTGAACTCCAGCGCCGGGAGTGGCGCAGCGATGGATTATCGTAGCATTTGACACCCAAACCCCGAAATCGCAGTCAAAATCTCACGGTTGAAATTGACCGGGCCGGAATGGCCGCTCTATAGTATTTCCATGAAAAACGATACTTTTTACCAAGACGAACCGACGGTCGAAGCGGATGCATTCGACCGGATGCCCGATACGGCCGCGACTGGTTTGGTTCTCCTCACCGAACGGGTGGAGCAACTGGCAAGGTTATGCGAGCGGCTGCTGCGGGAAAATCAGCTTTTACGCGAGCAACAGGCCGCGCTTCAGGTCGAACGCAATCTCCTGCACGAGAAAAACGAGCAGTCACGCACCCGCATTGATGCCATGATCGTGCGCCTGAAAGGGTTGGGACCAAGTTGATGAACCAGGAACCACTGAGTATGGCTGTTCAGTTGGCCGGCTGCGAATACCGTTTCGCCTGCCAGCCCTCGGAGCGGGAAGAATTGTTGGATGCGGCCCGCTATCTTGACCTGAAAATGCGGGAGATTCGGGATCACGGCGGCAACACCCTCAATGCACAAGCGATAGCGGTGATGGCGGCGCTGAATCTCAGTCATGAGTTGCTGCGGCAGCAATGCCAATGGACGGAAGCGGAGAGCCTCGTTAAAAATCAGGTGCGGGATTTATTGCAAAAAGTTGATGCTGCCCTGAGTCTGGACACGCCAACCAGCGTATAATCTCCCTACGAGCTGAATTCAGTTCGGGCGTTCTCTGCAGTGTTCGAGTAGTGGGTCGGGTAACCCCTTGATCCTAGTTAATCTTACCCAGGGTGAGCGGTCGTCGGCGTAAATGTGCATGTCCGCCTCGTTGTGGAAAGCCTGATACGCCGCGTTGTTCCCCCACTTGAGCCTCCCGGTTCAAGGGTAACGACCCGAGACGGCACCGGCGGAGGGCGCCCCCTTCCTTGACCACGACGTTCAATGCGTCGCTTTTGTTGTTTTTCCTCTCAACCATGCATGACACCCCGCATCAACTTCGCCAGCGGCTCCGTGCCCTGCGCAGCGCTTTGCCTCCCGCCTCACAACAACAGGCTGCGCTGGCGGTTGCTGGTTGGCTGGCAGATTGGCCGGTGTTTACGGCAGCACACCGGATTGCCGGCTACTGGGCGTGTGATGGCGAGCTGAACCCGATGCCGCTGCTGGAACGCGCCTGGGCTGCAAATCAGCAGGTCTATCTGCCGGTGCTGACGGATACTCCGCTGCAATCGCTTCAGTTCGCGCCGTACCAGCCCAATACGCCTTTGCGCCGTAATCGCTTCAATATCCCTGAGCCGGATGTGCCGCCGACAAGCTGGCTGGAACCGCCAGAATTGGATCTGGTGCTAATGCCATTGGTGGCGTTCGATAGTTGTGGCAACCGCCTGGGTATGGGCGGCGGATTTTACGACCGCAGTTTTGCCTTCCAACGTGATCCGGGTCTGCACGGCCATCGACCTTATCTGCTGGGATTAGGCTACACCCTGCAAAAAGTGGCTACCTTGTTCCGGCAACCGTGGGATGTGCCGCTGGATGGAGTGGTTACGGAGGTGGCACTGGAGATGTTTTCCGTTGGTGAATCTTCGGTACTTACCCCAACTCCTTTCCCGCAGGCGAGCGAGGAGATTTTCCGACTCCCGTCAAGCGGACGGGCGGCGGGGTATTAAGAAAAACGGTAAAGTAGCAAGCCGAGGCTCCAGACCGCCGAGATCCCGAAGAATGAACGACAACATAATGAATTCACAAGAGATCAATTAAAATGATAGCCAGTATTCCGCTGCTCGTATTTGTTGTGGCTGCCTATACCGCACTGGCGCTGGTTGTGCCAATCTGGCTGGACAGCGTGTTGTTTGTTCTGCCGCTGCTGTCCGGTGCAGTGCTACCGTTCCGAGGCGGTGATTTATTGTTGGTGATGGGTCTGCTCCTGTTGTGTGTTGAAATTTATCGCGCTACCAGCAGTTCGTCGGCTGCCATTCTCAATCATGTGTTGTCGCTGGTGGTCTTCATCATCGCGCTAATCGAATTACTGGTCACTCCAAAAATGGCCAGCATGACGTTCTTTCTGATCATGCTGATGACGCTGATCGATGTGATTACTGGCTTTACCGTGACCATTTCCAGCGCCCGCCGGGATTTACAACACTCTTCATGATGGCCCACCTGAATTCGGCAGATTCTGCCGGCCTCTTGCCATGACCCTGCCCACCTCCGAGTTTTCCCTGATCGACCGCTATTTCGCCGACCATGCTCCGAATCGTCACGATGTGGCGCTGGGTATCGGCGATGACTGTGCACTGCTGATCCCGCCGGTCGGCCAGCAGTTGGCGGTGACGCTGGATACCTTGGTAGCGGACGTGCATTTCTTCGCCGCCGCCGATCCGGAAGGCATCGGTCACAAAGCGCTGGCGGTGAATCTGAGCGATCTGGCGGCGATGGGCGCGACCCCGGCTTGGGCAACGCTGGCACTGACGCTGCCCAAGGTCGATGAGGTATGGCTTGCAGCGTTCTGCCGGGGCTTGTTCGCGCTGGCGGATCAGCATGGAGTGCAACTGGTTGGCGGCGATACCACTCATGGCCCAGTGACTGTCATCACCCTGCAAGCGCACGGTTTCGTACCGCCGGACTTGGCGCTGCGCCGCGATGGGGCGAAACCTGGCGATGGGGTTTATGTGACCGGAACCTTGGGCGATGCCGGGTTGGCATTGGCAGCGGCGCTCGGTAAAGCGACTATTGCGGTCGGGCAACACAGCTATGTCCAGGCCCGATTGGAGCGGCCGGAACCGCGTCTTGCCGAAGGCGTGGCATTGCGTGCCATCGCCAGTGCCGCGATAGATATTTCTGATGGGCTGGCTCAGGACCTGGGTCATATTCTGGAACGCAGCCAGGTGGGGGCGCAGGTGGAGGTGGAGCGGTTGCCGCTATCGCCAGCGTTCAACGCCAGCCTCGACCGCGAAACGGCACTCGTGACCGCCTTGAGCAGCGGCGACGATTACGAACTGTGCTTTACCGTGCCGCCGGAGCGGGTGGCGCGGCTGGAAACCGTCGCGGCGGCTTGGGAATGTCGTTGCACCCGCATCGGCGTGATTGAAGCCGAACCGGGCTTGCGCTTGTTCCGCGCTGACGGTTACGCCTTTCGTCTGGAACGGCAGGGCTATGACCACTTCGGCTGAGGGGTTCTGGATTACCTCTCAGCGAAGCCAACACTCGCGCTAAACTCACCGATCCCGTGTTGTGGGCACAGGGCTGGATCGAGGAGCTGATCCGCCGCAAGAAAACTGCCGCCGCGATTGAAATCATCAGCGACAAAAGGACTGCCCGGCGTTTGTTTGCACTTGCTGCACGATTAACGGCGCAAATTCCTTATCCAATCTGCTGAAAGAGAGACTCCCGTGTCGGACATGCTGGTTAAGCTATACGATTTACCGGAGAAAGCGCCCGTTCTGCACCGCATGGCCGCTCAGAACATTGTCATCCGACCGCCCACCGTTTGGGATCAGCGGATGCTTGTCCAGTGGGTGAAGCGCCATTTCGGCCACGGGTGGGTTCCCGAATGCGAATATGCGTTTCGAACCTTGCCACCATCGTGCTTCATCGCCGTTCGGGAACAGGCTCTGTTGGGTTTTGCCTGTTATGACTGTACCGCCAAGAACTTTTTTGGCCCGACCGGCGTGGCGGAATCCGCTCGCGGCAACGGTATCGGCACGGCGCTGCTGCTGACCGCGCTGGCCCGGATGAGAACTGATGGGTACGGCTATGCAATTATCGGTGGAGTGGGACCTACCGCGTTTTACACCCAGACTGTGGGGGCTTGCGTGATTGAGGGGTCGTCGCCGGGGATTTATCGTTAGAAGTTTCGTGCTTGTGGCTTTGAATCAGTTCGGCGTTCATACGCTAACCTACCGTTGCGTAAACCATGGTCTTTTATTCCATAGCTCACTTCTTGCTTCAACGAGGTTGCCCAAGGGTACGGCTTGGTTTTCGCCACTCAAATTCCCCACGGGTGGGGAACTTTACGCTGATGAGGCGACCGCATGTTCCCCCAGGTCTCACGCCCTCTCTGCAAGCGTTACTTTCCGCCCAACTGGCGGTAGGTTCCTGAGAACGGCCAAGATTCTTAAATGAAAGCCCATGAAAGTCAATAAAGTTTTCAGTAGCTGTCAACCCTGAACATGCCGCGATCAGTGGCGAACCGACTGCGTACCTGGCTGGACAGCGCGGTCATGTTCATGCAGAATCGCGCCCCTTGATTGACAAGGACTCCTGCTTGAGCTATGGCAAAATTGTTGCTGCTGAACGGCCCTAATCTGAACCTGCTGGGTACCCGCGAACCCGCCGTTTACGGCGCTATGACCCTCGCTAACATCGAACAGCGCTCCGTGGAATTGGCCCAGGAACTGGGGCCGCATGAACTGGCTTGTTTCCAGAGCAACGCCGAGCATGAACTCATCAACCGCATTCACGCCGCCCGCCAGGAAAGCATCGTTTTTATCGTCATCAACCCCGCTGCCTTCACCCACACCAGCGTGGCGCTGCGTGATGCCCTGCTCGGAGTCGGCATCCCGTTCATCGAGGTGCATCTGTCCAACGTGTTCGCCCGCGAACCGTTCCGTCACCATTCCTACCTGTCCGATATTGCCGTCGGAGTGATCAGCGGCTTGGGCGCGCAGGGCTATGAACTGGCACTGTGCGCCGCCGACCGTTACCTCGCCACGCCAAGATAGCCGCTATGCCAATGGATATCCGCAAGATCAAAAAGCTCATCGAGTTGCTCGAAACCTCGGGTATTTCCGAAATTGAAATCAAGGAAGGCGAAGACTCGGTTCGCATTAGCCGCCATCCGCACGGTGGAGCGATGCCCTCGCCGCCACCGTGGACCATGCCGACCTACTACGGTCCACCGCCACCTGCGCCGGGTTCAGCTCCGCTCGCCCCCATCACCGCCCCCGCCGCCCCCGCCGCAGACCCAATCAAGGGCCACCTCCTGCGCTCACCGATGGTCGGCACCTTCTACCGCTCCGCTGCGCCCGGCTCCAAACCGCTGGCGGAAATCGGCCAACAGGTCAACACCGGCGATGCGGTCTGCATCATCGAAGCGATGAAGATGTTCAACCAGATCGAGGCGGATCATACCGGCGTCATCATCCGCATTCTGGTTGAAAACGGCCAGCCGGTTGAATTCGATCAGCCGCTGCTGATCATTGAATAGCTGCGCCATGTTCGAGAAAGTGGTTATTGCCAATCGTGGGGAAATTGCCCTGCGCATCCTGCGCGCCTGCCGGGAGCTGGGCATCCGCACCGTCGCCGTCCATTCCACTGCCGACCGCGAACTCAAGCATGTGCGCCTGGCCGACGAAACCGTCTGCATTGGTCCGCCGTCCGCCGCTGAAAGCTACCTGAACATGCCGGCGATCATCAGCGCCGCCGAGGTCACTGACGCGGTGGCGATCCATCCGGGCTATGGCTTCCTGTCGGAAAATGCCGATTTCGCCGAGCGGGTCGAACAAAGCGGCTTTATCTTCATCGGCCCGAAACCGGAGACGATTCGGTTAATGGGCGACAAGGTATCGGCGATCCGGGCGATGAAGGAAGCGGGCGTGCCCTGTGTGCCAGGATCAGACGGTTCACTGGGCGACGACGCTCCGGAAACCCTGCGCATCGCCCGCGATATCGGCTATCCGATCATTATTAAGGCCTCCGGCGGTGGCGGCGGGCGCGGAATGCGGGTGGTGCATAGCGAGGCTGCATTGCTGAACAGCATTGATCTGACCCGCAGCGAGGCCAATGCGGCGTTCGGTAATCCGACCCTGTACATGGAGAAATATCTGGACCATCCGCGCCACATCGAAATCCAGGTGCTGGCCGACACCCACGGCAACGCTATCCATCTGGGCGAGCGCGACTGCTCGATGCAGCGCCGCCACCAGAAGGTCATCGAAGAAGCGCCCGCGCCGGGAATCACTGCCGAACAGCGTCGCCATATCGGCCAGGTTTGCGTGGAGGCCTGTCTGCGGATCGGCTACCGCGGCGCAGGCACTTTCGAGTTTCTGTATCAGGACGATGAGTTCTACTTTATCGAAATGAATACCCGGGTTCAGGTTGAACATCCGGTGACCGAACTGATTACCGGTGTAGACATCGTTAAGGAGCAATTGCTGATCGCTGCCGGCCAACCGCTCGGTTATCTCCAGAGCGATATTCGCATTACCGGCCATGCTCTCGAATGCCGATTGAATGCTGAAGATCCGGTCAGTTTTGTGCCCTCACCCGGTACGATTAGCCAGTATCACGCCCCCGGCGGGCCAGGCATTCGGGTGGATTCCCACCTTTACAACGGCTATCGGGTGCCGCCGAATTACGACTCGATGGTTGGCAAATTGATCGCCCACGGCGAAACTCGCGAAGTCGCCATTGCCCGGATGCGGGGGGCGCTGGCTGAACTGGTGATCGAAGGGATCAAGACCAATGCGCCGTTGCATCGGCGTATTCTCGGCGATGCCCGCTTTATCGGCGGCGGAACCGATATCCATTACCTGGAAAAGCAGTTGCTCGAAACCCGCTGACCGGGTCCGCGCCTTCAGGTCCATGGTGGTCTGGCGGCGAACCCGCTACGCTTTACCCTATACAACATCAACCCATAGCGACCCATGAGCGACGACGCGACCGCCCCCTGGCTGCAATTAACTCTCGAAGCCATCGATCACCCTCCTGATCAACTGGAAGACGCCCTGCTGCAAGCCGGCGCGCTGGCGGTTACCCTGGAAGACGCCGGCGATCAACCGGTGCTGGAACCGGCGCCCGGCGAAACCCCGCTGTGGGCGCATACCCGCATCACCGGGCTGTTCGACGCCCAGACCGATATCGAAGTGGTAAAACGTCTGTTGCGCCGGTTCCTGCACACGCCGGAACTGCCGGAATGCCGGCTGACTCAACTGGAGGAGCGTGACTGGGTACGGGCCTGGATGGACAACTTCCACCCGATGCGCTTCGGCCAGCGCTTGTGGATTTGTCCGTCCTGTCAAACCCCGCCCGATCCAGCGGCGGTCAATATCCGGTTAGATCCAGGGCTGGCGTTTGGTACTGGAACCCATCCAACCACGGCGCTGTGCCTGGAATGGCTGGACAGCGCAGATTTAGCCGATAAAACCGTGCTGGATTACGGCTGCGGTTCCGGGATTCTGGCGATTGCTGCGGCCCGGCTGGGAGCAAAACGGGTCTGGGCGGTGGACATTGACCCCCAGGCGCTGCTGGCCAGCGATAGCAACGCCTCGGAAAATGAGGTTGAAGACCGCATTGAACTGGCGGATCCGGCTGAGTTACCGGCAGTGTTGAGCGTGGACATTCTGCTGGCCAACATTCTGGCCGGAGTGCTGGTGCGACTGGCTCCTGAATTTGGCCAGCGGGTGAAAGCGAACGGTCGCCTGATTCTGTCCGGCATCCTTGAGCAACATACCGATGCAGTGCAGGCGGTGTTTAGCCGTGAATTTAGCTTCGGACCCTGCCA
This sequence comes from Candidatus Contendobacter odensis Run_B_J11, assembly GCF_000531125.1. Classification (GTDB taxonomy): domain Bacteria; phylum Pseudomonadota; class Gammaproteobacteria; order Competibacterales; family Competibacteraceae; genus Contendibacter; species Contendibacter odensensis. The sequence continues at coordinate 104,302 of NZ_CBTK010000024.1, read as the reverse complement.
GCGGCGGGAAGATTGGGTGCTGCTGGAAGGCGTTCGGCGGGCTCGCTAATCCGACGCCTCGTAGCGCTTTCCGTTGATCGACCTAAAAGTGCGCACTTTTTCCCACCGACCTTAATTCCATGCAGATCGGTCCCTACTCGCTATTCCCACCCGTATTTCTGGCGCCGATGGTCGGCGTCAGCGACCGACCGTTTCGGCAACTGTGCCGACGGTTGGGTGCCGGGCTGGCGGTCTCGGAGATGGTGGGCGCTGATCCGCGCCTGTGGGAGAGCCACAAAACCCGGTTGCGGCGAGATCACGCTGGCGAAGCGGAACCGTGTAGCGTACAGATTCTCGGCGCTGATCCTCATGCTATGGCGGAAGCCGCCCGTTTCAATGCTGATCAGGGCGCGCAAATTATTGATCTCAACATGGGCTGTCCGGCTAAAAAGGTCTGCGGCGCGCTGGCCGGTTCAGCGCTGCTGCGCGATGAGGTGTTGGTCGGGCGCATTCTGGAGGCGGTGGTGGCGGCGGTGACTCTCCCGGTGACGCTGAAGATTCGCACTGGATGGGATCTCGCGCACCGTAATGGTGTCGTCATCGCCCGCATCGCCGAACAGGCCGGTATTCAGGCTTTGGCGGTGCATGGCCGCACCCGCGCCTGCGGCTACACCGGGCCGGTGGATTACGCCAGCATCCGCGCCATCAAACAGGCGGTGACGATCCCGGTCATCGCTAATGGCGATATTGACAGTCCGGCAAAGGCACGCTGGGTGCTGGATGAAACCGGCGCGGACGCCGTGATGATTGGGCGCGGCGCCCAGGGCCGACCGTGGATTTTCCGCGAGATCGGTCATTTTCTGGCTACCGGCGAACCGTGGCCGTCGCCGACTCCGGCGGATATCGGTGAATGGGTCGCGGCTCATCTGCAAAGCCTGTATGCGTTTTACGGCGAGATAGCCGGGGTGCGTATCGCCCGCAAACACTTGGCCTGGTATAGCCAGCCCTGGCCGGATAGCGCCGCATTCCGGGCGCGGGTCAACCCGGTTGAAACCCACCGCGAGCAACTGAGATTAGCCCGCGATTTCTTCGAGCGTCTGGCCGATAAGGAATTACTGGCTGCATGAGTACGCAAAATCCCGAACCTTCGGTTGATCTGCTGCCCGCCACTCCGTTACGCGATCACGTTGCTGAAACCTTGCGCATTTATTTTCACAACCTTGGCGGCCAAGCGCCCAGCAATCTGTACGATCTGGTGCTGCGGGAGGCGGAGCCACCACTGCTGGAGATTGTGATGAAGTTTACGGGTGGTAATCAGACCAAGGCCGCTGCCATTCTTGGCATCAATCGCGGTACCCTGCGCAAGAAACTCCGGCAATACGGTCTGAACTGAACGAGTGGAGAGCTAACAACGGCATGAGTTTAACCCTATGAGTCTGGCGATTTTTGATCTCGACAATACCCTGCTGGCCGACGACAGCGATTATTTGTGGGGCCAGTTTCTGATCGAGCAGGGTATCGTGGACAGTGTGTCCTACGAACGCGAAAACCAGCAGTTCTACGATGACTACCGAGCCGGTACGCTGGATATTCAGGAGTTTCTAGCTTTTATGCTGCGGCCACTGGCGGAGCATTCGCTGGAGCAATTGCTGGCGTGGCGGGCGCAATTCATCGAAGACAAAATCCGCCCGATCCTGCTGCCTAAAGCGATGGAGTTGCTGGCGCGGCATCGGACGGCGGGCGACACCCTGCTGATCATCACCGCCACCAACCGTTTCCTCACTGCGCCCATCGCCGAATTGCTGGAGGTGCCGGACCTGCTGGCGACGGAAGTGGAATTCACGGCGGGGCGCTATACCGGTCGCCCAATAGGCATCCCCTGTTTCCAGCATGGCAAGGTCGAACGGCTGAGCGCGTGGCTGGCGGAAACCGGCCACAATCTCGACGAAAGCTGGTTCTACAGCGATTCTCACAACGATCTTCCGCTACTCGGTCAGGTCAGCTACCCGGTCGCGGTAGACCCCGATGCCACCCTGGCCGAACACGCCCAAGAACACGGCTGGCCGATTATCAGTCTGCGCGGAGCGTGACTCCAGTACCGAACTTTCGCTCCATCCGTTCGCCCTGGGCTACAGGAGGACGATCTTTGTCTGAAACCGCAACTAATCCTAAAGCTGGATGCAATAGTTGCCTGCCACTGGTTTCTATCATCATCCGTAGCATGGGACGCCCCAGTTTGTTGGATACCCTCAATTCGGTAGCTTCCCAGACGTATGACACTATCGAAGTAGTGGTTGTGGACGCCAAAGGCAGCGGCCATCCAGAACTCGAAAGCGCCTGCGGCGAGTTCCCTTTGCGCATGATCGGCGCAGAGCGGCCTTTGGCTCGGGCAACGGCCGCCAATCTGGGCTTAAGCCATGCACAGGGCCGTTATTTACTGTTCCTGGATGACGATGACCTGCTCCTTCCAGACCACATCGGCAAGCTGGTCAACGCTTTTCTCGATGGGCATGACTCTCTCGCTGCTTACACCGGTGTCCGCTTGGAGAACGCTGCGGGCGCCACATTGAAAATACTCGATGATCCCTACGACCCAGCGCGACTGCGCGGCGCCAATTTCCTGCCCATCCACGCGGTGCTGTTCGACTGTGCCTTGGTGGAGATGGGCTGCCGTTTTGATGAGGAATTGGAGTGCCTGGAAGACTGGGACTTCTGGCTACAGGTATCGCAACACACTCTCCTGCATCATGTCCCTGGCGTTAGCGCTATCTATCGCTTTTCATTGGGAGATTCTGGACTGTCAGCTCAATCAGTACCGGAAAAACACCTGATTAACCGCGCTGCGGTATTTGCTAAATGGCAGAACCGGTTCATCCCACGGGAATGGGTGGAGGCGTTTTTCTGGTTTGAGCGGGCGCGAGATCATTACCTTCAGTGGGTTCGAGCCTTAGAGAATGAAGTGTGCGCCCGGGATGCCGGCCTCGCCCAACTGGAACAGGAAATTCGCGCCCGGGATGCCGGCCTCGCCCAATTGCAACAGGAAATTCGTGCCCGCGATGTTGGCCTCGCCCAACTGGAACAGGAAATTCGCGCCCGCGATATTGGTCTCGCCCAATTGGAAGATGAAATTCGGGTTCGGGATGTCGGCCTCGCCACGCTGGAGGCGGATATGGTCGTGCTGACAGCGGAGGTGAATCGTTACCGCCAACAGGTGCAGGCACTGTTATCGTCCACCTCATGGAAACTCACCGCGCCAATCCGCTGGATTCGTCAACGATTACCACATCGGAATGATTAGACGGGACGCCAAGCAGTCCGGTGCTTAACGAACCCCCATAGGTTGATCCAGGGTGACGATACCACGGCCACAATAGTGATCATCCAATACGAAACTGGCCATGGTGCCCCATTCCGCAGCAGACAGTCCGTCAATAAACTCCTCATAGAGCGCAACTGCCAGATCGCACGGCACCCTCACTCCGGGTAGCACCGCCTGGTCCAGAGCCAGAACATCATCGACAAAAGCCAGCACTCCCCGGCGGATGTCCGCCCGAACGGCAGCGGAATTCTGCTCTGCATCAGACAGTGGCTGAAAGACCGGAGCCACTGCGCCATCCGGCTGGGTTGCGTAATACATCACTTGGGCATCATCGGTACTCAGCAGCATTTCAAGCTCGAAGCTGCGTCGCCACAGGGGCGAGGCATCAGTTCCCGGAACCAGGGATTCGCCATAGCAACCCCACGCCAGCACCCTGTAATCATTGCAGATCCGCTGCGCTTTCGCCGAAGTCAGCAGGTAATAGCCATGAATGCATTTACCCAGGATTTTCGACAGCCGGCCCTGAATCGTGGCGGAATAGCCGACATCCACTACGGCGGAGGTTCCCGATTGATCGAGTCCCATTTGCTGCAAATAGGCCAAAAGACTGGGTCGCTCTACCGCAGCGCGGGCTTGGATACGGTCGGCGATAACCTCCAATACTGGTTGCAGGTGATGCGGATGGTCGCCTTTCACTTCGACCTTGCGATCGGTTGACCAGAGACCGTGCCGGGCCAGCTCCGCCCGTTCAGCGTGGTCCAGCTTGAGGCCAAAGCGATAGAACAGGAATTTCTCCAACTCGTTGGAGAAATAATCCGCGCTGGCGATGTTGAGCATGTCATCGAGGGTTTCGATCATCGGCACCGTCATCGCCCGCCGCGACACCACCAGGTACTGCGCCGCCGCCGCGCCCGGGGTGACTGCGGCCAGCCGATCGTAGACCTCCTTGAGCAGTTTCCCTTCCCGTGCCAGAAAATAGAGGGTGGTAATCCCGTCGGCCTTGGCGTGCGCCAAAAGCCACTGTGCAAACGCCACAATCAACGGACCAGCAATAGCGTAACCCACCCCCTCAGCGCCGCCGTGGATGAAGTCGGCGGGGTTGAAATCCTTGTAGAACACCGGATGAAAGAAGCGTTTCACCACCAGTCCCAGCACCAGTTGGCTGTTCACGTCGCTGTGGCGAAAGCGCTCCAGAATTCGAGAAAAACGAGGCGTGGCGGCGGCCATTGCTATCGGCCGCAGCACATGACCGGTGTGAATGCCCAGGTTCATGGGGATTTGCAGATCGGAATGTTCGTTATCCCCAATCATTAGCAAATTATCGGGCGCCACGCCCAACTGTTTCAGGACGTGGCGATATAACTCGCCACTGTCCTTGCGCACCCCCACATCGGAAGACAGATAAAGTTCGGCATAGCCGCCAATGCCCTGCTCCTCCAGCAGCATCTCGATGGTCTGACGGCAAAGAAACATATCGCTGATTAGCACCACCGGCTTTCCCGTCGTCAATGCATAACGGAACAGCGCGAGTCCATCGGGCCGTGGCGAAACCAGCGCGCGTTCCACCTGCTCTTCACAGTACTGGAATCGCTTTGCGTCCTCCGGCGACAGATCGGCGAGCGTGGCGTATTCGAGGTAAATATCGTCCAGATTCACGTCCTGGTGCTTGCGGGAACGGGCCAGATTCTCAGCCAGCGGCCGCAGGCGGATGAAATCAGCGCCTCCCGGCGCATCGGCCATGCGCGTCGCAATAATCAGCTTGGCTATTTCGGAGTGAAGCGAGGGTCGCACCACGAGAGTGTCGAAAATATCAAAAGCGATGATTTTGAGCTTGCTACTGCTCAGCATGGTCTCGACATGGGCGCGGGTACGAGCAAGGTAGTGGTCAAACCGCCATTTTGACCAGCTTGGGAACATCGGGTCCGCCACTATGGCGGTCCGCAGACCAGCCTGCCGTGTAGCCAGTGCGAGCAGGCGTTCCAGACCGTGTGCCAGGGTGCCATCGGTTTGCCCCGCTTCATCGGGGAAATCCGTTAAGAGAATGCCGGCATCGAACAAGGCCCGCAGTCCCGCCGGCCGCGCCCAGAACATCGAGCCGGCCGGATAGTCAAAATAGCCGTCCGGCAGGTCGGCAATGCCCAAGCGCTGACCCCATTCCCGCCCCAGGCTCTGGTTCGATAGCCAGGTATTTCCCCAGTACGGAAATTGCCGATAATTTTGGGGATACACCAGAGCCAGTTCCGGATCGGCAGTGAACAGCGCAAAAATCCGCCGGACCTGATCCTCACCACCGAGCAGTTGCCGTAACAGATATTCCCGCCATCCCAGCATCCCGCCCTCGGCATAGAGCGACTTTTTGGTATGAACATGCGCGATGAAGTCATAACCGGATAATTCAGATCCGAAAAGGCAGAACAGGGGGGCGATATCCCGTCCACGATTCGGTGTCACGCGCACCCACAATCGTTCCACCCGATGCAGGCTGCGAAAAATGGTCTCGCAAGTGGCTCTGGCGGCCTCGTCGGGGGTCGAAATAAATAGATCGAAGGCGAAAGGAATGTGGCGCAGATGCGCCGCGATCTCCTCGGCCAAATCCAGATAGAAAATATGGGCGTGTACGGCGATGCGTCTGTTTGGACCTGGATCGCCCAGCGGTACCACTCCCGCCAGATTCACCAAATCGGGAAACCGCGCGTCGCCAGCAGATCTTGCCCGATCATGGCTCAGACGCAGACGCAATTCGACAACAATCCGACGCAGCATGGCGCGCAGGCCCCAGCGACGGAAATACCTGTAGGTTTTGACGATTAGAAATTTAACAGACATGCTCGCTATTCAGAGCCATCGTGGAAGGGTAACAGGTGCCAAGTAATAACCGGGCGGCTATTCTAGGGCACCGCCGCACCGTATGAAACTTGAATGGAAACTTATACCGGTCTGGCCCGGAACCAGCTATACGTGGAATAGGACAGAATGGCTGGAATTGCGGTGATTATTGTCAATTTCAACAGCGGACCTCTGCTCGGTCAGTGTCTGCGTCATCTGCGCGCCCAGACCCACCGCCCACAACGGGTGATGGTGGTGGACAACGCCAGCCACGACGGTTCCACCGATGGGATCGAACGCGACTATCCCGAGGTGGAATGGGTGCGGCTGGAGCGTAACCTGGGTTTCGCGGCAGCCAACAATCTGGCGGCGCAGCGAGCAGACGGGGTGGAATGGCTGGCGCTGCTCAACCCCGATGCTTTCCCGAAGCCGGACTGGCTGGAGCGGTTACTGGCAGCGACGTTGGCTCATCCCGGCTGCACCAGTTTCGGTTCCCGGTTGCTGGACGCCGGCGATCCTGGCCGGCTGGATGGAACCGGTGACATCTACCATGTTAGCGGGCTGGCCTGGCGGCGCGATCATGGCCAGATTATGGTCGCTGGTGCGAGCGCCGACGGGGAGATTTTTGCCCCCTGTGCAGCAGCAGCGTTGTACCGCCGCTCGACCTTTCTCGAAGTCGGTGGCTTTGATCAAGACTACTTTTGCTATTTCGAGGATATCGATCTGGGATTTCGGCTGCGACTTCTCGGCTACCACTGCCGGTATGTGCCGGATGCCGTGGTTCTTCATGTGGGGTCGGCAGTGACTGGGCGGCGCAGCTCCTTCTCGCTCTATCACGGTCATCGCAATCTGGTTTGGACTTACTGCAAAAATATGCCCGCCCTGTTGTTCTGGATTTACCTGCCGCAACATCTGCTGCTGAATCTGGGCACGGTGGCGTGGTTCGCCCTGCGCGGCCAAGGCATCATTTTGCTGCGGGCCAAGTGGGACGCTCTGCGCGGGTTACCACGGTGCTGGCGACAACGGCGGGTGATTCAGGCCAGCCGCCGAATCTCATCCTGGTCGTTGCGGCAAATGATGAGTCATGGTTTATGGGCGCTCTGCCGGCGGGGTGGCGCGTGATCATCATTTCCATCGTCACCTATGCGCCCGATTTGGCACTGCTGGCCACGGTGCTGGATCATCTCGGGCGGGCGTTGCGCCATGCCAGCCGGCTAGAGTTGCCGACCGAAGCCCGGCTGATATTGGTGGACAACGGCCCTGGAACTACCTGGCGTCAGCCATTGCAGCAGATGTTGGATGCTGCTGCGCTACCCGCTCGCGTTGACCTGCTCAGCGGCCACGGCAACATCGGTTATGGCGCGGGCCATAACTTGGCGCTGCAAAACCGTGACAGCGATTATCATTTAATTCTTAACCCTGACGTACTGCTGGAAGAAAACGCGCTGAGCGAAGGGCTGGCGTTTCTGACCGTGTATCCCGATGTCGGATGGGTAGCGCCGGCGGCCTGGGACGAAGCCGGTCGGCGCCAGTATCTGTGCAAGCGCTATCCGACCGTTCTGGATTTGGCGTTGCGCGGCTTCGCCCCTGCCTGGCTGCGACAACGGTTTCAAACCCGGCTGGATCGCTACGAACTGCGCGACTGCACCGGTGACGCGGTATTTTGGGACCCCCCCATCGCCAGCGGCTGTTTCATGCTCTGCCGGCAGGCGGCGCTGAATCGAATAACAGGATTCAGTCCCGACTATTTCCTGTATTTCGAGGATTTCGATCTGAGTCTGCGGCTGGCAACTGTCAGCCGGATCGTCTATGTGCCGACGGTGCGCATCGTTCACTTCGGCGGTCATGCGGCCCGCAAGGGCATTCACCATATTGGCCTCTTTCTGCGGGCGGCGATGCTGTTCTTCAACCGGTACGGGTGGCGCTGGTGGTAGCACCGGATTTTTATCAGCATCGGCCAGTGCTGGTGACCGGTGGAACCGGCTTCATCGGCCGCCGCTTGGTTGCGGCATTGCAGGCGCGCGGCGCGCGGGTGCAGGTGCTGGTTCGACCAGGCTGCCTGATTCCGAGCGATTGGCATGGAGTGGAAACTATCGTCGGCGATTTGGCGGATGCCGCCAGTCTGGCGCGCGCCTGTGCCGGGATGGACAGCGTGATCCATGCCGCCGGTTTTGCTCATGCCGATGCCGGGAGCAGCGTTGATTTCGCCGATCAGCACTGGGCGGTCAATGCTCATGGAACCTGCCAACTGCTGGATGCAGCGGTCGCGGCCGGGGTTCGGCGCTTCGGATTTCTCAGCAGCATCAAGGCGGTTGGCGAGCCGGGGCCGCATGGTGTCGATGAGAGTTGGGATGCGCCGCCGGAAACCCCCTACGGTCTAGCCAAACGCGCTGCTGAGGAACGAGTGCTGGCGGTTGGCCGTGAATCGGGATTGCATGGGGTTAATGTGCGACCGGCACTGGTCTACGGACCGGAGATGAAGGGCAATCTGGCGCGGTTGATTACTGCGGTGCAACGCGGCGGGTTCCCACCGCTGCCGGAGACCGGCAATCGCCGCTCACTGGTGCATGTGGACGATGTGGTGCAGGCGGTGCTACTGGCCGTCGCACACCCCTCGGCAGCGGGCCAAAGCTATTTCGTAACCGACGGCCAGCCGTATTCGGGCCGGGAACTGTACGCCATGATTCGTCAAGCGTTAGGACTTTCGGTGCCACGTTGGTCGGTGCCCGCAAACGTCCTTTACGCCGTGGCTACGCTGGCCGATGGTGCACGGTGGCTGACCGGACACCGGGAGCGGCGAGTAGCGGCCGCCTTGGATAAACTGCTGGGCTGGGCCTGTTATGACGCCGCCCGCATCAGTCGGGAACTGGGTTATCGCCCCGCCTGGACCTTTCAACGCTATTGCGAAGCCGAATCACCGAAATGGCGCGAATAACGGAATCGCCGAGTTCCTGTCACCCGGCGCGGCACGGTTTACTTTGGATGCTGGCGGTGTCAGGCGGCGCTCTGCTGGCGGTGTTGGCGCTGCTGCTGTTTTATCTGAGCGGCGGTCTGGCGCAGGTGGCGCCCCCGGTGCTATTGACCGGTGCCAGCCTGCAACTGACCAGCGGCCAAGGCGCGCCGACTGCCGCCGGGCTGGAAATTCGCCAGCCCGGCCCGCTGGAGTTGGCAGTCGTTCGAGGCTCGATCCGGCGAGTCCAGGCGAATCTTTATCGCCATCTTTCCTGGCAGATCAGTGGACTGGAACCAGGCCGTGAAATAAGGCTGGTCTGGGCCACGCTCGATGATCCGCGCACCACTCGAGAACGGGTGTTGCCGCCCGGATCATCCGACGGCGGTACTCTCGATTTAAGCACGGAACCGGGCTGGCAAGGCCGGATCATCGCTATCGGTTTAGTGGTGCGTGGGCCGCTGGCACAACCGCTAGTGGTGCGTGGGCTGGAACTGCGACCGATGCTGCTGACCACCGGTCAATTGCTGCGCCAGATGGTTGAGGATTGGACCACGTTCGAGGATTGGAGCCAGCGTTCGATCAATTACACCGCTGGCGCATCGCTGAACGCCCTGTTTCCGCCGGTGCTGATGATGGCGTTGTGGGTCGGTTTCAGCGCGGTGCTATACGCCCTGTTTAACCCGCAGCGCCGCGCACCCGGAACACGGATGCCCTACGCTGCGCTATTCCTGCTCGGCTGGCTGGCGCTGGATTTGCGCTGGCAGTGGGATTTAGGCCAACGACTGGAACGAACGGCAGAGCGCTTCGCCGGCAAGGATGAAACGGGGCGGCGGTTGGCAGCGCTGGATGGCGAGCTTTATCAGTTCTTGCTGGAGGTGCGCCAGCGCTTGCCGGAACAGCCGGCGCGGCTGTTCATTGTCAGCAATGATCCCGGCGGCTTTTTGGCTGGACGCGCCCGTTATCATCTGCTGCCGCATAACGGTTATGCCGGTTTGTCGCGGCTGCCACATAACAGTGAGGCGCACGCTGGCGATTATGTGCTGATTCTGGCGCCGCTGAACGAGGTGCGCTACGACCGCGAACGCCAAATGCTGGAAAGCGCGGGGGTGCAGTTACCGGCAGAAATGCTGTATGCCGCTGCGTCGGGCACGCTGTTCCGGGTCAAGGGAGGTTAATGGCGATGGAGTGGTGGCGGGTGGGACTGGCGTTGGGATTACCCTGGCTGGCTGGCGCGCTTTGGCTGCGGGTTCTGTGGCGCGATGCGACGCCCGGGTGGCCGCTGGCGCTGGGTTACGGCTACATCCTGGGCCTGTTGGTAACAACCTTGTTGTTGCGTGCCCAAGCCACATTTGGTCTGCCGCTGAATTTCGTCGGCCCGATGGTCATATTGGCCGTGCTGGCGTTGGCCGGTGGTGGGTTAATGTGGTGGCGAGCCTCACTCGCTAACCTTCAGATCCTGCATGAACAGGAAGATTTCGACGTGGATGCGCAGTGGCGGCACATCCTGTTTGTGCTGTTACTGATTTGGCTAGGGGTGCGCCTGGCCGGGCTGGCGCTGGAAGTGTGGTGGCGGCCGCTCTATCCGTGGGATGCGTGGACTACCTGGACCGTCCGGCCACGGGTATGGTCGGAGTTGCATCAGCTCATCCCGTTCGTGGATCCGCAGCGCTGGCTGGCGAATACCACCGCTTCGGCTTACCTCCTTGAGGCTTGGACCTATCCCTGCACGGTGCCGCTGCTGGCGCTGTGGCCGACGCTGGCGTTCGGCGCCTGGAACGAAACCGCCGCCAATCTGCCCTGGATAGGGTGCGTACTGGCGTTGGGGCTGGGATTTTATGGCCAGGCACGGCAGTGGGGCGCATCGGCGCTGACCGCGCTGATTTTCACCTGGCTGCTACTATCGCTGCCGTTACTGAATACCCATGTGGCCTTGGCCGGATATGCTGATCTGTGGATGGCTGCGGTGTTCAGCCTGGCCGTGATCGCGTTTTTGCAATGGGCGCGGAATGGCGACCGCCGACAGGTGGTCTTGGCCGTGCTGCTGGCTCTGGCCTGTCCGCTAATCAAGCTCGAAGGCACGGTGTGGTTGCTGCTGTTCCTGCCCATGCTGCTGGCGGCCCGGCTACGGGGAAGGTGGCTGTTGGCGTTGGCCGGATTGGCGATAGTGGCAGGCGCAGGCGGGTGGCTGACGGGTGGGGTGGCGTTCAACATTCCGGGGCTTGGCGAGGTTCGATTAACGCCAGAACTGATTCAAGTGCCCTATCTAGGCCAGTTCACACTGGGCTATCGGGGTCGTTGGAATCCGTTGATGATGAATTTTCTGGTGCTGGCGAACTGGCATCTGCTCTGGTATCTGGCGCTGGTGGCGGCGAGCGTAGCGTTGACTGGGGTGGTCAGGCGCGGCGCGACGCGCTGGCAACGGGTAGAACTGGTCTTTATCGTGACCAGCCTGTTGGCGTTGTTCATCCTGTTTTTCATGACCGATGCTCAGTACTGGGCCGAGCAATACACCAGTATCAACCGGGTGTTTCTGGATTTCGTGCCGGCATTTCTGTTCTGCATCTTGACGGTGTTTGTAGCCCCACGGAACGCAGCGCCCTCCGCGTCAAGCCAGCGCGTAGCCGATCCGGAAGCCGCCCCAGTGTTCAGCGCCGACGAAAATCGGCACCGACAAATCAAACATGATCTCGCCGGTATCGCGCCGATAGACCTGTAGCCGGTAAGGATCGGTATGGGCACCCACGCTGTGCCCAACCCGGTCGTCGAAAATCCGCTTGGTCCGGTTGCCAACCAGATCCTTGGCCGGATCACCGGTCAAGGGTTGGGCAAACCGCTGGTTGTGGGTGGGCACGTAGCCATCACGATTGGCGCAAATGGCGAACACGATCCACGGCTGCGCCACCGCCGCCGGTTCCTGGATGGAAGGCAGCAGTTGGTCGCAAAGGCGGTCGAACGCGGTGTGGTACTTTTGTGGCTGGGTTCCGCTGATCGGCTGGTACTCCCGTGCGAACAGCGCGGTATCGGTGATCGCGCCCGAACGCAAGGCCGTTGCCAAAGCCGCGCCAACCGTTTTAGCTGCGGCGGTCGCCAGTGCGAAAGCGGCGGCGTGCCGGGTCTCGCGCAACGGGTCTTCGGATAGCCGGAACAGGCCAACGCAGTCGCGCAGAGTGTCAGTGGCCTGTTGGAGTGCTTCGCTGCGCTCGGCGATTCTCCCGGCGTTTTCAAGATTATTCCGGCCAAGGGTCAAGACCTGGTTGAGCGAATGATCGATGGAGACAATCTCCTCCCCTTGCCCGGTAACGCGCTTCGCCACCGATTCCATCGCCACGCCCGCCCGCGCCATCAGTTCGCCCAGACCGGTCAGGACCTGCTGCGTTTCCGCAGCGGAACGGGCGCCACTGCTCATGGCAGTACTCGTCTCGCCGATGATCACCCGCACGTCTCGTGCTGCGGTGGCGGTGCGCGCCGCGAGCTGGCGGATTTCCTGCGCGACCACCGCGAAACCCCGCCCAAGTTCACCCGCACGAGCGGCTTCGATGCTGGCATTGATCGACAGGATGTTGGTCTGGAAAGCAACAGTGTCAATGACTTCGACGATCTCATGCGCCCGCGCCGAACGCGACTCTACCTCCACCATCGCTTCTGCCAGTTCCCGCGCTGCGCTACCGCCTTCCTGTGCGCAACGGTTGGCCTCCTTGGACAGATCGATCACTTCTCGCAGTTCGTCACGCGCCCCCCGCAAACCTTCCAGCAGCCGTTGGGTCGCCGTGAAAACTTCGGTCAGCGCACCCAACTGGGCGTGGGATTGAGTGACCAATTCCCCGTTTTCAGCGGTGATAGGGGGGACTGCTTCGGCAATCTGCACCGATAGAGCGACGGCTTGCCGAATCGCTTCGGAGAGGTTCCCAAAGCCGGCCGTCAACCGTCGTGCCAGAATACTTTCCTGCTCATCCGAAGGTGCAACGAAATTAAGATCGCAACCCTTCAATCGATCTGCAACCTGATCGAGCAGGACGCGTTCGCCGCCACCGGTGATCTTGTACAGAAAATCCAACCAAAGATTGACCATGCTTAGCTTACTTCCCTCAGTTTTATCGTAGGGCGCCCGGAGGATTACCCAGACGCCGAAATCATACGGTTTATATAAGGTATAGCACTACGGGTACTCTAATTCATGGGCATATCCGGTTGAACCGCTATCCATGCTGATCTTTGCTAGGTGACCTTGACAGTGGCCTTGCGCTCCAGCGTACCCCAGCCCACCAGCACCCCCCGCAGAGATGCCAATGTGCTTTTAATCGCCACGTAATACATCAGTTGGCGATAGAAAAAGCGCTGCCAGAACAGCCCGATGAGCAGCCATTTATTCTCGTTGCGTTCCAGGGCGAAGGCCAGCGCCGCAGCCAAGTAGTCTACCGTGACGAACAGGGCGTAATAAAACAACACCCGCCCCAGGGCATCGGTGGAATACCCGGCCGGATGTTGCCAGCGATCAAGGGCCGCCGACGCCAGCGAGCCAATGAGCAGCAAATCCATCACCGGCGAAATCAGGGGAAACAGCACTTGGAAAATGATGACGTTGGGCAAAGCAACAAAGCCGAGCGCGCCGTAACGCGGTCGAAACAGGACATCGGCGTGTTTCCAGGCCGCCTGCATGGTGCCGAACATCCAGCGGAAGCGCTGATTAACGAAACCTCGCACGGTATCGGGGGCCTCGGTGAGAGCTACCGCCTCGTCTTCATAGACGATGGCATAACCCCGCTTGCGGATGGACAGGGTAAGGTCAGCATCCTCCGCCAGGGTGAGGTCGTTGAAGCCGCCGGCCTGCTCCACCGCTTCGCGCCGCCACGCGCCCACCGCTCCCGGCACTACGGTGATGCAATTGAGCACGTCGAAAGCGCGGCGATCCAGATTCTGGCTGGTGATGTATTCCAGCGCCTGCCAGCAGGTCAATAGATTGGTGCGGTTACCCACCTTGGCGTTGCCCGCCACCGCGCCAACCCGAGGATTGGCGAAATGGCGAACCAGTTTGGTAATGGTGTCGCGAGTGAAGACCGTATCGGCATCGAGGGCCACGATAATCTCGGCCTGAGTCTGCGCCCAGCCAAAGTTGAGCGCCGCCGGCTTGCCGCCGTTGGACTTGGTGTAGACCCGCACTCGTGGCTCGTCGACGAAGGTGTCGCGCACCAGGCGATAGGTGGCGTCCCTGGAACCGTCATCCACCACGATAATCTCGAAGCGCTCAGGCTGATCACAGGCCAGCAGCGAGGCGATGGTCTGCACAATCACCTTTTCCTCGTTATAGGCGGGCACCACCACCGCCACTGCGGGAGAATATGCTGGATCGAAGGTGAGGCGGCGCTTGCGCCAGCGCTGGTAGACCGCGAGGGTGCCGATAAACAGCAGGCGGGCGATCCCCAGGACGATGCCGATCAGGAACAGCCAGTGGACGATCACCGCCGCCAGGTTGAGTACGCCAAAAGCGGCTCCGTCCAGCCAGGTTTGCCACAGACTCTCGGGGGTCACGAGCGGCATCACATCGTCGCGACTCCGATTCAGCAGGTCGGCGACCGTGACAAACTGGAAGCCCCGGCCGCGCAGCGCTTCGATCAGCTTGGGCAGGGCCTGCACGGTTTGGCTACGGTCGCCGCCGGCATCGTGCAGCAGGACTACGTTGCCGTCACCCCGTTCCGCAGCCTCCACGGTGCGGCGCACGATCTCGTCCACCCCCGGTCGTTGCCAGTCATCCGGGTCGATCTGCATCCCGACGGCGAGATAGCCCAAGCTGCTGGCCCTATCAATAGGGCGCGCCTGATCCACTGTTTCCGGCTCGGAGTCCTCAGCGTAGGGCGCACGGAACAGCAGTGAATGTCGTCCCACCACGCTGGCCAGCAGGCGTTGGGTGGCCGACAGTTCGAGTTCAAACTGGGTAGGCGAAATGACCGAGATATTCGGATGGGTGAAGGTGTGGTTACCGATTTCGTGGCCTTCATCCACCGTGCGACGCAACAAATCCGGGTGCAGTTCAGCATTAGCCCCGATGATGAAAAAGGTGGCATGCACCCCGGCCTGGCGCAGGGCATCGAGAATCTGGGGCGTGTACTGAGGATCAGGGCCATCATCGAAGGTCAAGACGATCTTGCGCTCCTGGCTACCCTGCCGGGTCAGGATGTAGGGAGATGGAAATGTCGTGAACTGTTCGGAGGTAATCAGGTTGCGTTTCGGATCGAAGTTGAGATCGCGACTGCCGGAATGCGGCTGAGCGGTGACGCGCAAAATCTCGCCTTGCCCCTCGTAATCCAGCCCATAGGCAAAGCGAATGTCCCGCAACTGGGCGGCCTGTGCCGCGTCCAGCGGCCCGTGTTTGCCGAACACCTGCCACAGCGATGGATCTTCACCTCCTAGGCGCCATAAAGCGAAACCGCGCGGCTGGATCGGACGGGCGATCACCATCTGGTTGAACGCCGTCACGGCGTCCAGCAGCCACACATGGTGAATGTGGCCATCGTCATCGGCGTAATCGAAGGTTGGGTTGAGCGAAACCGGGTCGAGGCGAATGTTGCCCTCCGATTCCTTGGCGGTAAGCACCGCCTCTTCAAAGGTCATTTCTTCGGCATGGTGGCTGTCCTTGATCCAGTCGTAGCCATAATTGCCGATAGCGACGATCATTTTTTGGGCTGGCACGTCACGCTGGCGCTGGCGTAGAACATCGGCAAACCAATGCAGGCTGGCAATGGGACCCGCCGTGCCGGTCGCCCAGTGTTCGTCGTAAGCCATCAGGATCAGGTAGTCGGCATGGCGGGCCAGTTCACTGTAGTTGAAAGCCGGATCGCTGGCCGGCACATTGATCGACAGTTGCAAATTTTTGGGATGCAGCACCGCGTACAACTCGGCGATAAAGCGGCGAAAATCAGGCTGAGCCTTGACCGGGATGGATTCAAAGTCGATGCTGATTCCGGCAAAACCGTTGCGATCCGCATAAGCGACCAATTGCTCGATAACGCGGGCGCGAGCAGCCGGGTTCATCAGCATGCGGCCCAGCTTGGCGCCCTCCCATTCGCTACCGCTCCAGTTGTTCACCAACGGCATGATCCGCAAATCAGGACGGCGGGTGCGAATATACTGGACGACCTGCGCCGTCCGGTTGGGATCATCCTCTCGAACCGATCCATCCTCGCCCGCGAGGTGCAGCCATTCGGGAATCACCAGATCCAGGCTGTCCAGATTTTCCTTAAGGGAACTCATGCTGGCGTCGTCCCAGTTCACGAAGAATCCGATAGTGAGCGGTTGATCATTAGGAATGCGGTTGGTCTTTGGGAACTGCGTCAACAGGTGGCGCAGGCTGCGTTCCTTCTCTTGCATCAGCTTGGCTTCGGTATCGCGCAGGGCGCGTTCGCGGCGCGTCAGCGCTCGCTCGGTGGACAGCGTGGGCACGGGCGGCGCCAGGTGGGCGCCGTGAGGCACAATACTGGCACTGGGCAGACTGAGCGCCGGCAGTATCGGACTGACCAGGATGCTAAGAACCAGCGCCCCTAGCAGCAGGGATAACGTCAAGCCGAGGATCACCATTCCCAGCCGCATGCGCGGCCAGCGTTTGCGGCTGGGATCGAAGAAAACGGGTTGGGCGGGGGACTCGCCTTGCCCGTTGGCTGGGGAGTCATTTGGAGTGGACATTCAATTCAACCTATACCTTTTGTTTTATTCAATGAGGCTGTGGCGTTGTCTGCGAGATGAGAAAAACCCAGTCAGTCTGGAAGATGAACCAGAATGACTGAGAGCGAATACGGCGGCAACGCCACTTGATCCAAAGGGATTGTTTTATGCACTGGAAGATCGCTTTTGCTAGGGCGCCCATGCTCCCCATTAGATTTCCATTGGTACTGATCACGAGAATATTGGAAAAGTTCAATATCACCCTTCGCAATAGTCATTTTTCTTGTGGTCTTATCATGAAACTCCAGATTTATTGGATAACTATTTATGGGGTCTTTATTGATAATGAGAATACTCCAGAGTTGATCAGGTCTCCGCAACGCATACGCAGAAATGAGAGGTTGACCAATCTTATTGAGAAGGCTGGAAGTGGCTTCATAAACCTCGTGAGGTTGATCCCCCGGCTTAACCCAATTTTCATTGATCATCTTCGCCCCAAAATAGGTGGCTGTCCGATATCTAATCTTTAAGTCGTCATCAGCTAGAAATATCATGTTGTTGCCCCACGAGTTGCAGGAAAGTTCATCCATAAGATTTCCTGGTTCGTAGCCGTACAGATAAACGCGATCTCCGCCAAGTGATAAAAAGAGCGCTACCGCATCGGCATTGAAAAGCGCCCCCTCAATGTCAACCTCGGCACGGCAGGAAAAAGCTGAATAACCGTATTCAGTCATCATCCATGGAATGGACGGAGAGAGTCCATCGCGTTGCAGGCGCTCAATAACACCACGCAAAAGATCAGGGTGCGCAGCCAATTGAGGCGCTGTGCTTATGCAACCCTGGTCAAAGGGATACCACTCGAACGAAAAGAATGAGTAGTCTTTTTCGTGATTACGCTCCTTCAAATAACTTAAAAACCGAGTCATCCAGGTTCTCTTTTCATTGCCAATCGGCCAAACCTTGTATTCGTTAATGGTCGTTTGAAAACACGGTCCCCCCAACTTCAGTTCAGGATCAATCGCATGAATGGCATCAGCCACCTGGATATAAAGAGCGCCGTAATCTTCTGGGGTGACGTATTGTCCATCAGGTTCTTCTCCCATTTCAATCTGAGTAACAGGATAACTGTGGGATTTAAGATATCGAATTGCCGCCGCCGCATTTTCTGGGGTGTCATATAGAACGCCTACCGGCAAAAGCATCGGCTGGCTGTTCGTGAGGCCACTATTGTAAACTCTATCGAAGCCAGGCTGTTCTGTATTTGGATTTCTATCGTGGATCGAATGCCATGGGTCGGTGGATGATACATACATCGGTGTCTGTTTCACGTTGCCTTTTGCATGGCGAACCCGGTCCTGGAATTTGCCACCTGCGTTGATTGTTCCCAACTTAATCTCTTGAATTGCATAACCAAGATGATCACGAACATCGGAGACCTTCTTGGGGATAGTACCAGAGCTTTTCTTGAGCATGATCCGCACAAAACGGGTTGAGATCGGCGTTGGGGAAAGCTGCTTTAATTGAGACGTCCCTTTCTCATTGTCAAACGTTCCCCATGGAAAGGTATGCCACTCAGTCGGCACTTCATCTTCAATGTCATTGGGCTTGGTCGTGGTGCAATATTCAACGGTATATTCAGTAGCGTAGGGGCGAACCCAATCAATACGCAATGCGTTTATTGGAGTAGACTTGGTAAAGTCCACGACCACCCACTGAGGATGACGCGCATTATCTTCGCCGGTAAAATGCTGATCCAGATAGGGATTGCTCTTCCAGAAGGTGTGCTGATCGCCATCATCAAGCCGTGAATACCCATCATTATTAGCCTGATCAATGGTATTGCCTCGGCGCGGTAATCGGTAGCCATAAGACTGCTCAATGGGCTTGGATGACTCAGCCCTCGACACCCAATAGCCACGCTGATGAACCGGGTCACTCCATTGTCCTGCATTATTCCAATGCCATGTTTCTATTCCCAGCTCAGTCCTTAGCCGATAACTGAGTGGGCCAAAGCCCACCGACTTCATCGCCGCAATATTCTTCTCGGTGAAGATTTTCTTGGTGTCGCCATATTCGTGACCGTCAATACCGGCGCCGAAGGTTTGAGAAGGAATGAAATGGTTAAGAGGATTTCCAATCGCAACAGAAATCGTAACGCTCTGATCTTGTGCAAGGCAGATGGAAAGAGCCAGGCATTCTGATAAACAACAAATAATTAACCGTATAAATAATCGATAAGATATAGCGCGTTCCACAAAATTCCTCCGGTAAATTTTGCCATAATGGCAATAGTTCTCGGCGCAGGCTAGAGTGTTGATTTTATCCAGTCATCTTGATTCTATTAGATGGGGTGCATCGGGATCCCCGACTGATGGTTGAGATCGCAGGAAAATTTACAGTACCAAATAAAAAGCCATGGTTGATGTAATGATCAATCAGTGGCGGTGAAGTTCACTCATTGCTATTGATCACCAGAGTCGCGCCGCTCATGCAGCCGGATTCGGCGGAATCGCACAGAAAAGCGATGACTTTGGCGACGTCAGCGGGACCGGTGTGAGTCCGTAAATGCGGTGCGGCCTTACGCAACATTTCGGTATCTACAGCGCCCGGCGCCACGCCATTCACCCGAATGCCCTGCGCTTTACCCTCAGCGGCCAGTGCCTCGGTCAAGCCGGTCAGGGCAAATTTACTGACCGTGTAGGCGGCATAGCCGGGGAATTTCTCAGTGCCCGGCACCCCGCCCAGCGAAGACACATTGACAATGCTGCCGCTGCCCTCCCGCATCCACTGAAATGCCTGCTGTGCGCACAGCACGGCTCCACGCAGATTGATCGCCATCAGCCGATCCCAATCGCTCATTGCCATCCCGGTAAATGGCCCGCTCAGCAGAATAGCAGCATTGTTGACCAGAACATCCAGCCGGCCAAACTCGGCGGCAATATCGGCAAATGCAATTTTCACCGCCCTATCGTCGGCGACATCCAAGACCCGTGACGAGGCGCTGAAACCTTTGGCGTGTAGTTGCGCGACCGTGGTGGTCAATTCCACTTGGCTACGGCTGGCGACAATGACGTGCGCACCTTTGTGCGCCAGCGCCTCCGCTGTAGCCGCACCGATGCCCCGAGCTCCGCCAGTGATCAAAGCAACTTGGTGTCGCAACGGCAAGGAATTTGCTAGGTTATTCACTAACGATCTCCGATGATCGGTTGCCAAAGCCCATGCGATAGGTCGCGCCCTGACCCCGCGATTCGTCGATCCGCACGCTCACTGCGGTGATCCGTTCGGGCCAGAAAATCGAGTGGTCGCGGGCCAGTTGCTCCCAGAATCGCTCGCATAACAGCCGGGCCAGGTTTTCGGCAGTAATATTGTCTACCGCCAGCACCACCACTTCATCAGTGGGCAGCACATAACGCTTGCCGCACAGCCGGAAGGCGTATTCACCATCGGCAGCGGCCAGCATTTCCAGCCATGGATTATCCGCAGCGATCAGCACCTTCTCATCCCATTCATTGCAGGCCGCCCGCAACGCCTGTTTGAACACCTCATAGCTGAGCATGTGCGCCAGTGCTGGCGGTTCCGCCAGTTCCACCGCCAGTTCGACCTGATAATTATGGCCGTGCAGGTTTTCCTTGCCGCCGTCGGGAAATACGGTCATGTGGGCGGCGGAGAATTTGAGCGCATCCTTGCGGATATGAAGGGTACAACTCCGCTGTCGATCCGGCATGGTCATCCGATTGTCCCCGTCGTCAATGCTTGCAACCAATCGGCTAATGCTGCGCCGTAATGCGCTACGGTATAGTGATTTTCCACCAGCGCCCGGCAACGCGCCCGGTCAATGGTATCGATCTGTTCGGCTGCCGCGCATAATCCTTCGAGATCATCGGGTTGCACCAGCCAACCGGTTTCTCCATCGCGGACATACTCGCTGACGCCACCGCGCTGATACGCGATGACCGGGGTGCCACAGGCCAGCGCCTCGATACCTACAATGCCGAAGGCTTCCAGCCATTTTGGCGTCATCAGCAACGCCCGAAAGTCCCGCACCGCTGCGGCCAGCGCCGGCATCGTTAGAAAGCCGCCGTAGCGTACTGTAGCGTTGGGATAGCCTTTCATCAGTCGATCCCAATAGCTGGGCTGCTGCATCACACCGAATACCATGACGGTGATTCCGGTACGGGCTGATAGGGCGAAGATATCTTCCAGGCCCTTTTCCGGCGCGATTCGCCCCAACCAGCCCACGGCGTGACCGGGGTGAGCATTGTAGGGGTATTGCGCCAGTTCCAATCCTGGCGCGATCAACCGGATCGGGTTACTCATATCGAAACTGGCGGCTTGGGCAGCGCTGAGAAAAGCGACATGTTCTGGGTGACGGGCGGCGCAGCGGTGGATTTCCAAATCCATCGAGCGGTTCAATGGCCCCATGCTGATCAAGGTTGCCAGCGGGCAGGGCAGATAATCGCCCAGGAATAACGGGAGCCAGTCATAGGAAAAGTTCAGGATCACATCGTCGGACTGTACCCGTGCTGTCAACCAGCGCAGTGCTGTGATTAGAAAGGCATCGGCCTCGATAGGAAGGGGCAGGTCACGCCCGTAGGTCACTGCTGTTGGCGCCAGCCGGCCAGGCAAAATGATCAGATCCGGTAGGCCGGACACTGAACCCATGGGAGCGATGATCGACACGCGGTGACCGAGCTTTTGCAACTGGCAGGCGGCGGTGACAACCATGTGTTCTACCCCACCGCCCATTCCAGAACCCAGCGGTGCAACCGCCGTCGAGAGCAAATAAACGCGCATGGCATCTCCCCCGGTTGGAAATATCGCGATTATAGCCGGCACCCGGGTCGGGTCGGTGAAATCATACCGGGGAACACCCGAACCAATGCGGAGTCCCTGAAAAAGCAGGCCATGAAAATGGAGATACACGGGATGAGACTGAGACGCGAGCTGGCGATTTTGCCGTGGGCAGTCCTGCTTGTTGCGTGCGCTGTGAATCCGCCTCGACTGCTTCATAATCCCGCCGCCGACCACTGTCTGGAACTGTATGCTGCCTTGGATGCAGTCATGGTCGAGCATGGCGTCACACCCTCCTCGTCGGCCCGGATTCCTGATTTTCCCTATCTGCGGGTGGACCGGTTTTTGAGCAGTTACCGCGAGCAGGCGCTGAATCCTGCTGAAACTGCGGCCTGGCTGGCGCGCCTGAATGGACTGGATCGAGAAGCCCGGCGGATCGAATGGGATTCGTTGCCGGATTCGGTTCAAACCCCGCTCAATCGCCGTCATGCGCCGACTAGCGAGGTTCCCGCTGTTCTGGAACGCTGCGCCACCACACTGCGAATCATTGATCTGGCTGATGCCGAACGACTCGCGCTGATCCGGCAACGGGCGCAGGTTGCGGACGATTACCACACGGTGCATCAGGTACTGGGGCTGTATCCGTTGACTGCGCTGCCGGTGGATTTCGGTATTTACCGCGCTCAGGAGGAAACTCGGGCGCTGTTCGCTCAACCGCTGGCGACCTTGCCGGTGCAAGGTGCGTTGCGCCGGTTTGGGCTGGACCCCGCGCTGCCGGTTCCGATGAATCCGGCCGACATTGCCCGCGACGCGCTCAACGTTCCCGAACCAACGCCGGCCCAGATTGAAGCGCTGTTCACGGCTCATGCTCCCCTCTGGGAGATCGATGTCGCCACCGATGCCGACCGACCCGGTACTCCCTACTGGCGGGTGGATGGCATCCCAACGGTCAATCCCGCCGATCCGACGGTCTATCGCTATGTCTCTTATGCTCGTTGGCGAGGCGAGCCGTTGCTGCAACTCAACTATCTCATCTGGTTCGCCGCCCGGCCACGAACCGGTGCGTTCGACCTGCTGGGCGGGCCGCTGGATGGTGTTTTATGGCGGGTAACGCTGGATCGATCAGGCCAAGCGCTGCTGTACGACAGCATCCACGCCTGCGGCTGTTATCACCAGCTTTTTCCCAGCCCGGCGCTGCGACTGCAACCGGAAACGGCGCAATGGGCCGAACCGCCGCTGGCGCCGCAACCGGCGCCTACTCTCGGCCATGGTGAACGGCTGATCCTTCGGCTGTCCGCCGGCAGTCACGCTTTGCAACGGATTTATGCCGACCGGCCCGGTGAGACGATAGCGCTGGACGGGCGCGATTACACCGCGCTTTATACCGTTCCAGTGGAAAACGGTGCTCCACGCAGCTTGTTCGGGCCGGACGGATTAGTCGCAGGCAGCGAACGGGCCGAGCGCTGGTGGTTATGGCCGATGGGCGTACTCTCAGCCGGCGCGATGCGCGAGCGTGGACGCCATGCCATTGCTTTTGTGGGCCGACGGCATTTCGACGACGCCGATTTACTGGATCGGCTGTTTCAACCGACGCAGGAGGAACCATGAGATTCAGAATAATGCTGGGCGCGGGGCTATTGGCGGTTTCGACCTTAGTGGTTGCAGCGAACGAGGAATTAATGATCGGACGGTTTTCCGCCGGTGACCTGAACGACTGGCAAACCAAATCCTTTCAGGGTGAAACCCGCTATCGCTTGATGGCACAGGACGGTCGGCGGGTTCTATTCGCCGAGAGTCAGGGTACGGCTTCAGGACTCTATCGAGAAATTCCGGTGGATTTGAACCGCACCCCCTGGCTTAACTGGTCGTGGCGAGTGGATCGGGTATTGAGCGGGGTGGATGAGCGCAGCAAAGCAGGCGATGACTATCCAGCCCGGGTTTACGTCGTAGTATCGGGCGGCGCGGCGTTTTGGAAAACGCGCTCACTGATTTATGTCTGGTCCAGCAATCAGGCGGTGGGTGCTACCTGGAACAATGCGTTCACTGGCAACGCCCGGGTGATGGCGTTACGTTCGGGGATGAAAGACGCCAGCAGATGGGTGAGTGAAAAGCGCAATATCCGCGCTGATTTCCAGCAATTGTTCGGTGAGGACATTCATCAAATTGATGCGGTCGCGTTAATGACCGATACCGACAATAGCGGCCAGAACGCCACGGCTTGGTACGGCGATATTTATTTCACGGTGCAATGATTCCCGACATAAAAAATTCTGACTCCTCTCCACGATGTGCCGTACCGCGTTGGGATTTCGGGTGTAGTTCTATGCAACCACATCGAAGAGTTTTGTTTTTTGTAGCTATGATGCTACTATTTAGTATGAATAAAACAACACACGGTTAATCACTGAGGCCGTGGCAATAACGGCGGCGATGACCGGAGGGGAGCAAGATCATGTTGAGTGGAAAAAGCAGCAAACCGGTCGCGGTGGTCACGGGCGCCAACCGTGGATTAGGGTTGGAAACGGCTCGGCAACTGGCCAAGCGCGACCTCCGGGTGATCCTCACCAGCCGCAACCCTGGTAAGGGCGAAATGGCGTTGGAGAAGCTGCTGGCTGAGGGACTGGATGTCCTGTTTCAGCCGCTGGATGTGGCCTTGGAAAGCAGCGTGGCGGATCTGGGGGCGTTCATTCATAGCCGCTGCGGTCGGGTAGATATCCTGGTCAATAATGCTGGCGTGTTTCTCGACAGTCACGGCACCGAGGACGTGGGCATCACCAGCGTCCTCACCGCCAGCCTGGACACCTTGACCGCGACGCTAAAAACCAATCTGTACGGTCCACTGCTGCTGGCGCAGGAATTGGTGCCGCTGATGAAACAACAGCACTATGGCCGCATTGTCAATGTTTCCAGCGGCATGGGCCAGTTGAGCGAGATGGAAGGCCGATCACCAGCCTACCGGATTTCCAAGACGGCACTGAATGCGTTGACCCGCATTCTGGCGGCGGAAACCCAGGGCTATAACATCCTGGTTAACTCGGTTTGCCCTGGCTGGGTACGCACCGACATCGGTGGACCTAACGCTGAACGCAGCGTGGAACAAGGTACTTTCGGCATTGTCTGGGCGGCCATGCTGCCGGACGATGGGCCGAACGGCGGCTTCTTCCGCGACGGCAAGCCCATTCCGTGGTAGCCGCTCACCCGTTTCAGGCGGAGTGGCTTTTCCAATCCGCCAGCACCCCTTCCAATTCTGCCAGATTGCCAATCTCCGCATCCGCTCTGGCGCCGCCCGGCCACTCCTGACGGCTGCGGTTCACCCATACGGTACCAAAGCCGGCGTCCCGACCGCCCTGCACATCGTGGATCGGATCATCGCCAACATGGATGATCTCAGTGGGCCACAGCCCTAACCGGCGGCGGGCGGTCTCGAACATCAGCGGTTCTGGCTTGGCCGATCCCACCTCAATCGCATTGATTGAAAACGCAAACAGATTATCCAGACCGATGATCCGCAGGTCCGCATTGCCGTTGGACAATGACGCCAGCGTGTAGTGTTGAGCCAGTCGCTCCAGCGTGGGCCGCACGTCTTCGAACAACTCCACCGCATTGCGGGCGGCAAAAAATACTGCGAAGGCCGCATCACTGTCGAACGCGGTATAACCAACCCGTGCCGCTGCCCAGCGCAAGGCTTCCTTACGCAGCAAGGTACGGTCATGGGCAATATCGGGTTGAACGTCGGCGACCTCGCTGCACAGTTCGCGCAAATCCAGTGGCGTGAACTGCTCCGGGATGCCGGGATAGCGCTCAGCCAGCCAGTCGTGTAATAACTGTTCAGCCCGAATCACCACCGGCCACACATCCCACAGCGTGTCATCCAGATCAAAAGTGATGGCTTTGATCATCATCCGTTCAACCGGCATAAACCGTGTTCCAAATCACGTTGAATATCCGCCACGTCCTCTAATCCCACCGAAATCCGCACCAACCCCTCGCGAATACCGGCGCGTTCCCGCTCCGATGGAGTCAGCCGACCGTGGGTGGTGGTGGCAGGATGCGTAATAGTAGATTTGGTGTCGCCCAGATTGGCGGTAATCGAGATTAACCGGGTGGCGTCAATCAGGGACCAGGCGGCGGGCTGGCCACCACGCAACTCAAAGGAAACGATGCCACCGAAGCCGCTTTGTTGCCGCTTTGCCAGTTCGTGCTGCGGGTGTGAGCGCAGGCCCGGATAGTAAACCCGTTCCACCGCCGCTTGCGTTTCCAACCACTGCGCCAGTTGCAAAGCCGCCTCACTGTGGGCGCGCATCCGCAGGTGCAAGGTTTCCAGCCCCTTGAGGAAAACCCAGGCGTTGAACGGACTCAGGCTGGGACCGGCGGTGCGCAGAAAACCGTAGATGTCGGTACCCACTCGTTGGTGATCGCCCACCACCGCGCCGCCGACGCAGCGGCCCTGACCGTCCAGATACTTGGTGCCGGAGTGAATGACTAAATCCGCACCCAGCTTGAACGGTTGTTGCAGCGCCGGGGTGCAGAAACAGTTGTCTACCACCAGCAAAATATCGTGGGCATGGGCCAGGTCAGCCAGTGCTTGAATATCGGCCAGTTCCATCAGCGGATTGGACGGCGTTTCCAGATAAAACAGCCGGGTTTCTGGCCGAATCGCCGCTTCCCAGGCCGCGAGATCGCTGAGCTGCACATAACTGACGGTGATGCCAAACTTGCTCAAGTACTGGTTAAATAAGGAAATCGTGGTACCGAATACGGCGCTGGCCGAGACAATGTGATCGCCGCTCTTCAGCAAGGCCATGCAGGTCGCCAGGATCGCCGCCATCCCGGAGCCGGTAGCGATGCAGGATTCGCCGCCCTCCAGCGCCGCCAGCCGTTCCTGAAACATGCGTACCGTCGGATTGGTAAACCGGGAATAGATATTGCCCGTAGCGGTGCTAAAGCGGGCAGCCGCTTCGGCAGCGTTGGCGAACACGAAGCTGGAGGTGAGGAAAATCGGCTCAGCGTGTTCGCCCTCGTGAGTGCGGGTCTGGCCGGCGCGTACCGCCAGACTGGCAAAACCGGGTTCGACAACATCGTCAAAAGGATTCATGGCGGGTGTCTCCATGCCAAGAGCGCCAGCAAAAAGCCGGCATAGCGCTTAGTCGTGGTTGTGCAGATCGAGGATGGCGTTGTCGGCGTTGTCACGGGCGTTTTTGATGGCATCAGTCCGATTGCGGGCCAGACAGTCCAAATAGTCCTGGTCAATATCGCCGGTCACATAGTCGCCGGTAAAACAGGAGGCATCAAAGCGCTGGAGCGCAGCATTGCCACGCCGCACCGCCTCTTCCAAATCAGCCAGATCCTGAAAGATCAAATAATCGGCGCCGATAGCGTGCGCAATTTCTGCCTCGGAACGGTCATGGGCGATCAGTTCATGGGCGGCGGGCATGTCAATCCCATAGACGTTGGGATAGCGTACCGGCGGCGCGGCGGAGGCGAAATAGACCTTGCGGGCGCCGGCCTCGCGGGCCATGCGGATAATCTCTTCCGAGGTGGTGCCGCGCACGATGGAGTCGTCCACCAGCAGCACATTTTTGCCCCGGAATTCCAGATCGATGGCATTCAGCTTCTGGCGCACCGATTTCTTGCGGGTTTTCTGCCCCGGCATAATGAAGGTGCGGGCGATGTAGCGGTTCTTGATGAAACCTTCCCGGTATTTGATGCCCAGAATCGAGGCCATTTGCAGGGCAGCGGTACGGCTGGTGTCGGGAATCGGGATGACCACGTCAATATCCTGATCCGGCCACACCCGCAGAATTTTCTCGGCCAGATATTCGCCCATCCGCAACCGCGCCTTGTGTACCGACACTTGATCCATGATTGAATCCGGCCGCGCTAGGTAAACGAACTCGAAGATGCACGGCGAATACTGCGGATTTTCAGCACACTGGCGGGTGTGTATCCGCCCTCCCAGATCGAACAGCACCGCCTCGCCGGGGGCTACGTCGCGAATCCGCCGGAAATCCAGCGCATCGAGGGCGACGCTTTCCGAAGCCACCATGTACTCCATGCCGCTTCCGGTCTCGCGGCCCCCGAACACCAGCGGACGGATGCCATGCGGATCACGGAACGCCACTAGTCCGAAGCCAACGATAAGCACGACCGCTGCGTAGGCACCCCGCACCCGTCGATGCACTGCCGCCACTGCCGCAAAAATATCCTCGGCGTCCAGCGCCAGTTTGCTGCGCTGTTGCAACTCGTGGGCGAATACGTTGAGCAGAATTTCCGAATCCGAATTAGTGTTGATGTGGCGCAGATCGGCGCGGAACAGTTCATCCTTGAGCTGGGGGGTATTGGTCAAATTGCCGTTGTGCGCCAGGGTGATGCCGAACGGCGAGTTGACGTAAAACGGCTGGGCCTCGGCGGAATCAGCACTGCCCGCAGTGGGATAGCGGACATGGCCGATACCGATGTTGCCGTGCAGATTGCGCATGTGGCGGGTGCGGATCACATCGCGGACCAGACCGTTATCCTTGCGCAGAAACAGGCGACCCTGGTCACAGGTCACAATTCCCGCTGCGTCCTGTCCCCGATGTTGCAACACGGTCAGGCCGTCGAACAGACTCTGATTGACCGCACCACGCCCCGCAATACCGATGATTCCGCACATTCTGCTCTTACCCATCACAATGGACGGTCGTGACCGTCATAGGAAACGTATCAAGGGAAGCGAAAGTGCTGGGCCAGTTCCGGCGGCAGGAAGTCCCGCAGCCAGATCGCGCCTTGCTGAAAATGGGGCAACAGTTTTGCCTGTTGCCACCACGGATCTTTGGGCAGGGGCGTCAATCCCGCTGCCAGCACCAGCAAAGCGATAATGGCGGCACCCCGCGCCAGCCCAAACACCATGCCCAGCACCCGGTCAGTGCCAGTCAAACCGGTGTAGTCCACCAGATACGAGGCGAGGATGCCCACCAGTCCGCCCAGCAGCAGAGTGGTCAGGAACAGGCCGCCGAAGGCCGCCGCGATCCGCAGCGATGGAAGTTCGATGTAGGGAGCCAGATGTGCAGCGCCATCCTCAGCGAACAGGAACGCGATGGCGATGGCGGCGATCCAGGTTGCCAGCGAGATGACCTCGCGCAATAGCCCGCGCCACAGACCTATCAACGCCGACAGGGTGATGAGGATGAGAATGAAGTAGTCCGCCCAGTTCATGCGCTGCTGCGTACTGCTCTGAATCGTGCGCCCATGTCCGCGATGCCTGCTGATGGTCTGTGAAAAAGCATCTTAGCAGAATCGCACCCCGGCGAAAAATGCAGGAATTGGTGCAGGATCACCGCCAAATTCGCACCCGGTACATGGGTCGGCCATTGACCATGATCGTCTCAATGGCGGCTCGAATATTCTGGCTGCGGTAGTAGTCACGCAGGGCATTGGCGTTCTCCTGTAGCGCATAGCTACCCGCTACGGTACCACCACTGGCCGGTGTCGATGCCGGCGGCGCAGGTTGCGGTTGAGAGGGTGCATTCGCCGTGGGTGGCCGGGTAGAGGATCGCGCGGGTGCTGTGGATTCGGCGCGAGAAACCAGTTGAATCTTGGGCAAGCTGTTTCCGGGTTGGGCGGGAGCCGCGCCGGTTTGAGTGGGTTCCCCGGATTTTGCTGTGGTACGGGCGGCTTCGGCTTGAGCCACTTTACGGGCGGCGTCAGCGCGCACCGCTTCGCGGCGGGCGGTTTCGGCCTGCGCCGTTTTCTGGGCAGCATCCGCCTGAGCCGTTCTCCGAGCAGCCTCAGCCCGAGCGGCTTCGGCCAGAGCAGCTTTGGCAGCACGGCTATTTTCGGCCTGCGCGGCCTGGGTTTCGGCCTGATCAGCAGCCGTGTGCGTCGAATCCAGCGGACGGGATCCGGCTTGGGCGGCTTCCAGTCGCCCGGCTTCCGCCCGGGCAGCAGCGCTGCGCACTGCCTCGGCACGGGCGCGTTTTTTAGCCGCTTCAGCCTGTGCTGCACGGTGATCGGCCTCTGATCGCGCCTTGGCGGCGGCGATGCGTTCCTCCTCGGCTTTAGCCTTGGCTTCCTGTGCCACCTTAGCGCGGGCGGCTTCCTCGCGTATGGCCTTGGCCGGGTCATTTGAGGGTGGAGCCGTCGGAGTCTGAGAGGGTAGTGGGTGCGGCGCGTCAGTTACAGCGGGCGCTGGTAGCGATGCTGAATCCGGCTGGACCGGTGCAGGGGCAACAGCCGGTGGGATTTCGACCGGAGCCGGCGGCGCGGGCTGGGAAAAGGTCAGCGCCGGCGGATTGGAGGCAGGCGGCGGTTGCCCCACCGGCGGCGGACTGACCGTAGTCGGGGTAACCAGCCGCTTGTCTCCCTGTTTCAGCAGTCCCGGCACGAAAATGACCGCCAGCGCCGCGACAACAGCGGCGCCGACCAGGCGTTGGGTCAAACGGTTTTCCAAAATCAAGTCTCCCGTGATTGCGGCAGAGGGCAAGGAGTCAGCCATGGCTGGGTGGCCAGTATCGGAGCCACCGTGTGGAACGAGCCGAGGACAACGATGCGGTCACCGGCGCAGGCGACCTGCACGGCAGCCTGGCAGGCGCTGGCGATATCATCGTGTGCGGCGACCGCCTGAATTCCGGCTGAACCTAATAGCACGGCCAGTTCAGCACCGGTGCGCCCACGCGCTCCTGCGAGCGAGATCGGACGCCATTCATCCACCACGCCAGCCAATGCCTCGATCACGCCTTGGGCATCCTTGTCGGCCAGCAGACCGACGATGGCGTGGGTTCGTCCGAAACAGGGTCGCGACCGTAACTGAGCGGCCAAAACGGCAGCGGCGGGCGGATTATGAGCAACATCGAGAATCCACTCAACCGGGCCGGGGATAATCTGAAATCGCCCCGGCAATTGGACTTGCATCAAGCCGGTATGGATGGCCTCAGCAGTGACCGGCAAACAGTCGCGCACACTGTTTAACGTCGCTAATACTGCGGCGGCGTTGCCGATTTGATGTTCGCCTTGTAGCGCCGGCAGCGGCAGATCGTTGAATTGCAACGGGCCTGAACACCAGCGCCACCGGTTACCGACGCGGGAGTAAGCGTAATCGTGGTTCACTTGGATCAATCGTGCGCCGATGGTGCGGGCGTGTTCGATCAGCCGGTGCGGAGGATCGGGATCTGCGCAGATCGCTGATCGTTCGTGGCGATAAATGCCGGCTTTTTCGTAGCCAATGCTGTCGCGATCCGTACCCAGCCAGTCGGTATGATCGATGCCGATGCTGACCACCAGCGCCGCGTCGGCGTCCACGATGTTGACCGCGTCCAGCCGCCCGCCGAGTCCAACTTCCAGTACGGCGACGTCCACCCCGGCCTCGTCAAACAGCTCCAGCGCCGCCAGCGTCCCGAACTCAAAGTAGGTCAGGGAAAGATCACCACGCGCTGCGTCAATGCAGGCGAATGCCCGGCACAGCGAGACATCATTCGCCGCTACGCCATTCACCTGGATGCGTTCGTTATAGCGCAGCAAATGCGGCGAGGTGTAAGCACCGACCCGATAGCCGGCGGCGCGCAAAATAGCGTCCAGCATCGCAACACAAGAGCCTTTGCCGTTGGTGCCACCGACGGTGATCACCGGATACGCGCACGGATCCGGTCGTAGCCGCCGCAGTACGGTTCGCACCCGATCCAAATTCAGATCGATAGCCTTGGGATGCAGGGTTTCCTGCCAGCGCAGCCAGTCATCCAGCGTCGCAAAGCGCATTGCATCCTCACGCCGCGAGCGCATCGCGGCCAGTTAACATCGCCAGCAGCAGCGCCAGCCGGTCGCGCAGCTCGCGGCGATCCACGATCAGGTCGATCACACCATGTTCCAGCAGAAACTCACTGCGTTGAAAACCTTCCGGCAGCTTTTCCCGCACCGTCTGCTCGATCACCCTCGGCCCGGCGAAGCCAATCAGCGCCTTGGGTTCCGCGATATTGATGTCGCCCAGCATCGCCAGACTGGCGGATACCCCACCGGTGGTGGGATGGGTCATCACCGAAATATAGGGGATGCCGTGGTCGGCCAAGCGGGCCAGCGCGGCGCTGGTCTTGGCCATTTGCATCAGCGAGACCAGCGCCTCCTGCATCCGCGCTCCGCCGCTGGCCGAAAAGCAGATGAACGGAATGTGTTCGTTCAGGGCGATTTGGGCTGCACGAACAAAGCGTTCGCCGACCACCGAACCCATTGAACCCGCCATAAATCCGAACTCAAACGCCGCCGCCACCACCGGCATTCCCTTGAGCAGGCCGCGCAAGGCAACGAGAGCATCCTTTTCGTCGCTGGTCTTCTGCGCCTGCACCAGCCGGTCTTTGTACTTCTTGCCGTCCTTGAACCGGAGAAAATCAATCGGTTCGATATCGTCACCGATTTCCACGCAGTCCTGCTCATCGAGAAAACGGTGCAAGCGAGTGCGCGCACTCAGCGCCATGTGGTGGCTGCACTTGGGGCAGACCTGTAGATTGCGCTCCAGTTCGGCGCCGTACAGCACCGCGCCGCACTCTTCGCACTTGCTCCACAGCCCTTCGGGCATCTGGTGTTTGTTGCGACCGTCGGTGCGAATACGCGAGGGAACCAGTTTTTCGTACCAGCTCATCAGTGAGTATCCTGCAAGATGGGAAATTTTCTCTCCCGCTGGGAGAAAAGTTATTTGGCTTTCTCTCAGGCGCGCTTGAGAAGAAGCTGTGGAGATTATTCCGGCCAATAATCACTGATAATTTGTTCAACTGTGAATGGACATTGCTCAGGGAAGGTTGCCTGCGACAAGCCGGGTTCACCCGCAGTGTTCCGACGGACACTTGGATAAACATCATCAATGAACGCCGACAACTGCGGGCGTAAGCTTGGACTATCTTTGATCTGCCAAGCGATTTGATCCCGCCCATTGTGGATGGATAATTCCCAACTGGTTCCGCGCCGATCCGGCTGATACTGCCATTTCAGCAGATGCATCATCACATTAAATAGGTAGCTTCGGATGGAATGTTTTTCACGGCGTCCCATGCTCTCAATTTCTTCAGCGATATTCTCAACATCCAAATCCACCCGGTTAAATTGCCGTTGCCGAAGCAGGTCGGCCTGCTGTTGCGTCCACAGATAGAAGTCGTGGTCATAGTTTGCTACGCCCGGTTCTGCGGTTGTCATGCTTGATAGTCTCTCAATCTCTTGCCGCCGCTGAAGTCCATTCCGGCAACGCCGGATTAAGTTACGGGAACTGGCGTTCAGGCTTGATCCATCGCCTGACGCATGGCAGCGACCAACTGGGCGACTTCGTGGCGCATCCGCTCCGGATCATCCGCCAGTTCGGCCATTTTGGCGACCAGCGTACTACCTACCACCACCGCATCGGCGACTTTGGCAACAGCGGCAGCGGTCGGCGGATCTTTGATGCCGAAACCGACGCCCACCGGTAAATCGGTGCAGGTGCGAATCATTGCCAGTTTTTCGGCCACCTCAGCGACATTGATTGCCGCCGATCCGGTCACGCCCTTGAGCGAGACGTAGTAGAGATAGCCTTGCGCCAGTTCAGCGGTATGGCAGATGCGCTCGCGGGAACTGGTGGGAGCCAGCAGGAAAATCGTGGCGATCCCGGCGGCCTTGAGCGGTTCGGCCAGCTCGGCGGCTTCCTCCGGCGGCAGGTCCACGGTCAATACTCCGTCCACCCCGGCATCACGGGCGCCAGCGACAAAAGCGTCATAACCCAGGCTCTCGACAGGATTGAGATAGCCCATCAGCACCAACGGCGTCTCGCTATCGGTCTGGCGAAACTCGCGCACCAGGCTCAACACCCCTCGCAACGACATTCCGTGAGTCAACGCCCGCTCGCAGGCTTTCTGGATGACGGGGCCATCGGCCATCGGATCGGAGAACGGGACGCCCAGTTCAATAATATCGGCGCCGGCTGCGACCAGCGTATGCAACATCGGTACGGTCAGTTCCGGGCGCGGATCGCCGGCAGTGATGTACGGAATCAGGGCCTTGCGGCCGGTGCGGCTTAATTCCTGAAAACGGCGGGTAATGCGGTTCATACGGCGAAACTCGTTAAAGTTGAATGCCTTCCAACCGGGCAACGGTATAAATATCCTTGTCGCCGCGCCCGGAGAGATTAACCACGATGGATTGGTCGGGACCCATCGTTGGAGCCAGTTTAGTCACATAGGCCAAGGCGTGACTGCTTTCCAGCGCCGGGATGATGCCCTCGATCCGGGTCAGATCGTGGAAGCCTCGCAGCGCTTCATCATCAGTGACCGCGACGTAGTGCGCCCGGCCCATGTCTTTCAGCCAAGCGTGTTCCGGCCCAACCCCAGGATAATCCAGCCCCGCTGATACCGAGTGGGTTTCAATGATTTGGCCGTCGGCATCGTTGAGCAGATAGGTACGGTTACCGTGCAACACGCCGGGGCGACCGGCGCAGAGGGTGGCGGCGTGATGACCGGTTTCGATACCCGAACCGGCGGCTTCAACTCCATACATCACGACTTCGGCATCGTTCAGGAACGGGTGGAACAGACCGATAGCGTTGGAGCCGCCGCCGACGCAGGCGACCAGCGCATCCGGCAGGCAGCCGTAATCGGTCAACATCTGTTCACGCGCCTCGCGCCCGATCACCGCCTGGAACTCGCGCACCATCAGCGGGTACGGATGCGGGCCGGCCACCGTGCCGATCATGTAAAAGGTGTCATCAACATTGGCGACCCAATCGCGCAAAGCTTCGTTGAGCGCATCCTTGAGGGTGCGGGAGCCGGAGGTGACCGGTTGAACCGTCGCGCCCAGCAGCCGCATCCGATAGACGTTCAACGCCTGGCGCTGGATGTCTTCGGCGCCCATATAGACCACACATTCCATGCCGAGGCGGGCAGCGACGGTCGCCGAGGCCACTCCATGCTGACCGGCCCCGGTTTCAGCGATCAGCCGGGTTTTTCCCATCCGTTTCGCCAGTAGCGCTTGGCCGATGGTGTTGTTGATCTTGTGCGCGCCGGTGTGGTTGAGGTCTTCGCGCTTGAGGTAGATCTGCGCGCCGCCCAACCGTTGACTCCAATGTTCAGCGTGATAAAGCGGGGTGGGACGACCGACGTAATGCGCCGAATCGGCATCCAGTTCCGCCAGAAATTCGGGGTCGTTGCGATAGTTCTGCCAGGCTTCGTCCAGTTCGTGCAACGCTTCCATCAGCGTTTCGGCGACGAACCGCCCGCCGTAACGACCAAAATGGCCGCGCTGATCGGGAAATTGGCTGAAATCTACCTTGTTATGCATCGCTGTCACCCTCGTTCACCCCTCGTAGAAATGCGCGCATTCGTTCAGCGTCTTTAATGCCCTTGGCGGATTCTACTCCGCTGCTGACATCCACCGCGTAGGGCTGCACTTGCTGGATCGCCGCCGTGACGTTGCCGGGATGGAGACCACCAGCCAGGATTAGCGGCTGATTACGTTCAGTCGGAATCCGCGTCCAATCAAAGCCTTGCCCTGATCCACCCGGTTGGTTGCCGCCGTGGCTATCCAGTAGCAGTCCGGTGGCGGTGGTGAAGCGCCGCTCGTAGTCCCGAATATCGGCATTCGCCCCCATCGGCACCGCTTTAATATACGGCAGATTGAAAGCGGTGCAGTCGTCGGGTTCCTCATCGCCGTGGAATTGCAGCAGATGCAACGGAACTTGCGCCAGGATGGCCCGCACTGCCGCCGGGTCGGCGTTCATGAACAGGCCAACGACGGTGATGAAGGGTGGCAGGGCGGCGACGATCTGCCGTGCGGCGTCCAGGTTCACAAACCGGGGACTGGGCGGATAGAACACCAGTCCAATGGCATCGGCGCCGAGACGGGCCGCAGTCACCCCATCATCGGGACGGGTGATGCCGCAGATTTTGACGCGGGTGCGGGAAATCGGAGTCATGGGGTGGGTAGGCAAGGGGCAGGGACAGCCAACGGGAAGGAAAGACTACCAGAAATGCTGAGTCGCCGCCGGGCGGATTGGTGACGGTCATCCCTAAATTTTCACAGATCTCGTTATCACCCGCCAATCCTTTCCCACTGCTCGCATATCCAGTATTTCCAATTCCGTCCGCTCATTCATCCGGGCCAATTCCGGCAACTGAAACAGACCCCGCGCCTTATCACCTAATAGTAGCGGTGCTATATAAATCACCAACTCATCCACTAGCCCTGCCTGCAACAACGCACCCGCCAGCGTTGGACCGGATTCCACATGGATTTCGTTGCACTCGCGGCGGGCGAGTTCCGCCATAACGGCGCGCAAATCCAAACCCTGTCCGGTGCGCGGCACCACGATGATTTCCGCGCCCACGGCTTGCAACAGCGCTTGGCTTGCGGAGTCGGCAACCGCAGTGAAGATCAGCACCGAACCGGGTAGTCGCAAAATCTGAGCAGTTGGCGGGGTACGCAACCCGGAGTCGAGAATCACCCGCAGCGGTTGCCGAGTTGCTGCGGGCAAGCGGACGTTGAGAGCGGGATCATCGGCGAGTACCGTGCCGATGCCGCTCAGGATTGCCGAGCTGCGCGCCCGTAATCGTTGCACATCCTGCCGTGCAGCCTCGCCAGTGATCCACTGGCTTTCACCCGAGGCCAGCGCGGTGCGCCCGTCCAAACTCATCGCCAGCTTGACGCGGACAAAGGGCCGGTTCATGGTCATCCGCTGAATGAAGCCGGGATTCAGCGCCTGCGCCTCCGCTTCCAGCAGGCCACAGTCCACCGTGATGCCAGCATCTCGCAGAATTGCCAAGCCACGACCCGCCACTTGCGGATTTGGATCGGGCATCGCCGCCACCAGCCGGGAGATGCCGGCATTCAGCAGTGCATCGGTGCAGGGCGGAGTACGGCCATGATGGCAACAGGGTTCCAGCGTGACATAGACGGTCGCCCCACCCGCCAGCGCCCCGGCGGCGTTCAGTGCGTTGACCTCAGCGTGCGGTTCGCCGGCGCGTTGGTGCCAGCCTTCCCCGACAATTGCACCCTCTCGGACCAGGACGCAACCGACCCGTGGATTGGGATCAGTGCTGTACAGACCGCGCCGGGCCAGTGTCAGCGCACGGGCCATGAAGCGGTAATCAGCAGGGGACATCACCCGGCATCCGCTGCATCGGGCGCTTGTTGCAGTCGCTCGATTTCCTCGCGGAAGGCGTTCACGTCCTGGAAACTGCGATAGACCGAGGCGAAGCGGACATAGGCGACCTGATCCAGATTGCGCAATTCATCCATGACCCATTCGCCGATGCGCTGACTGCTCAGCTCCCGCTCGCCGCTGGCGCGGGCACGGTTTTTGATGCGGAGTATGGCTTCTTCGATCCGCTCGGCGCCAACAGGACGTTTCTCCAGCGCCCGCAATAAGCCAGTGCGCAGCTTTTCCTCCCGAAATGATTCACGGCGACCGTCGCGTTTCAGCACCGGCGCAATCACCAATTCCGCGATTTCGTAAGTGGTGAAGCGGGCATTGCACTGTGGACATTCGCGGCGACGGCGCACCTTGTCACCCTCAACGGATAAACGCGAGTCAATAACCCGGGTGTCGGGTGCGCCGCAAAACGGGCAATGCATCGTCGCCGCCTCGGATATGAGGCAGGGTTAACCGTACACCGGGAACCGGGCGCACAGTTCAGCTACCTGGCTACGTACCCGGGCGATCACCGTCTCGTTCGCCAGATCATCAAGGATGTCGCAGATCCAGCCGGTCAGTTCCCGGCACTCACGTTCCTTGAATCCGCGCGTGGTAATCGCCGGCGAGCCGATACGAACGCCGCTGGTCACGAACGGTGATTGCGGGTCATTGGGTACAGCGTTCTTATTGACAGTGATATGGGCGCGACCCAGCGCGGCGTCGGCAGCCTTGCCGGTGAGACCCTTGTTAATCAAATCCACCAGAAACAAATGATTGTCAGTGCCGCCGGAGACGATTTTATAGTCACGTTCGATGAAGGCTCCGGCCATGGCGCGGGCGTTGGCGACCACCTGCCGCTGATAGTCAGTGAATTCCGGCTCCTGCGCTTCCTTGAAGGCCACCGCTTTGGCGGCGATCACATGCATCAGCGGACCGCCCTGAGTGCCGGGAAATACCAGCGAATTCAGCTTCTTTTCAATGTCGGGATTGGAACGGGCCAGGATCAGGCCGCCGCGCGGGCCGCGCAGGGTCTTGTGAGTCGTAGTCGTCACTACGTCGGAAACCGGGATCGGATTGGGATAGACGCCTGCCGCCACCAATCCGGCAACGTGCGCCATATCCACGAACAGATAGGCGCCAACCTGATCAGCAATCGTGCGAAATCGCGGCCAGTCCACGACCCGCGAATAGGCCGAGAAGCCGGCGACAATCATCTTGGGCTTGCATTCCAGCGCCAGCCGTTCCACCTGTTCGTAATCAATCTCACCGGTGGCTTCGTTCAGGCCGTATTGCACCGCCCGATACAGTCGCCCAGAGAAATTGACCTTGGCACCATGGGTGAGATGGCCGCCATGAGCCAGGCTCATGCCCAGGATGGTTTCACCCGGATCGACCAGCGCCATGTAAACAGCGGCGTTGGCCTGCGAGCCGGAATGCGGCTGTACATTGGCGTAATCAGCCTTGAACAACTGCTTGGCGCGGTCGATAGCCAGTTGCTCGGCGATGTCCACGAACTCGCAGCCGCCGTAGTAGCGTTTGCCTGGATAACCTTCGGCGTACTTGTTGGTCAGCACCGAACCCTGGGCTTCAAGCACGCGCGGGCTGGCGTAGTTTTCCGAAGCAATCAGCTCGATGTGGGCTTCCTGGCGCTGCTTCTCGCTCTGCAAGGCGGCCCACAACTCATTGTCAAACCCGGCAATCCGCATCTCTCGACTGAACATTTGCGACCTCTGCAAAGGCGAGCGCCCGCTACTTCGGATGAAAAAGCGGGCGAATCATGGAAGCAAAAAATTGTACTCCAAAAAGCTGACGATGGGGCGCGTGCGGAACGGCTGCCAGAGCAATCGTAGGTGACGCGGTCGCTGCAAAGTTCATCGGCAATGCAATCCATTTTGCACCGATCGCCGTGCCCTATCGGTGTAATTACCCCGTCGCGAATGATTGTCGGTATAATTTTCAACCGCCTATCCGCGCACTGCGGGAAAGCCGCCATCACCACGTCCACATCCTTAAAAGGGTTTCTCCATGCTCGAAAACTACCGCCAACAAGCCGCCGAACGGACTGCGCAAGGCATCCCGGCGCTGCCGCTGACCGCGCAGCAAACCGCCGATCTGGTCGCATTGCTCAAAAATCCACCCCAGGGCGAAGAAGATTTCCTGCTGAATCTCATTATTCATCGAGTGCCCGCAGGTGTGGACCAGGCGGCTTACGTCAAGGCTGCTTTTTTAACCGCCGTCGCCAAGGGTGAGGCGATTTCGCCGCTGCTTAATCGAGTACGCGCCACTGAACTGCTGGGCACCATGCTCGGCGGCTATAATATCCAACCGCTGATTGATCTGCTGGATGATGCCGAATGCGCACCCGCTGCGGCCAAGGCGCTGGCGGTGACCCTGCTGATGTTTGACTACAAGCACGGGGTGAAGGAAAAAGCTGACGCCGGCAATGCCTTC
Source organism: Candidatus Contendobacter odensis Run_B_J11 (assembly GCF_000531125.1). Taxonomy (GTDB): domain Bacteria; phylum Pseudomonadota; class Gammaproteobacteria; order Competibacterales; family Competibacteraceae; genus Contendibacter; species Contendibacter odensensis. Next base: position 65,215 of record NZ_CBTK010000024.1, on the reverse strand, counting down.
GCCAAACAGGTTATGCAAGCCTGGGCCGAGGCGGAATGGTTTACCCGGCGTGACAAAGTGCCGGAAAAAGTCACCGTCACCGTATTCAAGGTCGCTGGTGAAACCAATACCGATGACCTCTCGCCCGCGCCCGATGCCTGGAGTCGCCCCGATATTCCATTGCACGGGCTGGCGATGCTGAAAATGGCCCGCCCCGGTATCGAACCGGACGAGCCGGGCAAAATCGGCCCGCTGAAGCTGATTGAAACGCTGAAAGCCAAGGGCCATCCGGTCGCCTATGTCGGCGATGTGGTCGGCACCGGTTCCAGCCGCAAATCCGCCACCAACTCGGTGCTGTGGTGGACCGGCGATGACATTCCCTTCGTGCCCAACAAGCGTTATGGCGGCTATTGTCTGGGCGGCAAGATCGCGCCAATCTTCTTTAATACCCAGGAAGACGCGGGCGCGCTGCCGATTGAATGCGATGTGACCCAGATGCAGATGGGCGATGTCATCGACATTTACCCCTATGCGGGCAAAATCGAGAAGAACGGCGCAGTCATCGCCACCTTCAGCTACAAATCCGAGGTGCTGCTGGACGAAGTGCAGGCCGGCGGGCGCATTAACCTGATTATCGGGCGCGGCCTGACCGATTGGGCGCGGGAAGTCATGGGTCTCGCTCCTTCCGCTATTTTCCGCCGCCCGGTGGTCCCTCAGGTTTCCAGCAAAGGCTTCACGTTGGCGCAGAAGATGGTCGGCAAGGCCTGTGGCGTAGTCGGTATTCGCCCCGGTACTTACTGCGAACCGAAGATGACCACGGTTGGCTCGCAGGACACCACCGGGCCGATGACCCGCGACGAGTTGAAAGACCTCGCCTGTCTGGGGTTCTCTGCTGATCTGGTGATGCAGTCGTTCTGCCACACCGCTGCCTATCCCAAGCCGGTGGATGTGCAGACCCATCACGATCTGCCCGATTTTATTTCCAGCCGGGGCGGGGTGGCGCTGCGGCCCGGTGACGGCATCATCCATAGCTGGCTGAACCGGATGCTGCTGCCCGACACGGTCGGCACCGGCGGCGATTCGCACACCCGTTTCCCGATTGGCATCAGCTTCCCGGCCGGTTCCGGGCTGGTGGCGTTCGCGGCGGCAACCGGCTCGATGCCGCTGGATATGCCGGAATCGGTGCTGGTGCGGTTCAAAGGCACGATGCAGCCGGGTATCACCCTGCGCGATCTGGTCAACGCCATTCCCTATGCGGCGATTCAGTCCGGCCTGCTAACAGTGGCGAAAGAAGGCAAGAAGAACGCCTTCTCCGGGCGGATTCTGGAGATCGAAGGTCTGCCGGATTTGAAGATTGAACAGGCGTTTGAATTGTCCGACGCTTCCGCCGAACGCTCCGCCGCCGGTTGCACCGTGCGCTTGAATAAAGAACCGATCATTGAATACCTGAACAGCAATATCACCCTGCTCAAGTGGATGATTGCCAACGGTTATCAGGACGTTAAGTCCATGCAGCGCCGGATTCAGGGCATGGAAGAGTGGCTGAAAAACCCGGTGCTGATGGAGGCCGACGCCGACGCCGAATATGCCGAGATCATTGAAATTGACATCAGCGCGATCAAGGAACCGCTGCTGGCTTGCCCCAATGATCCCGATGATGTCAAGCCGCTGTCCGCCGTCGCCGGGGACAAGATTGACGAAGTGTTCATTGGCTCGTGCATGACCAACATTGGACATTACCGCGCGGCGGGCAAGGTGCTGACCGGCCAGTCCAACATCCCGACCCGGCTGTGGATTTCGCCGCCGACCAAGATGGACGCCCATCAGCTGAGCGAGGAAGGCTATTACGCCATTTACGGCGCGTCCGGGGCGCGGATGGAAATGCCGGGTTGTTCGCTGTGCATGGGCAATCAGGCGCGGGTGGCCGACGGCGCCACGGTGGTGTCCACTTCGACCCGCAACTTCCCCAACCGGCTGGGCAAGGGCGCCAATGTGTACCTGAGTTCGGCGGAACTGGCGGCAGTCTGCGCCTTGCTGGGCAAAATTCCGACCTTTGACGAATATATGCAGTACATGGGCGACATCACCACCAAGGCCAGCGAGATTTACCGCTATCTCAACTTTGATCAGGTGCCGGAATATCAGCAGTTAGCCGATTCGGTGAAGCTGGCGGCGTAAACTGCTCCAGACCGGCTGTTAAACTGCAATCCCCGTGAGCTGCAAAGCGCACGGGGATTTTTTAGGTCAGGTTTCAGGGTGTTGCGGGATGCAGCCGAAAATCGGCATAAAAACCATCTGGGCCACGTCCATAAATTCTGCATCCAGCGGATCGGTGTCCTGAAACGCCAGTTGATAATAGGTATTGGTGGATTCGGGCGGAAAGGATTGAAAATCGTTGCCCTCCCATATCAACCGCGCCGCTCGCAACGCCTCTTCCCCGGTTTTGCCCTGTTGGAGCCTTTCGACATAGGCCAGTGCGCTTTTTGGAAAGAAATGCAGCAAGCGTCGGGTTCCCTGCCAGTACAGATCCAGTAACGCCCGCAACAGCATCGTCGGGTTCTCAACCGGTTCCAGAATCACGTCCTTGTCCTCGGCGACCCAGTGACTTTGCAGCGCGACGCCTTCCGGCGCCATGCTGTTCAGCACCAGATGGCACAGCCACAGATTGAGATAGTCATTGGCTTTCATCGCCGCCAGCCGGTAGCCAACTCGACCGGTCAAGGTCATTCCAGTCAGCCGTCCGGTCAACCGAAATTCACCCAGGGTTAAATCCACCTCCAGCGCTTCCCGTTCCTGGCGCGGCAACACCCGCCCCAAACGCCCGGCAAACCGCGTCACCCGTTCCCGCGCCTCAATGAACACGCATTCACCAACTTGGCCGTGCGGCAGTGATCCACTGCTCCGCGCCACCGCCTGAATCTCCACCGGCGCCCGCCCCTCCCGATGCAGTTCCAGCATTCGTTGCAACAAGCCATGATTCGCCAGCCCGTCCAGCATGAAGGGTTCGCGGGTTTCCAGCGCCTCTTCGCCCTCATCGGGCCGAATGCCAAGCCGCTCCCGCAACAGCCATTGCGCCGGGTTGCGAAAGAATCGCAGCAATCCCTCCAGCGTCACTATGCGCAAGGTGGCTTCGGGTTCCGGCAATTCGGTGGTCAACAGGGACGCGGCTTCGCGCTCGCCCCGTCCGGCATGACGGCTGGCCTCGGCCAGTTCCCGCGAGTAGCTGAATAAGCGTTGATCTCCCACAAAATAGCGAGGGCTGAACGCCTGGAGAGGATGACGCACGATGATCTGCTCGCTGACCGGGCCGCCGTTGGCGCCCTGGAAACCGCGATTCACTGTATCCAGCAGTTCACCCACCAGCACCGAGGGCGGCAGCGTGGTATTGTCACGGATGCTCTGGCCGACATAGCTGAGATACAAACAGCGGCGGGCCGAGAGCAAGGTCTCCAGAAACAGATAACGGTCGTCCTGCCGGCGGGAACGGTCGCCACGTCGGAATGAATTCGCCATCAAATCAAAACCGACCGGACGGTGCGAACGCGGATAGGCATCGTCGCTCATCCCGATCAGGCCTACGATTTCAAATGGAATGCTGCGCATCGGCACCATGGCGCAAAAGGTCACGCCGCCACTCAAAAACCGCCCTGCGACGCTCTCGCCGGCGTTCATCTGGTTGCGCAGCACCGATTTGACTACATCCAGCCCCACCGGATCGGTGAAATGCGCCAAATCCGCATTCGCTCGTAGCGTCTCCAACGCCGTGCGGATGAGATGAAGCTCGTTTTCCTCACGCTCGCGAGGCGCGAAGAATTGATCCAGCACCGTGTGCAAACTTTCCGCCCACTCCGCCGGCGTCCGGCGTTCCTGCAACCGTGCATCCAGACCGAACAATACCTCGGTGAAGCTCTGTAACTGCCCCAGCACCTGTGCTTCACCACCCTCCACCTCGTCATAGGGCAGAATGCCGCCGTACAAATCCTGACCGTTCCCCGGCAGCGCGTAACCGAGTAGCAGGCGATCCAGACCGGCCCGCCAGGTGTGCCCGGCGGTGGCTGGTAACTCCCACTGGGTTTTCGCCTCAGCATCCTTGCCCCAGCGAATACCGACCTCCCGCGTCCAGCGGCGGATGCGTTCCAAATCCGCCTCGTCCAGATCGAACCGGCGTTGCACTGCGGGCGACTCCAGCAGGCTCAATACCTGATTGGCGTCGAACCGCCCGCCACCCAGATCCAGCAACTCGAAGAACACTTCCACCAACGGATTCTCGGCATGGAGGCCCTGATCGGCTATTGCGAACGGAATTCGCCGGTCACGCGGTGCGGAGTCGAATACGGCATCAATCAGTGGCCCATAAGTGGCGATATCCGGCGTCATCACGATCACATCGGACGGACGCAAATCCCGCTGGCTTTCAAACAAGGCCAGCAGTTGATCATGCAGCACCTCGACCTCGCGCATCGGCCCATGGCAGACATGAATTTGAATGGAGCGGTCGGTGGGTTGCAACGGCAGCGGCGGATGTTCAGCGCTGCCCCGCTCCCGCAAATGCAGGATGTCGCTTTGCAGACGATGCAGTAGATCGGCGCCCTCCGGTTCGGCGAATCCGTCCCACTCGGCACGGGGATAGCTTTGCAGCAGGTCAATAAAATCCCGTCCCTGCTTGCCGAGCGAAGCCAGCAGCGGATTACCGACCGTCAGGTAGGCTTGCTCCGGGCTGGTGTCCTCACCCAGGCGCGCCAGATCGCGTTCGGCCTGAATGTCGCCCCAGTATTCCTGGCAGGGATTGAGTATGAACAAATGGATTTCAACGTAGCGCGCCAGCCCCGCCAGCACTTCCAGAACCAACGGCGGCAACGCGGCCACGCCGATGATGGCGACCCGTTCCGGCAAGCGGCGGCGGTCGAAATCGCCATTGGCCAGCAGGGTGTGGAACTGTTCCTGCACCTGAACCCGATGCGCCGTGCCGTCATGCGCCAACCATCGCCACAATTCCGCCTGCCAGTGATCCTCGCCACCCGCTTCCCATTGCTGAATCCAGTCGGGGCGATACACCAGATACTGATCGAAGCAGTCGGCAATCCGGCAGGCCAGTTGGTAGCGGCGGAAATCATCGGGGTCATCGCCGAGCCAAGCCCGCACCGGCGCGAAGCGGGGTGATTCATCCACTTCCCGCAGCAACGCCATGATCCGCCAACTCAACACCGGTTTATCGAAGCTCGAAGTCGGTGGCAGATGACGCAAGACGGCTCGCGTCATTTCCCAAAGAAAGGTCGCCGGGAACTGGAACCCGAGGTTGGCGCAAACCCCAAGCCGGTCGGCCAGCCGCAACGCCAGCCAACGGGCCATGCCGTTGCTTTGCGCTACTACGATCTCCCGCGCCAGTGGCGAACGCAGCGGTTGATTCAGCAGTTCGGCCAGGTGATCGGCCAGGATTTCGAGGCGGTTGCTTTGATGGCAATGAAACACAGCGAATTAGTCCTGAATCGGTGCTGCGCCTTCAGTGGAAACGGTGCAGGCGTTGTGAGGGCATCAAGCATTTTGCGCCCACTGCTTACCCTGTGCTTACACGAAAAAAAGGCTTACCGGATTGAGTTCGGTAAGCCTTGCATTTTATGGTGGGCCGTGTGCGGTTCGAACGCACGACCAACAGATTAAAAGTCTGCTGCTCTACCGGCTGAGCTAACGGCCCTTAAGAGGGCAGCAATGTTACAACAATTTGCCAGAATCGCAAGTTTTGGCCGAAGTTAGCGCAACGATTGCAACCGCCGTTCGGCTAGGCTAGCCGCCTGACTGTTGGGATAAACCTGTATCAGTTTTTGCAGCACCTCCCGCGCCCGGGGGATATCACCCAGTTCCCCATAGATGTAACCGAGCTTCAGCAGGGCATCCGGTAGCCGCGTACTTTGCGGATCATTCAGGCCAAGATTGATGAAAGCCTCCTTGGCCGCGTTGTAATCCCGACTAACGTAGTACGCTTCACCCAGCCAGTATTGGGCATCCCCCGCCCTTGGGCTGTTTGGGTGTGAGTTCAAAAAGCGTTGCCACGCCCTAATCGCTGCGGGATAACGTCCCTCCCGCCATTCCACCAAGGCGGCATCAAAATCCATCTGTTCCGTTCCATCCCCCACTTGGGGCGCTGATGACGACGGCGTAGCGGGAGTTCGCTCCGGGAGCGGCGGCGGTGGAGCCGATGCAGTGAGCGGCTGGATTGGAGTCACTGGAGCCACCGCTCCCGGTGGCGATGCCGGATATTCAGTCGCAGCTCGCTCCTGTTGCGGCTTCTCGAACTGATAGCGCTGGATTTCCAATTCCCCGCGAATCTGTCGAACCTCCGCTTCCAGTCGTTCAATCCGCTGGAGTAATTCCAGAGTCAGCGCCTGACCCGGAGGATTTTGGGCGTACCCAATGCTGGGCGGTAGCCCACTGCCCAGCAGTAGCATGATCAGCCAGGAAGCACGGTGTGGGGTCATGTGCTGATGTCCGTCAGTAGACGATTTCCACCCGCCGGTTCAGCGCGTAGCTTTGCTCATCCTGCCCACCGGCGGCAGGCCGCTCCTCGCCGTAGCTGACAACACGAACCTGCTGAGGTGAAACGCCCATCACGATCATGGTCTGGCGCACCGCATTGGCGCGGCGTTCGCCCAAGGCGATGTTGTATTCACGACTGCCGCGCTCGTCAGTATGCCCTTCCAACTGAGTGATGATCCGCCGGTTGCTGGCCAGGGAACGGGCATTGGATTCGATAACTGGCTTGCTTTCGGGGCGAATTTCGACGCTATCGAAATCGAAGTACACCACGCGATCCGCCGAAACTGCACCGCCTGCACCGGCCACCGCCTGACCGCCGGGCCGTCCTCCGGCTTGCCCACCGCTGGCATCGTAAGTGTCATAGCCACTGGGAGCCTGACCGTAGGCATAACTGTAAGCATCCTGTCCGGGCTGTGCGGTGATGCCGGGTTGAGCCGCAGCATCCGGTTGAACGCCAGTCTGATCGGTGTCGGTATTTTCGCCGGTTGCGGCACAGCCCACCATCAGCGCGAGTACCGCAGAGGCCATCAGGTTTCGAGCGAAATGTTGCATAACGATTTTCCCCTCAAGGTGAAGTTGCAAATGAGATCAGCGGCTGTAAGGCGCCCAAACCGGGTCACGGCCATTGCCGCGCAAGGCAAAATCCTGCTTGATACTCCCGTCTACCGACACGGCCGTCAACCGTTGGCCGTTGGAGTAAATAATCATTTTGCTGTTCGGCGCGAAGCTGGGCGACTCGTCCAAACCACCTGCGGTCAAAACCCGGAACTGGCGAGTTTGCAGGTCCAGCACTGCGATGTGGAACCGTCCACCGCGCCGATGAACCATGGCGATATAGCGGCCATCCGGTGAAACCGAAGGGCGGGCATTGTAGTCGCCCTCAAAGGTCAGCCGTTGCGCCGCACCCCCTCCAGAGCCGATCCGGTACAACTGCGGCGATCCGCCCCGATCCGAGGTAAACACGATACTGCCATCCGGTAGCCAGACCGGCTCGGTGTCGATAGAACTGCTATTGGTCAGGCGAACCGGAGTTTGTGCCGCCAGATCGAGCACATAGATTTCTGGATTACCGTCCTTGGATAGAGTGAATGCCAACCGGCGACCATCCGGCGACCAAGCCGGAGCGCCGTTGATGCCGGGAGCAGCGGATACCACCCGCCGCCCCCCGTTGTAGACATCCTGCACTACGATCTGTGGTCGGCGACCTTCGAACGAGACATAGGCCAGTTTGGCGCCATCCGGTGACCAGGCCGGTGACATGATCGGTTGTCCAGAGCGCAGAATCATCCGGGGATTTTGGCCGTCGGCATCGGCGACGACGAGATACCAGGAGCCGCCACCACCCGCGACATAGGCGATGCGGGTTCCAGACAGTCCCCGCTCACCGGTAATTTTTTCGTAGATTAGATCGCTGATACGGTGCGCTACGGGCCGCAACTGGTTCGCTGGCACATCGAACGACAGGTTGAGCAACTGGCTGCCTTGGGCACCGTTGAGCTGGAACTGCACGACGTAACCCCGGGAACCGCCAGATTGAGCTTGTCCGGTGACGGAGTAATCCGCCGGCGATCCTGCGGATTGAGGCGCAAATTTGCCGGTGCGTTGCAGATCAGTGGCAATGGTGCCAGCGATGTCTTCCGGTGCGCCGCCACCAAAAGGCGCGATGGCAATGGGAATCCCGCCGCCTTCAATGCCCTTGGTCACATCAATCGTCAATTCGGCGTGGGCGAACGATCCGACTCCAAGGAGGAGCATCAACGCTCCAATGATTTTTACAGACGATTTCAAAGACTAGTCTCCTTCGATAAAGCCAGCTCTGGTGTAGTTGATATCTGTAGCTTACTTCGGTCTGAATCTTAAGATAAAGGTAGGGCGCAGCGCTTCTGCCACGGCTGACTCAGTAGGCATTGGCAACGGCGACGCACGATGGGCTGCTGCGAGCGCAGAGTTATCGAACAGGCTATCACCACTGCCCTTCACAATTTGAACATTGGTAACCTGACCAGATGCTGTTACCGTTATTCTTAGCAAACAAACCAGTCCTCCCTGGCCGGTAGCGATAGGATTCCATCGCTGCTCCACATATGAGCTAATTACGCTTTCGGCATAACGCTTGGCGGTTTCCTGAGCCGCTAGTTCCTGAGCCAATTTACGCGCTTCCTCCGCCTGGCGTTTAGCTTCTTCTTCAGCTTTGCGTTTTGTCTCCTCGGCGGCTTTGCGTTTGGTTTCTTCTGCAATCTTCCGGCTTTCTTCAGCTTGTCGGGCTTCTTCAGCCTTGCGTTTTGCCTCGGCGTCAGCTTCCGCTTTGCGTTTAGCTTCCGCTGCCGCCAGCCGTTTCGCCTCTTGAGCGGCCTGACGCTTGGCTTCTTGAGCGGCCTGACGCTTGGCTTCTTGAGCGGCCTGACGCTTGGCTTCTTGAGCGGCCTGACGCTTGGCTTCCTCGGCGGCTTCGCGTTTCGCTTCTTGAGCGGCCTGACGCTTGGCTTCCTCGGCGGCTTCGCGTTTCGCCTCTTGAGCGGCCTGACGCTTGGCTTCCTCGGCGGCTTCGCGTTTCGCCTCTTGAGCGGCTTGGCGCTTGGCTTCCTCGGCGGCTTCGCGTTTCGCCTCTTGAGCGGCCTGGCGCTTGGCTTCCTCGGCGGCTTCAAGTTTCGCTTCTTGAGCGGCCTGACGCTTGGCTTCTTGAACCGCTTGACGCTTGGCTTCCTCGGCGGCTTCGCGTTTCGCTTCTTGAGTCGCTTGACGCTTGGCTTCTTGAGCGGCCTGACGCTTGGCTTCTTGAGCCGCTTGACGCTTGGCTTCCTCGGCGGCTTCGCGTTTCGCCTCTTCCGCCGCCTGCCGTTTGGTTTCCGCTACGGCTTCGCGTTTCGCCTCTTCCGCCGCCTGCCGTTTGGTTTCCGCTACGGCTTCGCGTTTCGCTTCTTGAACCGCTTGACGCTTGGCTTCCTCGGCGGCTTCGCGTTTCGCTTCTTGAGCGGCCTGCCGCTTGGCTTCCTCGGCGGCTTCGCGTTTCGCCTCTTCCGCAGCTTCACGCTTCGCTTCTTCGGCGGCTTCACGTCTTGCTTGATCAGCGGCTTGGCGGCGAGTTTCCTCTTCCCGCTGGTGACGAATTTCTGCTTGGCGTCGTGATTCTGCTTCCCGCTCTGCCTGCGCCAGCCGGGCCTGTCGTTCCATTTGCTCACGTTGCCGGCGACGTTCCTCTTGCGCCTGTCGCTCCAGTTCAGCCCGGATTGCAGCCTCGTCCACAACCTCGGCTGCAATAGATTCAACTTCATTCGGTGCAGGATGAAACGAAGCCGTGAGGTTCAGGTTGAGCAACAAAAAAATGATCACCGTGGTGTGTACGGCGATGGTAGCTACCGTCGCCACAATATCTTGGGATTTCGTCCCGCGCCCAGGTTGCATCGCTATTCTTTACCGACGAGGCGGATCGTCCGGAGGCGCAGTGGACAATCCTACCTTGGTTGCGCCCACCTCTTTCAGCGCCGCCATCGCCTGGATGACCTGCTCATATCTCACATCTTTGTCAGCGCGGACCAGCACCGGCGGTTGGGGGGTGCGCTTCAACTGTTCCTCGATTTCCACCCGGCGCGGCGCGATCAACTTGCAGTCCACTGGCTGCGCTTTTTCCGAGCCGACATTCAGATAGCAGGAACCGTCCTTGCGCACCGACATCACGATTACCTGGTTCTCCTGTTGGGGGGTATCCAAGGTCTCTGCTGGCGCCTTGGGCAAATCCACTTCGACGCCTTGATTGATCAGCGGCGCTGTGACCATGAAGATCACCAGTAACACCAGCATCACGTCGATATACGGGACGATATTGATTTCCGCCTTCAGGCGGCCGTGCGAGCTGCGCCGGGCCATGATTTATCCTTGAGCCACCGGGGTGCGGGCGGCCTCAACATAACTCTTGCGTAGATTGTAAGACTGGCGCTGGAGGATATTGGAAAACTCCTCCATGAAGGTTTCATACCGGTTGGCCAGCCGGTCCACCTCATGCGCATAGCGGTTATAGAAAATCACCGCCGGGATCGCCGCAAACAGGCCCATTGCCGTCGCGATTAACGCTTCAGCGATGCCCGGCGCCACTTGCGCCAACGTGGCCTGTTGCACCAGTCCCAGCGCCCGAAAGGCGTTCATGATGCCCCAAACCGTGCCGAGCAGGCCGATGTAAGGACTGGTGGAGCCGGTGGTCGCCAGTAGCGATAGATACATCTCCAGTTCGTCCAGCTCCCGTGAACCGGTCGCCCGCATCGCCCGCTGCGCACCGCTGACTACCGATTCCGGATCCATGGTCGGCTGAGAACGCAACCGTAAAAATTCCTGAAAACCCGCCAGGAAAATCGCCTCCATTCCCCCGACCGGTTCTTTCTGGCGATTGATCCGTGCATACAGCGAAGCCAGATCAGTCCCCGACCAGAAGTCGTCCTCGAACTGGTCGGTCGCCTGCTTCGCGGAATTCAGCACCAGATGCTTCTTGACGATCACCCACCACGAACTCAGCGAAATCAGCACCAGTCCCAGCATGATCAATTGTACGATCAGGCTGGCGTTGGTGAGCAGGGTCCAGAATGACAAATCATGTGTCACCAATCATCTCCCTCATTAATTCCCGGGGCATCCGACAGGGTTGGAAGTGGCTTGCGCCGATACAGGCCACTTTGATCCGCGCACTACATAACACTTCGGCAGAACCGGCTCGCTGGATGGTCTGGGCGAAGGTGAGGCTGGCGCCACCCGTCGTTGCCACCTGACTGATGACCTCCAACTGGTCATTGAACCGGGCCGGACGATGATAATCCACGCTCAATGACCGCACCGCAAACAGCACCCGCTGATCACGCAATAGCTCGTCCTGCTCGAAGCCATGAGCGCGCAGCCACTCGGTGCGGGCGCGCTCCATAAATTTAAGATAATTGGCGTAATAGACTACACCGCCGCTATCGGTATCCTCGTAATAAACCCGTACCGGCCAGACAAAGGTTTCCATGTTCCGTTAAAATTCCATCTTGGCAAATCGAAAAATCAAGCAGTCGCCACTGAGTTTAATAAACCGGATCATCCCAATCCTGCCGAGGACTCCCTGATGCGCATTATCCTTCTGTCAATCTTGTTGCTGGTCGCCTTTTCCGCCTTCGCAGCAACCCCTTTAACCTTCGAGGAAGTTGACACCGACGGCGACGGTCTGGTCAGCGCCGACGAAGCTGCCAGCGTGGAAGGGCTGGATTTTAACGCAGCCGATGGCGATAACGACGGTACGCTGAGCGTGGATGAATACGACATTGCCATTGAAACCCTACATCCACCGGCTACGACCCTGCCGCCCGCAGAACCCGCCCTGATCATTCCATCGTCCCCTGCTGCACCCACACCGTCCGTGCCACCGACGGTTTCCACACCTGTACCATCCCCCAACGCGCCCAAACCATGAATGCAGTCAGGGTGCGGCGCTAAATAGATCACCGCCGACCATTGCAGGGGTCGTCGCCAGCCCAAAATGGCGGTAGGCATGAGCAGTGGCCACCCGCCCGCGTGGAGTTCGCATCAAAAAACCCTGCTGAATCAGAAACGGCTCCAATATATCTTCAATCGTATCGCGCTCCTCGCCCAGCGCCGCCGCCAAAGTATCCAAGCCCACCGGCCCGCCACCGAACTTGTCAATCATCAGCCAGAGCAGCCGCCGGTCCATCTCGTCGAAGCCGCGCTCATCCACCTTGAGCATGTCCAGTGCCTGTTGCGCGACCTCAACCGTGATCCGCCCGTCCGCCCGCACTTGGGCAAAATCGCGGACTCGGCGCAGCAGGCGGTTGGCGATGCGCGGCGTACCCCGCGACCGCCGCCCGATCTCCGCCGCGCCGGCGGGAACATCGGTGTCGACGCCAAGAATCCGCGCTGTCCGCGCCACGATCTCGGTCAATTCCTCCGGGGTATAAAATTCCAGCCGGTGGACGATGCCGAAGCGATCCCGCAGCGGAGAGGTAAGCAGTCCCGCTCGCGTGGTGGCACCGACCAAGGTAAACGGCGGCAAATCCAGTTTGATCGACCGCGCCGCCGGTCCTTCGCCGATCAGAATATCGATCTGATAATCCTCCATCGCCGGATACAGCACTTCCTCCACCACCGGACTCAACCGATGAATCTCATCAATGAACAGCACATCGTGCGGTTCCAGATTGGTCAGCAGGGCGGCTACATCACCGGGCCGTTCCAGCACCGGCCCCGAAGTCTGGCGCAGGTTGACGCCCATCTCGACCGCGATGATATGCGCCAGCGTGGTTTTACCCAGCCCCGGCGGGCCGAACAGCAGCACATGATCCAGCGCCTCGCTACGGGCGCGGGCGGCATGAATGAAAATTTCCAACTGTTCACGCATGGCCTGCTGGCCGATGTACTCCTCCAGCCGCCGGGGCCGCACTGCCCGGTCCAGCGAAGTATCTTCGCTGCTGGCGGCGGGAGCAATCAGACGGTCGGATGAATTCATGCGGGCGGTTTCAAGGGTTTTAATGGGGCAGAGAGTGTACGGATCGAACGATGAAATCTTGCTTAACGCCGCACACTGGTTTGCAACGCCAGTCGGATAATCGCTTCACTGCTTAGTCCCTCGGTTTCCAGCGATTGCACCATGCGCGAGGCTTCGGGCAGTTTATAGCCTAGTGCGACCAGCGCACTGATCGCATCGTCTATCGGGTTGATCTCCGGCGCGACGGCGCGTTCCCCCGGCAGCACGATTACGGTGGGGTCCGAGCCGAGGCTACCAATCCGGTCGCGCATTTCAATAATCAAGCGTTCGGCGGTTTTTTTACCGACGCCCGGCAGATGAAGCAAGGTAGTGGCATCGCCTTCCCGCACGCAGCGCCCGAACCGTTCCACACTCATCCCCGATAGAATCAGCAACGCCAGCCGCGGGCCGATACCCGTCACCCGGATCAGGTTGCGGAACAGACTGCGTTCTGCCGTACTGGCAAAGCCGTACAGGGTATGAGCATCTTCGCGCACCGCCAGATGAGTCAGCAGCGTCACCTCTGCGCCCAACTCCGGCAGGGTTTGGAAGGTGGTCAGCGACGCCTCCAGTTCGTAGCCGACTCCGTGAGCGTCGATCAGCAGATAGGGCGGTTGCTTCCAGGCCAGCAGTCCGCGTAGCCGGCCAATCATCGCCGTCTCCGGGCCAGCACCGCTGCCGTGCCGAAGCGTTGCAGCGTTTGCCGGGTGTGACCGTGGCAAATCGCCACCGCCAGCGCATCCGCCGCATCCGCTTGCAGCGGTTCCGGCAGATGGAGAAGCAGAGCCACCATTTTTTGTACCTGGGTTTTATCTGCTGCGCCATTGCCCACCACGGCCTGTTTGATGGATCGCGCCGCGTACTCGCTCACCGGCAATCCAGCGACCACCACCGCGCAAATGGCCGCGCCCCGCGCCTGACCCAGTTTGAGCGCTGAATCGGGGTTGCGATGCATGAACACCTGCTCAACTGCGACTTCCGTCGGCTGGTGAAGACGAACAATCTCGGCCACTGCTTCAAAAATGGTCTTTAGCCGCTCTGGCAGAGCTTGGCTACTATCGGTCCGAATGCCCCCGCTGGCAACGTAGAGGCTGCGCGGCCCGTCCATATCAATGATGCCGTAGCCGGTGATGCGTGAACCGGGATCGATGCCCATCAGCCGAACCGTGGTCACATTCAAAGTTTCGCCAGAATATCGTCGGCGATGTCGGCGTTGGAATAGACATTCTGGGTATCGTCCAAATCTTCGAGCATCTCCAACAGCTTGACCATTTTCTGGGCATCCTCGAAACCCAGGCTGACGCTGGAACCGGCGCGCAGGGTGATTTCAGCTTCGTCCGGCGTCAGACCAGCGCTGGTCATCGCCTGCTTAACGGTCTGGAATGCCGCCGGGTCGGTCAACACGTCTATCGAACCGTCGTCGTAATTCAGCACATCATCGGCACCCGCTTCGATAGCATTTTCCATAATCCGGTCTTCGTTGCTGCCCGCCGGATAGCTCAATACTCCACACTCAGTGAACTGGAACGCCACCGAGCCGCTGGTGCCGAGATTGCCGCCACATTTACTGAAAGCATGGCGGACCTCTGCAACCGTGCGATTACGATTGTCGGTCATGGTGTCCACCAGCACCGCCACTCCGCCAGGGCCATAACCCTCATAACGGATTTCCTCGTATTCCATCCCGTCCAGCGCCCCAGTACCACGCTTGATGGCCCGTTCGATGGTGTCTCTGGGCATATTGGCGGCCAGCGCCTTGTCCACAACCAGCCGCAGCCTTGAATTAGCACCGGGATCGGCGCCGCCCATCCGTGCCGCTACCGTAATTTCCCGAATCATCCGGGTAAACAGTTTGCCGCGTTTGGCATCCTGGGTGTTCTTCCGGTGTTGGATATTCGCCCATTTACTATGTCCAGCCATGCAAAACCTCGTGCCTGAATACCGTGCGGGGAGGGTGAGTGGTTTCAGTCTACCATCTTGTCGGCTCAGCGCTGGTGGGAGGGATGGCGAAACCGGCCGGTGGCGAAGAAAGCGCAGGCTTGGGTCACTGCCGCTGGATCCACCAGCATCTGCATATGCGATACCGGCAGGCAGATATGATCGCTCATGCCCGGCAACTGAGTTTCGACCACTGCGATCATGCCATCGGAAGGCTCTGGCATCCCCGGAAAGAGCAGGCACAGCCCGACGTTCAACGTACCGGCGATAGATCCAAGTTGGCGGGAGGCATCCCAGATCGGCGCATCGCCCAACAGCCCATCCTCCAGTCCCCGACCGACAAAGTAGCCCATCCCGGTGTTGTGCATAATCCGGGCGGCGTAACTGCCCTGATGGGGGGTACCCATGGTCACTACCCGGCCCGGCCGCTGCTTGGGGTAATGGTGGAAAAGGTGGCGTACTACCAGCCCGCCCATGCTGTGAGCCAAAAAATGCACGACTGATGTATCCAGCCGTTCCAGCATCGTGTGCAGATCCTCGGCATTTTCGGCCGGCGAGCGGGTGATGGAGGGATACGAATAATTCACCGTCTGGTAGCCGGCCTCCTCCAACCAGTATTCAAGCAACTGCATCCACAATCCATGCACATATAGGCCATGCACCAACACTACCGTTTCCCGCTGGGCCACCATTGCCAATTTCTCCTCGGATTTTTGTTACAAAAAGGGATTTTAACGAAATTCGCCACGCTCTGATCTTAATCTTGCGAAAATCACGTCATCATCTTGTAATAGTTTCAAAACGAAACTAAGATAGTCAAATTCGTTCAAACGATAGATAAAACCATCATCACCCCGGTTGCTGGAGAACAATATGAGCGCAGTCGCTTCCGAGAGGATCATGCGGGACCGTCGCCCAGTGCAGGCACCACCGCTCGTAGTTGATGAGCGGATCATGCGGGATCGCCGCCTGCTGCAAGTGCCGCCTACCGTAGTTGAGATGCTGGATGCTGATGAACAGGTCGCACTGATCGCCCGGATCAAACGGCTGCTGGTCGAGCGGGACGCTACGCTGGTGGCGCATTACTATACCTCGCCCGAATTGCAGGAGCTGGCCGAAGCCACCGGTGGTTATGTGTCGGATTCGCTGGACATGGCTCGCTTTGGTACCGACTGTACCTCCAGCACCCTGGTGGTAGCTGGAGTACGCTTCATGGGCGAAACCGCCAAGATTCTCAACCCGGAAAAGCGGGTGCTGATGCCGGATCTACAGGCCGAATGCTCGCTGGATCTGGGTTGCCCGGCGGATGAATTTACCGCGTTCTGCGACCAGCATCCTGAGCGAACGGTGGTGGTTTACGCCAATACCAGCGCCGCAGTCAAAGCCCGTGCCGACTGGGTGGTGACTTCGGGCATTGCCCTGGATCTGGTGCGGCATCTGGCGGAACGCGGCGAAAAGCTGATTTGGGCGCCGGATCGCCATCTGGGCGCCTATGTCCAGCGCGAAACCGGAGTGGACATGCTGCTGTGGAGCGCGGCCTGCGTGGTGCATGAGGCGTTCAAGGCCGATGGGCTGCGCAAGCTGCGCGCCGCGCATCCCGACGCCAAGGTGCTGGTTCATCCAGAATCACCGCTGGATGTGATCGCCCTGGCTGATGTGGTGGGTTCAACCACGGCGCTGGTCGAGGCGGCCCGCAACCTGCCGGCGCACACCTTCATCGTCGCCACCGATAACGGTCTGTTCCACAAGATGAAGCAGGTGGCGCCCGATAAAATTTTTCTGGAAGCGCCCATCGCCGGCAAGAGCGCGACCTGTGTCAGTTGCGCCCACTGTCCATGGATGGCAATGAATGGCCTGCGTAATCTCGCCCAGGTGCTGGAAACCGGCGACAACGAAATCGTCATTGATGCAGCGATCCGCGAACGAGCGGCGTTACCGATCCGCCGGTTGCTGCAATTCGCCCAGCAGCGCAAGCAAGCGGTGCTGGGTAATAATGATGCCTGACCTAAACCGGCGCCCGTTTTTGAGGAAAGCTACTGATGGATTTATTGTCTTTCGATGCCGAACCGCTGTTTTTCGATAACCCTCCTGCTGAAGAAGTGGTTCAGTTGTTACAGCAGGCCGCAGAAAATTACGGTGATGGACAGGCGGAGGCTGATTTGCAACGCGCCTACCACTTGGCGCCGGACCATCTCATGGTGCTGGTCGCGCTGTTTCGTTATTACGTTTATCAACAGCGCTTTGCTCAGGCCATTGATATCAGCCAGCAGGCGCGTGAAGTCATTCGGCAAAAACTGGGATTGCCCCAGGATTGGCGCACTCTCAGCGAAGCACAGCTTGTTTCAGGCCAGGAAAACAACAGGGTGATGGTTCGATTCTATTTGCTGTGCCTGAAAGGCGAAGCCTATTTGTATGCCCGACTCGGCGAATTGGAGAAGGGGATCGCTTTACTGGAAAAGATCATCGAAATGGACTCCAAGGACTATCTGGGGGCTGCCGCCTTGTTGGCGGTGGTCAACGGGAATGAGGCGGCCCGCCATGTTGAGTCCACTGATTCCTGAAGGCGAAGCCCTGCGCCGGGCGTTTCAGTGGATCGTCGAGCAGGGGCATTGCACCTCCAAGACGGTCGAACAAGCCAGTCTGCGCTTCGATCTGGCGCCCCGTGACGAAGAATTCCTGCTGCGGCAATTTGTTGACCACCGGGGCGCGGCCAGCGATGCCCCTGGTTCAGAGCGATAGCGGGTTGCCCGTCAGCCGCCGGGCGAAACCGACCAGCATGGCGGCGGTCGCCCCCCAGATGTAGCGATCCTGGTAGGGAATCACATAATAACGCCGCTGCTGACCCTTGTAGAACATACTGCGATGTTCGTGATTAACCGGATCAAGAATAAACTCCAGCGGTACTTCAAACGCCTCGGCGACCTCGAAAGCGTCCAGACTCAACTCAAACGGCGGCTCGACGAAACCCACCACCGGCGTGACCAGAAAGCCGGTCACGGTCTGATACAAATCCAGAAAGCCGGCGATTTCCACTACATGCCGGCGTTGCAATCCGATCTCTTCTTCTGCCTCGCGCAAGGCGGTATGCACCGGGCTGGCGTCCTCATCCTCGGCGCGACCACCGGGAAAGCTGATTTGCCCGCCGTGATGCTCCAGATGAGCGGTGCGCTGAGTCAACAGCACTGTATAGTCCTCGGTCCGCTCGACCAGCGGCACCAACACCGCTGCCGGCATTAGGGTCCGCTCCTCGCGTTCCATCCCGGCCACCGCAAAATCGCCGGTGATCGCCTCCAGATCATGCGTCGGATGCAAACAGCGGCGAATCTGCTCGCGCAGTTCCGAACGGTTCATGGCGCCGCCTGCACGCCGAATAGCCGGCAATAGTTGGCGGTGGTGACCATCGCGACCTGCTCCAGCGACTCGCCACGCAACTGAGCCACAAATTCCGCCACATGCCGCACCCAGGCCGGGTGGTTGGGTTTGCCGCGATGCGGAGTCGGCGCCAGATAGGGCGAGTCAGTTTCTACCAGCAGCCGCTCCGCCGGTACCCGCCGAGCTGCGTCCTGAATCTGCTTGGCGTTTTTGAAGGTCACGATACCGGAAAAAGAGAGGTGAAAATTCAGCGCCAGCGCCCGCTCCGCCATCGCCCAATCCTCCGTGAAGCAATGCAGCACCCCGCCGACTTCAGCCGCGCCCTCTTGTTCCAGAATCCGCAAAGTATCTTCACGAGCATCACGGGTATGCACGATCAGTGGCTTGCCCAGTTCACGGGCGGCGGCGATGTGAATGCGGAATCCATCTTGCTGGTGGGCGATACGGTCGCGACCGTAGTAATAATCCAGCCCGGTTTCACCGAGGGCAACCACCCGGGGTTCGGCGCGGCTTAATGCCACCAGTTCCGCCACCGTAGGCGCTCGACCGCTGTCCTCACCGGGATGAACTCCTACCGATAGCGCAATTTGGGGATACGGCTCGGTCATCCGGGCCAGCGCCGGCCAGCTTTCCAAATCTACCGCCACGCTGAGCAGGCGGGTGACGCCATGGGCCGCAGCGGTTTCCAGCACCCCGGCTAAACTGCCCCCAAAGGACGCGAGATCTATCCGATCCAGATGGCAGTGGGAATCAATCAGCATGGCGCTTCCAGTCGAAAATTACATGGTATTCGTGGGTTGATCGGTGCGGTTGTAGCCGGCTACCAGCGATTCAATTTTTTTCTGGAGGTTGGCGCCTTCGATGCCGCCAAACTGAATGCCGACGCCCATCGCCCGGCCGCCGGGCGTAGTCCGGCCATTGATCCAGACCACCTTGCCGGTAATCGCGAACCGCTCCGGATCTTCCAGCAACGTCAGCAACAAAAACACCTCATCACCCAGCTCGAACGTTTTCTCAGTTGGAATGAAAATTCCACCCCCCTTGATGAAGGGCATGTGATTGGCGTGCAACATGGCCTTGTCCTTGATGGCCAGGGAAATGACGCCTTGCCGTGGAGCTGCCATAGGGTTCAACCTGTTGTGATGTCAGTCTGTGGTGAAAGCGGATTTATCGCTCATCCGCGCCGTCGCTAAAAAATACTTCCAGCAACCACTGCGTATTGACCTGGGTGGTGGTACAGAGCGTATGCAGCCGAACTGCCGCATCCAAGCGCTTAAACAGAGTGTGCGCCGCTCGCCGGTCAGCCCAGCGCCATAGCATCGAACCCAGATCAGGATTGCTCAGGCGGGAGGGATTGGAATTCATCTTAAGCCGGATCAGGTCGGTATGCCAACCGATGAGCCAGCGCAGGTTCTCGGCCAGATCGCCCTGCATCCAGTCCTCCGCCACCCGCACTGGATCAGTTTGTCCAGCCAACACTTGATCGTAGCGTTCGACCAGTTCCCGGCGACGACGCCAGCGCTCGCCATCCGCATAGGTCAAAGCAATCAGCGGGGACCCACCGGCGTTATTCAGCAGCACCTCTGGTTCCACATCGTCCTTCGATTGCGTGATGTGCGCAGCCAGCCAGGGAACAGCAACGGCTATCGGAGGCCGCTCAAAGCTGATCCGCTGACAGCGGCTACGCACTGTGGCGGGCAAACGCGCCGGTTGGGCGGTCACTAGCAGCAGCAGACTGTTACCGGGTGGCTCCTCTAGCGTTTTCAGCAGGCTGTTGGCAGCGTTGAGGTTAAGACGATCCGCCGGTTCCAGCAGCGCGATTTTGTAGCCGCCGTATTGCGGGGTGTAGCTGAGGAAGGTACAAAGATCACGGATTTGCTCAATCTTGATGACCTTACTCTTCTTCCTTTTTCCACTGGTTTCCCCCGCATCGCCGGCCAGCGGGGCACTCTCGCCGAGCTTTTTGTCTTCTTCCGGTTGCACCACCCGGTAATCAGGGTGAGTGCTGGCCTGAAACAGTTGACAACTTCGACATTGGCCGCAGGCCTCGCCTTCAGCAGTCGGCGTTTCACACAGCAGCGCACGCGCCAAGCGCCGGGCGAACAAGCCTTTGCCCAGCCCCGCAGGTCCCGCCAGCAGCAGGGCATGCGGCATCCGGTCGGCGTTCCGACGCTGCTGAAATTGTTGCCACAGGTTTTGATGCCAGGGTAAGCGCTCGTCCATTAACGACGCTCTAGCCATTCGGCAAGAAGGAGTTCTACCTCGGCCTGAACCTGCGCTATGGGGCGGGCCGCGTCCACCCTCCGGTAGCGGTCGGGATGTTGCTGGGCGCGTTGCAGATAGGTGGCGCGTACCCGCTCGAAGAAGGCTTTCTCCTCCCGCTCGAAGCGATCCGCCGTACTCCGTCGCGCCGCCCGTTCCAGCCCTATTTCGACCGGAACATCCAATAGCAGGGTGAGATCAGGTCGCAAATCACCCTGCACCCAATTTTCCAAGGTCGCGATCTGTTCCAGTGACAAGCCGCGTCCACCGCCCTGATAGGCGTAAGTCGCATCGGTGAAACGGTCACAAAGCACCCAATGACCTGCCGCCAGCACCGGACGAATGACCCGTTCCAGATGTTCGGCGCGGGCGGCAAACATCAACAGGGTTTCGGTCGTCAGCGCCATACCCTCGTGGTGATGACTGAGGAGCAGAGTGCGAATTTCCTCACCCAGCGCGGTGCCCCCCGGTTCGCGGGTCAATACCACCGGCAAGCCACGCCGTTGCAGCGCATCGCGCATGAACGCGATCTGGGTGGTTTTGCCGGCGCCTTCGCCGCCTTCGACGGTGATAAAACGACCCGACGCCACGCTATTACTCCTTGGACTGATACTGTCTGACTGCTTGATGATGTTGATCAAGCGTCTGGGAAAAGATATGGCCGCCCGCACCGTTCGCCACGAAATACAGCGCATCGCCTGATGCGGGATTGACCGCCGCTTTCAGCGCCGCCGCACCAGGCAAGGCAATCGGCGTTGGCGGCAAGCCCTTGCGGGTATAGGTGTTGTATGGGGTATCGGCGATCAAATCCTGTTTGCGCAGATTGCCGTCAAAGGCTTGGCCCAGCCCGTAGATCACCGTCGGATCAGTTTGCAACAGCATCCCGTTGCGCAAGCGCCGCACTAATACGCCGGCAATGTCCGCCCGCTCCGCTGCCAGTCCGGTTTCCTTTTCCACTATCGAGGCCAGAATCAGCGCCTGATAGGGATCGCTCAATGGCAGATTCGGAGAACGGTCGCCCCAGGCTTCAGCCAGTCGCTGATCCATCACTACCAACGCCCGCTTCAAAAAAGCCTCATCAGGGGTGCCGGCGGGAAAATGATAGGTATCCGGGAAAAACCGCCCTTCAGGATGTTGGTTGGGTCGGCCCAACCGCGCCATAATTTCAGCATCGCTGGCCTCTCGCAGGGTCTGCGCGATTTTGGGATGCGCTGCCAGTGCTTGCCGCAACTGCCGGAAGGTCCAGCCTTCTACCACGGTTAGCGCATGTTGGAGGACGCGACCCGCGACGATCTGCTCGATCAGACTGCGCGGCGTAGTCCCCGGCACGATGGCATATTCGCCGGCTTTGATTCGGGGCGCCCACCCGTTCAACCGGGCGTAGGTTTGCAGATACAGTGCTGATCGCAATACACCCGGTGATCGCTGCAACTCCCTGGTCAGATCGGCGATGCCCATGCCGGGTTTGATTGCCAGCACCAGACCGCTGGCGGGCACGTCGATAGGAGTATCGAGGAAACGCTGGTAATCAACGTAGACGATATACAGCGCTGGTCCGAACATCAGCGCGAGCGCCACTAATGCCAGTAGCAACCGTCGAAACTGCATCAGAACTACCATTCCTTACTTCCAACCCCTCTCCCGCCCACGGCTGAGGGGAGCGAACGGGACCGCCATGTTCAGTGTTCGATTTCAGTCCAAGGCGCGGAAAATCACCGAGCCGTTGGTGCCGCCGAAACCAAAAGAATTGGATAGCGCCACCTTGATCCGCCGTTCCTGAGCCGTATGTGGCACATAATTGAGATCGCAACCCGATTCCGGCTGATCCAGATTAATCGTCGGCGGCGCGACCTGATCACGGATCGCCAGCACCGAGAAAATGGCTTCGACTCCACCAGCCGCGCCTAGCAAATGGCCGGTCATGGACTTGGTTGAACTCATTGCCAACTGGTAGGCATGATCACCAAACACGGTTTTGGCTGCCTCGCTCTCAATTTTGTCGCCGGCCGGGGTAGAGGTACCGTGGGCATTGATGTAATCCATGGCATCGGGATTGATTTTCGCGTCACGCAGTGCGTTCAGCATCGCCCGGCGTGCGCCGTCGCCGTCTGGCGATGGCAAAGTCATGTGGTAGGCATCGCCGCTCATGCCGAAGCCGATCAGTTCGGCGTAAATCCGTGCACCGCGCTGTTTGGCGCACTCGTATTCTTCCAGCACCAGGACTCCGGCCCCGTCGCTCAGCACGAAACCATCGCGGTCCCGATCCCACGGCCGGCTGGCCTTCTCTGGATCATCATTACGGGTAGACAATGCCCGTGCCGCCGCGAAACCGCATAGCCCAGTGGGAGTGGTCGCCATTTCCGCGCCGCCGGCGATCATGACATCGGCGTCACCGTAGGCGATCAATCGGCCCGCCAGCCCGATGCTATGAGTGCCGGTGGTGCAGGCCGTGACCACCGACAGATTCGGGCCTTTAATGCCGTACATCACCGATAGATTGCCGGACACCATGTTAATGATACTGCGCGGCACGAAGAATGGCGTCAGCTTGCGCGGTCCGCCTTTCAGGAACGCCGAATGACCTTCCTCGATGCCCGGTAAGCCGCCGATGCCGGAACCGATGAAACTCCCGATCCGCTCGGCATTGGCGTCGGTGATCGCCAATCCGGAATCCTGGATCGCCTGCACCGCTGCGCCGATACCGTAATGGATAAAGGTATCCATTTTCTTGGCTTCCTTCGGATTCAGGTACTGCTCGACCTGAAAATCCTTTACCGATCCACCGATGCGCACTGGAAAATTGCCGACGTCGAAAGCGGTGATCGGCCTGATCCCGCTGCGGCCAGCCAGAATGTGAGTCCAGGCAGTCTCCACGGTGCTGCCCACCGGGGACACGATGCCCATGCCCGTCACTACCACTCGCCGCTTGACCACGCGACTACCCTCATTTGCATTACGCTGAAAAAACAAGGCCGCGGCCCCCGGCGGCGGTCGCGGCGATTAACCCTGAACTGAGCAGGACTGACGCTTTCACCCCGAATGCGACATGATGTAATCAATCGCCTGTTGCACCGTGGTGATTTTTTCGGCGTCTTCGTCAGGAATTTCCAGCTCGAACTCTTCTTCCAGGGCCATCACCAGTTCCACGGTGTCCAGGGAATCAGCGCCAAGGTCCTCAACAAAAGAGGATTCGTTGGTGACCTGTTCTTCCTTTACACCCAACTGCTCGATGATGATTTTCTTGACACGGGCTTCGATGTTACTGATATCTTTCATGATGGTTTGCTTCCTCGTTGTGTTTCAATCCGCACCCGCTTTTCACGGCGGGCGAAACTTAATTACGGTACTACAAACGTGGCGCGGTTTCCGACCCCCGGCGCCGACCACCGGCATACCCGCGCGGACCTTTTCAATTTTAGCCTTAGTTGTTATCAGGCCATATACATCCCGCCATTGACGTGCAAAGTTTCGCCAGTGATATAGGCTGCCGCCGGCGAGACCAGAAAAGCGACAGCATGAGCGATATCCTGCACCTCGCCCAGCCGTTGCAAGGGAATCGCCCCGATCAGAGCCTGGCGTTGCGCTTCCGGTAACTCACGGGTCATGTCGGTGGCGATCAAACCGGGCGCTACGGCATTAACGGTGATGTTGCGCGAACCGATTTCACGCGCCAGGGATTTGGTGAAGCCGATGATACCGGCCTTGGCCGCTGCGTAGTTGGCTTGACCGGGGTTGCCAGTCGCGCCGACCACCGAGGTGATACTGACGATGCGCCCGCGTTGGGCCTTCATCATTCCCCGCAATACGGCCTTGCTCAACCGGAAGACCGAAGACAGATTGGTGTTGAGGATCGTCAGCCATTCCTCTTCTTTCATCCGTAACAGCAGGTTGTCACGGGTGATCCCGGCGTTGTTGATCAAAATGGTCGGCGCACCGAACTCTTGAGTCACCACCTTGACCGCCGTGTCCACCGCAACGGGATCGGTCACGTCCAGCCGCAGACCGCGTCCCTTGGACTCACGGTGGTGCAAATCCTGGGTAATCGCCTCGGCGCCAGCATCGGTGGTCGCAGTGCCGATCACGGTTGCGTTCCACCGCGCCAATTCGCGGGCAATGGCTTGACCAATACCGCGACTGGCCCCGGTTACCAGGGCGATTTCGCCGTCCAGCGTTATCATCGTGAAATCTCCTCCGCCTTCAATCTTAATACTTCAGCAGCACCGCACCCCAGGTGAAACCGCCGCCAAAGCCCACTAGCAACAGCGTGTCGCCGCGCTGGATGCGACCATCGCGCACCGCTACATCCAGAGCCAGTGGCACCGACGCCGCCGAAGTGTTGCCGTGAATCCGTACACAATCAACCATTTTTACTTCCGGCAGGCCGAGCCGCTTGGCAGTGGCGGCGAGAATCCGCCGATTGGCCTGGTGCGGGATCAGCCAGTCCACGTCGGCAACCGTCAGATGGTTTGCAGCCAGAATCTGCTCGGAAATCTCTTTGAGCGTGGTCACCGCAACCTTGAACACTTCGCTGCCACGCATTTCCACGAAAGCGGCATTTTGCTGGGTCTGGTCGTAGCCGCTGGACACCCCGGCTGGCACCCACAGCAGTTCCTTGTAACGGCCATCGGCGTGCAGGCGGCTGTCAATGATGCCCGGCGCATCTGCCGCCTCCAGCACTACTGCACCGGCGCCGTCGCCAAACAGGATGCAGGTGCCGCGATCCTGCCAATTGATGATGCGGGTAAAAGTATCAGCGCCCACCACCAGCGCCCGGCGAGAGGCACCGGTGCGAATGAAACGACTGGCGATATCCATGGCATAAACGAAGCCGGTGCAGACCGCCTGCACGTCGAAGGCCGGGCCACCATGGCAGCCCAGACGATGTTGCAACTGAGTGGCAACACTGGGAAATACATGGTCGGGCGTGGTGGTGCCGATGATGATCAGATCGATATCACCCGGTTCGAGGCCCGCTGCTGCCAACGCCCGCCGAGACGCCTGTTCGGCCAGATCACAGGTGGTTTCGCCGGGCGCGGCAATGTGGCGTTCCTCGACTCCAGTCCGCTCGACGATCCAGTCCGCCGTAGTCTCGATCCGCTGTTCAAGTTCGGCGTTGGTCAACACGTTCTCCGGCAGATAGCCGCCGGTTCCGATGATTCGGGCATAGTTCAAAGCGCTTGCCTCGCGGCGTGAAGGACGGCCAAATGGGCATCAATGCGTTGGGTCACCGCCTGCTCGACTTCCAGCATCGCGACCTGAATCGCATTCGCGAAGGCTAGAGCGTCGGCGCCGCCGTGGCTTTTAACCACGATGCCCTGTAACCCTAGCAGGCTGGCGCCGTTGTAGCGGCGAGGATCAATCCGGCGACTGAAGGCGCGCAGCACCGGCAACGCGATCAGCCCGGCAACGCGAGTCAGCAGATTCCGCTTGAATTCCTGAGTCATGTAATGGCGGACCAGTTTGGCCACGCCCTCGCTGCTCTTGAGAGCGACGTTGCCGACGAAGCCGTCGCAGACCACGACATCAACGTCGTCCAGGTAGATCCCGTCGCCTTCGACGAAACCAATGTAGTTGAGGTCGCTGGAAGCCAGCAGGCGGGCGGCGTCCTTGACCTGTTCGTTGCCCTTGATGTCTTCCTCGCCGATATTGAGCAGGCCGACTCGGGGCCGTTGGATACCGTTGACCTCCGCCAGCACCGACCCCATCACCGCGAACTGCAACAGATGCGCGCCCTTGCTGTCCACGTTGGCGCCCAAATCCAGGATGCGGGTCTGTCCACGCACGGTCGGCAATGTGGTGCAGATAGCGGGTCGATCAATGCCCGGCAAGGTTTTGAGTACGAAGCGGGAAGTGGCCATCAGTGCGCCGGTGTTGCCCGCACTGACACAGGCATCGGCTTCACCCTGCTTGATCAGGTTGATCGCCACCCGCATTGATGAATCCTTTTTGACCCGCAGCGCCTGCGCCGGCGACTCGTCCATATTGACCAGTTGCGAGGCATGGCGGATCAGGATTTGCGGGTGCCCCTTGGCTTTGAGCTTGGTGAGTTGGGCCGACAGCACGTCCTCCTGACCGACCAGGATCAAGCGCACAGCATCGCCGGTGGCTTTTAGTACCCGCAGTGCGGCGGGTACAACCACAGGGGGGCCGATATCGCCACCCATGCCATCCACAGCGATGGTGAGTGGCTTGGTCATGCGGGCGGGAAATAGCTCATGGCGGGGTCAGAACGGCGGATGAATGCAGGGCGACAGGGGACAATTAATCCTCGCTGTTGTCGTCGGCTACCGGCCTGGTAATGACTTGACGACCGCGATAGAAGCCATTCGGCGTGACATGGTGGCGCAGGTGCAGCTCACCAGAAACGCTGTCGGTGGACAAGGTGGGGCCAGTCAGACTGTCGTGGGCACGGCGCATATCACGCTTGGAGGGACTTTTGCGGCTTTTTTGTACAGCCATGTTCAATGACTCCTTTTGCTAGGTAACAGGGAGGCCAGCGTCGCGAAGGGCTGGACAGGCTCGGTATTGGGCGCTGGCTCGCTGGACGGCGCTCGATAATCATTGGCTTCGCATTCCTGCACATCAACGTGCCGGGGAATCTGCGGCAAGGCCAGCAATAGTTCGTCTTCCACTAAATCAGCAACGCGGATGAAGCCCTCAGCAACCAGCAGCGGTTCATACTCATCGGGCAGACGATGGGCTGCGGCCTCATTGCGAACCAGTCCCAGATTAACCGTTACGTCCAGCGGCCATGGCAACGGCTCCAAACAACGCTGGCAAGTGAGTTCGATCACGGTTCGCAACCCGCCGGTAATGGATCGGATGCCTTGGTGGTCAATTCCGGCCACCAGTGAAACGCTGACCGCGCCATTGAGATGATCCAATACTGCGGCTAATCGTGGCAACGCCGCTAACGCCAACGTACCCTCCAACCGTCCGCTTTCAGCGGCCAGTCGCCAAGGATCAATTTTGTCAGGGAGTGGGAGCGACGGAGTCTGCATAAGGCGCGGAATAATATAGGCCCGTCGGATTGCTGTCAAAATAAAGCCAAATTCCGCACAATTACCGCTATTTCCAACTATTCAGCGAGTGTTTGCCATGTCCGCAACCCTGCCTGATGGTCGCCGTCTGGTGCTGGCCTCGACTTCGCCGTTCCGCCGCGAACTGCTGGCGCGGCTGGGACTGCCGTTTACGGTACAAGCGTCTGATGCCGATGAATCCCGCCTACCCGGCGAAGACGCGACGACTTTGGTGGCGCGACTGGCGAAACGGAAAGCTCAGGCCGTCGCCCGCTACGATTCGACGGCGCTTATCATCGGTTCGGATCAGACCGCAGTGCTGGATGATGAGATCATCGGCAAGCCCGGTAATCACGAACGAGCGGTGGCGCAATTGCTGCGGGCTTCAGGCCGAACCGTTATTTTTTATACCGGATTGTGCCTGCTGGACCATGCTAGTCAACGGTGTCAGGTGGTCGTGGAACCGTTTCGGGTCGTCTTTCGCCCATTGACGTCAGCGATGATCGAAAATTATCTGCGGCGGGAACAACCCTACAACTGCGCGGGAAGCTTCAAATCCGAAGGTTTGGGCATCGCGCTGTTTGAGCGACTGGAGGGCGACGATCCCAGCAGTTTGATCGGTTTGCCGCTGATTCAGCTCACCCGGATGTTGGAAGCAGCAGGGGTGACGGTACTGTAATGAGCTGGGTATGACCGCCGTTCAGAGCCGCGCCAGCAGCCGCGTTCCCACGGTGGAAGCAGCGGCCAGCCGGCAGCCGCGACCCTCGCCAGCATAATCAAGCGTGACCTCCAGATCCGCTGCCGGCAGTTCGCCATAGCCGCGTTCCGGCCATTCAATCAGCAGCACCGCCTCGCCGTCAAGTTGCTCGCGCAGCCCCAGATACTCCAGTTCCTCCGAGTCGGCCAACCGATACAAATCCCAGTGAAACAGTCGCCACTTCCCGATCAGATACGGCTCCACCAAGGTGTAGGTCGGGCTTTTCACGATGCCGGAGTAGCCGAGGCCATGCAGTAGACCGCGCACCAGCGTGGTCTTGCCGGCGCCCAGATCGCCGCGCAGGTAAAGGAGGCAGCCGGGCGTCAGAACGTGGGCCAGCCGCGCACCGAGAGTTTCGGTAGCGGTAGCGGAATCAAGAATGAAATCCAGCATGGCTTAGGCGTTGATCAGTTGCCGCAGGAAGGGCAGTAAATCGGTGGCGAGCAGCCCGCGTTCGCCACCGGCTTGTGCTGCCCGATCACCGGCCCGACCGTGCAGATAAACCCCCGCTTTGGCTGCCGCAAACAGCGGTAAACCCTGCGCCACGAGAGCGGCAATCACTCCGGTCAGTACATCGCCCATCCCGCCGCTGGCCATGCCCGGATTGCCAGTGGTACACAGCGCTACCAATCCGTCCGCTTTACCGGCAATGAGCGAACCGGCGCCTTTCAGCACCGCCACGCCGCCGAAGCGCAGCGCCAGATCCTCAACCGCGATGAAACGGTCAGCCTCGACTTGAGCCGGGGTCATCTTCAGCAAGCGAGCCGCTTCACCGGGATGCGGGGTCAGAATCCAGTCATCGCGATAGCTCGGTCCCGCTGCCAGCAGGTTCAGCGCATCGGCGTCCAGCACCAGCGGTTTATCACTGGCGAGCGCGACGTGCAGCATAGTCCGGCCCCAGTCGCCGCGCCCCAGACCGGGGCCAATCGCGATCACCGTGGCCCGGTTCAGCAAAGGAGCGAGTTGGTCCGGGGTTTCGATACCGTGGAACATCAACTCCGGTCGAACGGCTGCCTGCAAACCGGCGTGGACGCTTCGGGTCGCAACGCTTACCAGGCCGGCACCGCAGCGAGCGGCAGCTTCAGCGCTCATCCGCGCTGCGCCGGCCATTCCCAGATCGCCGCCGATGACCAGGACATGACCGAAGTGGCCTTTGTGGGCACTGCGCGAGCGGTGCGGTAGCAGCGTCGGCAGATCGTCGCCGACATAACGCCAGGATGCCGGATGCAACGCTGGGTAGATGTCAGGAGGTACGCCGAGAGAGGTGAAATGGATCTCGCCGCAGCAGGCCGGTCCTTGGCCGGTGAATAGCCCTTGTTTAAGGCCGATAAAAGTGAGGGTGACCTCTGCCTGAATCGTTGCCCCCAGTACCGCGCCCGTATCGGCGTGCAGGCCGGAAGGAATATCGAGCGCAAGAACAGCGGTGGGATGGGCGTTCATGGCGGCTATCGCTTCCCGCCATGCACCGCTGACTTCCCGCTCCAGGCCAGTGCCTAGAATGGCGTCCACCAGTAGATCAGCCTCGGTCAGATCGGCAACATTGAAGGCGGTGATCGGCACCTCAGCAGCGCGGGCCTCCTGCGCAGCGCTCAGCGCGTCGCCGTGCAAGCTCTCCGGGTCGGCGAGGGTCATGATCCGCGCATCCAACCCGGCTTGACGAGCCAGGCGCGCCACCACATAGCCATCGCCGCCGTTGTTACCACCGCCGCAAACCACTTCGATCCGCCACGCTTTCGGCCAGCGTTGTCGCAGCAGTTGAAACGCTGCCGCGCCAGCCTGATTCATCAGGGTATGGCCGGGGATGCCGCGCTCCTCAATGGCGATGCGGTCCAATTCCCGCACTTGGGCCGCACGGTACAGCTCAACCGGCAGGGTACGCATAGGCATGGAAATTCTCCTTCACCACGATGATTACAGGCACAACCAGAAGCGAAAGTCCTGGAGACTTATAACTCTTTAGCCATCACCAGTGCATCTTCCCGCCCTCTGGCGGCGGGATAGTAGCCGAGCCGCAGGCCAATCTCGCAGAAACCCGCTGAAGTATAGAGTCGCACGGCGCGACCGTTGGAGGGGCGAACCTCCAGAAACACGGTTTGCACCTCGGCGGCGCGGGCCAGTTCCAGCAGGTGATCCAGCATCCGCCGCGCCAGTCCGCGCCCCTGCAATTCTGGCCGCACACTGAGGTTGAGAATGTGGGCTTCGCCGGCTGCCGCCGACATCACCCCATAGGCTTGAATAAAACTGTGCGGGTTTTCCAGCACCCGGCAGCGATAGCTGGCCCGGATGCAGTCGCGCAGGATGCTGTCGGTCCAGGCGAATGCATGAGCGCGTTTTTCGATGGACAGGATTTCGCCCAGATCGGCATACAGCATGGTGCGGAATCGGCCGACGCCGCATTCATGCAGAGCGGCGTTCATGGCGGGGGCGATTCGAGGGTCAGAACGCGCCGTGCCAGCCGCAAATCGTCCCAAGCCCGGCGCTTCTCACGCGGTGAGCGCAGCAGGTAAGCGGGATGGTAAGTGACCACCAGCGGGATGCGCGTCGGCCCGAAGCGATGCACCTGACCGCGTAATTTGCCGATGGGGGTATCGGTTGCCAGCAGGTTCTGGGCGGCGATGCGGCCCACTGCGAGAATGATGCGGGGTCGAATCAGCGCGATCTGCCGGTTCAGGAAGGGACGGCATTGCGTAGCTTCTTCGGGAGCCGGGTCACGATTATCGGGCGGGCGGCATTTCAAAACATTCGCAATAAACACCTGCTCGCGGTTCAGACCGACGGCCAGCAGCATCGGATTCAGCAACTTGCCGGCCCGCCCTACGAACGGTTCGCCCAGTCGGTCTTCATCGGCGCCAGGCGCTTCACCAATGATCAGCCAGTCGGCCTGGTGATTGCCAACGCCAAATACGGTCTGGGTGCGGGAGGTGCACAGCCCGCACGCTGTGCATTCTTGAACGGCCACCGCCAGCGGTTCCCAGTCCATGCCGGCAATCATCACCGCCCGGTGGTTGGGTGCCAGGATGACCGGGGACCCATCAGCGGCGGCGTTTTCAGTCCGTGGTGGCGGTGCGTCGTTCATCGGTCGCGTGGAATCGTCGGTGAATGGATTTTGCGCGCCATCTTCGGCCCTCACCCCCGACCCCTCTCCCACTGGGAGAGGGGAGAAAGCCGGTTGCAGTGCCAGCGGGTAGCGCGGCACCCACAGCGGAATGCCCAGCGCGGCGAGGTATTGGCGACGGAGATCGTGATTCATACCAAAGTTATAGCAGTTGCGGATGTTCCCGCTCACTCGGCTGCAACACTTTATTCAGCGCGTTGATGTACGCCTTGGCCGAGGCGATCACGATGTCAGTATCCGCGCCTTGCCCGTTGACGATCCGCCCGCCTTTAGCGACACGAACCGTGACTTCGCCCTGCGAATCGGTACCGCTGGTGATGTTGTTGACTGAATACAGCAGCAGATCAGTGCCGGTTTGCAGAATGCTTTCGATGGCCTTGAATGCCGCATCCACCGGGCCGCCACCCTGCGCAGCGGCGTTGTGTTCCACCCCATCCAGCGCCAGCGTCACCTGTGCGTTCGGAGTTTCGCCCGTTTCCGAGCAGACCCGCAGATAACGCAGTTTCACCCGCTCGTTGACTGCCGCCAGATTGGCGTCGGTGACCAGCGCCTGCAAATCCTCGTCGTAAATCTCGTGCTTCTTGTCGGCCAGCGCCTTGAAGCGGGCAAAAGCGTCGTTCAACTCTTCTTCGGAACTGAAGCTGACGCCCAATTCGTCCATCCGGGTGCGGAAGGCATTGCGCCCGGAATGCTTGCCTAACACCATCCGGTTAGTATTCCAACCCACATCCTCGGCGCGCATGATTTCATAGGTTTCGCGATGTTTAAGCACCCCATCCTGATGAATGCCGGATTCATGGGCGAAGGCGTTAGCGCCGACAATGGCCTTGTTGGGCTGCACCGGGAAGCCGGTGATGTTGGAGACCAGCCGCGAGGCCGGGACAATTTGCGTAGTGTCAATTCCGGTTTCGAGCTGGAACACGTCGCGGCGAGTCCGTACCGTCATCACGATCTCTTCCAGTGAAGCATTGCCAGCCCGCTCGCCGAGACCATTGATGGTGCATTCTACCTGCCGCGCTCCCGCCAGCACCGCCGCCAATGAGTTGGCGACCGCCAGCCCCAGATCATTGTGGCAATGGACTGAGAAGATGGCCTTATCGGCGTTCGGCACCCGCTCGATCAAATTGCGGATAGTGTGGGCGAACTGATCGGGAACGTTGTAGCCGACCGTATCGGGAATATTGATAGTCCGCGCCCCGGCGGCAATAACGGCTTCGGTGATCCGGCACAGGAAATCCAGTTCCGAGCGACCGGCGTCTTCGGCGGAAAATTCTACATCATCAGTCCAGCGCCGGGCGCGATGCACCGCCTCCACCGCCCGCTCCAGCACCTGATCCGGTTCCATCCGCAGCTTCATTTTCATGTGGATCGGCGAAGTGGCGATGAAGGTGTGGATGCGGCCCGCCGCCGCTTCCTTCAGGGCTTCGCCAGCGCGATCAATGTCGGCGTCGGCGGCGCGGGCCAACCCGCAAACGATGCTGTCCTTGACCGCCCGCGCCACCGCTCGCACCGCCTCGAAATCGCCGGGGCTGGCGATGGGAAAACCGGCCTCGATCACGTCGACCCGCATCCGCTCCAGCATCTTGGCGATGCGGACCTTTTCGTCCTTGGTCATGGAAGCGCCGGGACTCTGTTCGCCGTCGCGCAGGGTGGTGTCAAAGATAATGAGCTGGTTCATGCGGGTTGCTCCGGGGTCTGAACGCGGTAGTGGCTGATCCCGGCCAGAGGGCGGGAGGTGTTTCTTAAAAATATACCAGACTGGCCCGATGCAATCCGCTGAATCAGGATCGAGCCGCAGTGTGAGCCGCTTCCCAACCGATCAGCGCGGCCTTGCGTTCCAATCCCCAGCGATAATCGCCCAACTCGCCCGATTCCCGTAAGACGCGATGACAGGGAATCAGATAGGCCACCGGATTGTGGGCGACCGCATGACCAACCGCACGGGCGGCGGTGGGACGACCCAGGGTCGCGGCGAGCCTCTGGTAGCTGGTGATCCCGCCGTATGGAATTCGCAACAACGCCCGCCAGGTCTGAAGCTGGAAGTTGCTGCCCTTGATGTGCAGCGTGAGCAGTTGCTGGGCGGACGGAGCCGCATTGAAAATCGAGTCGATCAGCGGCTGAGTGGTTGACGGATCGCAGCGAAGTTTCGCATTGGGCCACTCTCGCCGCAGCGCCGCTTCGGCGTTGGGGCCGTCCGCCCGATCCAGGAAATGCAGGTTGCAAATGCCTCGGGCAGTCGTTGCAATCAGCGCCGCGCCTACCGGCGTGTCATGGACCCCGTAACGAAGGGCTAGACCGGCGCCGCCGGCCTGATATTCACCCGGCGACATCGCCTCGAAGGTCACGAACAGGTCGTGCAACCGCCCCGGACTGGACAAGCCGGCATCGAAGGTAAATCCAGCAGATTTCGGCTATCGGCGATGCTGGCCTTGGCGTACTCAACGGTTAAAAACTGCAAAAATCGCTTGGGGCTAATCCCCGCCCAAGCAGTGAAAAGACGCTGAAAATGGCATTCGCTGAGATGCAAGTGACGCGCAACCGTCGTCAAATCCGGCTGCTCAGCCCGGTGATCGCGGATGAAACGAATCGCCTGAGCGACCCGTGCGTAATTGCGGCGCACGTCGCTATTTGCCGCTGACAGACTGTGCATAGGGATTGCCTCCGTGGGGTATCGAGATTACCTTAGTGGCCTACACAGCGTGGGCGCCACCCAATTCTTGCGCGATTTGCTTCAGTGGCGACAGCCTTGAAGGCTGTTATTCAACACAATATCGAGGATAGAGGAGATAGGCATGGTTCGTAACCCGAACAAAGGCTGGATCGGTGTGGAAGATCCCCTCTGGTACAAGGACGCCATTGTTTATCAACTGCACGTCAAAGCATTCGGCGACAGCAGCCAGGATGGCTTCGGTGATTTCCTGGGCTTGATCCAGCGGCTGGATTATCTCCAGGAACTGGGAGTGGATACGCTGTGGCTGATGCCTTTTTATCCCTCGCCGATGCGCGATGACGGCTACGACATTTCCGATTACCAGAACGTCCATCCCGATTATGGCACGCTGGCCGACTTTCGGGCCTTCGTCCGCGCCGCCCACGCCCGGGGGCTTAAAATCATCACCGAACTGGTCATCAACCACACCTCCGACCAGCATCCCTGGTTTCAGGCCGCGCGCCGCGCCCCGCGTGGTTCGCCGGAACGGAATTTCTACGTCTGGAGCGACGACGACCAGAAATTCCCGGAAACCCGGATCATCTTCACCGATACTGAAACTTCCAACTGGGCCTGGGATCCAGTAGCCCAGCAATATTACTGGCACCGATTTTTCTCCCACCAGCCGGATTTGAATCACAACAATCCAGCGGTGGTGAAGGCGGTGATCAAAATCATGCGATTCTGGCTGGATTTGGGAGTAGACGGGCTGCGGCTGGACGCCATTCCCTACCTGTGCGTGCGCGAGGGCACCGCCAACGAGAATTTGCTCGAAACCCACACGGTGATCAAACAAATGCGGGCGGTGGTGGACGCCCATTACCGTAGCCGAATGTTCCTGGCCGAGGCCAATCAATGGCCGGAAGACGTGAGCGACTATTTCGGCGATGGCGATGAGTGCCACATGGCCTATCACTTCCCGTTGATGCCGCGCATGTTCATGGCCATTGCCCAGGAAGATCGCCACCCGGTGGTGGATATTCTCGAGCAGACCCCGAGCATTCCCGACCCCTGCCAATGGGCGATCTTTCTGCGTAACCACGACGAACTGACGCTGGAAATGGTCACCGACCGGGAGCGGGACTACATGTACCGCACCTACGCCGCCGATCCACGAATGCGGGTCAATGTCGGCATCCGCCGGCGGCTGGCGCCGCTGCTGGATAACGATCCAGCCAAAATCAAGCTGATGAACAGCCTGTTGTTGTCGATGCCGGGCACGCCCATCCTCTATTACGGCGACGAAATCGGCATGGGCGACAACATCTATCTCGGCGACCGCAACGGGGTGCGCACTCCGATGCAGTGGAGTCCTGACCGCAACGCCGGCTTCTCCAACGCTGACCCGCAGCGCCTGTACCTGCCGCCGATCATGGACCCGATCTACGGCTACGAAGCAGTCAACGTCGAGGCGCAGCAGCGCGAACCGGCCTCGCTGCTCAACTGGACCCGGCGGTTGCTGGCGGTGCGCCGATCCTGTCAGGCGTTTGGCCGTGGCCGACTGGAACTGCTGCGCCCCGGCAACCGCAAGATCCTGGTCTATACCCGGAGCTACGCCGACGAGGTCGTGTTGTGCGTTGCCAACCTGTCGCGGGCGGCGCAGCCGGTGGAACTCGACCTTAAACAATATAAAGGCTTGGTTCCGGTGGAAATGCTTGGTCAGACTCCCTTTCCGCCCATTGGCGAATTGCCCTATCTGCTCACGCTGTCCCGTCAAGGATTTTACTGGTTCCGACTGACCAAGGCCGCGCCACCGGTCTGGCATGAAGGCACACTGCCGGGCCTGGAATTGCGGGTGCTGGTGCTGTTCCAGGGCTGGAAGAGCTTTTTCGTCGACGAGGTCGAGCCACGTCGACGGGCGATGGCGGCGACCCTGCACGAGCGGCTGATCCGACGAATCTTGCCGGACTTCCTCCCGACCCAGCGCTGGTTCGCCGGTAAGGGTGGAAAGATCGAACGGGTGGAGTTCGAGAAATATGCGATCTGGGCCGACCGCAGCGAGTGGTTACTGGCGCGGGCGCGGGTCTGGATGGTCGGGCGGGCGGAGCCCCAGGATTACGCCTTACCGCTGGCACTGGCCTGGGAGGAGGACGGCGATGAAAAATTGCGGCCTCTGTGGCCCTACACGCTGGCCAGGGTGAGATCCAAGGCCCGGACGGGTCTGCTGTACGGCGCTTTTGCCGACGAACTGTTTTGCCAAACCCTGATCAAGATGATCGCGCGTGGCGCCCGGGTTCCCCTGGGTCAAGGCTGGTTGAGATTCTCCGTCACCCCGGCGTTCGCCGAACTGGCCGGCGATGCGCCGGAAGTGCTGCCGGTCAAGCGGCTGGCGCTGGACAGCAGCAACACCACCCTTGCTATCGGCGAGCGGTTGCTGATGAAAGGCTACCGCCGCTTGCAGTCCGGTATCAGCCCTGAGTTGGAGATGGGCCGGTTTCTCACCGAAATCGCTTTTCCGAATATCGCGCCGCTGGCTGGCGCGCTCGAGTATGAGGACGAGGCGGGCGATAGCATCACTCTGGTGTTGTTGCAAGGCTTCGTAGCCAATCAAGGCGATGCCTGGGGTTATACCCAGGATTATCTGAAACGCTTTCTGACGGACTGTCTCGAACAGCCGGATAGAATCCGGGAAGCTGGTGGAAACACCCATACGGTCTATTTGCTATTTGCCACGACTCTGGGCCAGCGCACCGGCGAATTGCACCGGGCGCTGGCGCAAACCACCGGCGATCCAGCGTTCGATCCAGAACCGATTACGGCGGTTGATCTGAGCGACTGGATGGACCAAATCCGTGGGGAAGTGAAGACGACGTTTGAACAACTGGAGCAGTCCCGGCATCGGCTCCCGGAGCTGGCGCGGTCGCTGGCCGAACGGGTACTCACGGCCCAAATCGGCCTACCGCAGGCGGGCCGCTATGCCTCGCTGGCGACCCAAGTGCTGGAATCCAGAGGCACGGTGGAGGCCCGATCCGCGCAAATCGAAACGCTGACTCCCCAGGCCGCCAAGACGCGCTATCACGGGGATTACCATCTCGGCCAGGTGCTGGTGGCCAGGGACGATGTGATCATTATCGACTTCGAGGGCGAGCCGTCGCGGTCGCTGGCGGAGCGACGCGCCAAACATTCGCCACTGCGAGACGTAGTGGGGATGTTGCGCTCGTTCAACTATGCGGCTCATGCCGCTCTGCGGCAGGCCACCGCTGATGGAACCTGCCACTGGACGGAGCTTTGGCCGTATCTCAGCGCTTGGGAACAGCAAACCCGCGCCGCGTTTCTGAACGCCTATGTTGAAGCGGTGGGGGACAGTCCGGGATATCCCACCGATCCCGATCAGGTAAAGATACTGCTGGAACTGTTTACCTTGGAGAAAGCCTGTTACGAACTGCGTTACGAATTGGACAACCGCCCCGATTGGGTCGCCATTCCGCTCGGGGGATTGTGTGAACTCTTCTCACTCGAAGCGAAGGATGGGCCAAGATGAAACCATCCAAGAATTTTAATTTAACCTTGTGAAAGCTGTGCTAAGGAGGTTTTATGTCTCATCCGCTTTGGCCTGGCAAACCTTATCCGTTGGGCGCTTCTTGGGATGGCAAGGGTACTAATTTCGCGCTGTTTTCGGAAAACGCCACCCAGGTTGAGCTCTGCCTGTTTGACGAGAAAAACAAAGAAACCCGGCTGGAACTGAAGGAGGTCAACAAGTTCATTTGGCACGGCTACGTACCGGAAATCGGGCCGGGGCAGCGCTATGGCTTTCGGGTGCATGGCCCGTTCGCGCCGCACGAGGGTCATCGCTTCAACCCCAACAAGCTGCTGATTGATCCCTATGCCAAAGCGCTCGACGGCGATGTTCGCTTCGGTAAGAGAATTTTCGGTTACCCGTGGCATCAACCCGAAGACGATCTGGCCTTTTCTAAAAGCAACAGCGCGCCGCTGATGCCGAAGGCCGTGGTGATCGATCCCCGTTTCGACTGGGAAGGCGACGAATTGCTGCGCACACCCTGGCATGAGACGGTGATCTATGAACTGCACGTTCGGGGATTCACCCGCCTGCACCCGGACATTCCGCCGGAACTGCGCGGCACCTACGCGGGCCTGGCGCATCCCGCCGCGATTGCCCATCTGCGCTCCATTGATGTCACCGCGGTCGAGTTGATGCCGGTGCATCACTACCTGGCCCATCCCGGTCATCTGGCCGCTACCGGGCTGCGCAATTACTGGGGTTACGACTCGCTGAATTTCTTTGCTCCGTATTCCGGCTACAGCGCCAGCGGCCACTACGGCGAACAGGTGCGCGAGTTCAAGGAAATGGTCAAGTCGCTGCACCGAGCCGGCATCGAGGTGATTCTGGACGTGGTCTACAACCACACCGGCGAAGGCAACCAGATGGGACCGACCCTGACCCTGCGCGGGATCGACAACGCCGCCTATTATCGGCTGGTCGAGGACAATCCGCGCTACTACATGGATTTTACTGGCTGCGGCAACTCGCTCAATGTCCGCCATCCACAGGTGCTCAAGCTGATCATGGATAGCCTGCGCTACTGGGTGCTGGAGATGCACGTCGACGGCTTCCGTTTCGACCTGGCCTCGGCGCTGGCGCGGGAACTGTACGCGGTTGATCGGCTGGCCGCGTTCTTCGACATCATTCATCAGGACCCGGTGCTGTCCGATGTAAAACTGATCGCCGAACCATGGGATGTGGGCGAAGGCGGCTATCATGTGGGCGGCTTTCCGCTACTCTGGTCGGAATGGAATGGCCGCTATCGGGATACGGTGCGCGACTTCTGGCGCGGTGAACCGAGTCGGTTGGCCGATTTCTCCTTCCGCTTCACCGGCAGCTCCGATCTGTATCAGCCCAACGGGCGCAATCCCAGCGCCAGCATCAATTTCATCATCGCCCACGACGGTTTCACCCTGCGCGATCTGGTCAGCTACCACGAAAAGCGCAATGAAGCCAACGGCGAGGGCAACCGCGACGGGGAAAGCCACAACCGCTCCTGGAATTGCGGCGCTGAAGGCGAGACTGACGATTCGGAGATTTTGCAACTGCGCTTGCGTCAGCAGCGCAATTTTCTGGCAACCCTGTTCCTGTCGCAGGGCGTCCCGATGCTGCTGGCCGGCGACGAGATGGGCCGCAGCCAGGGCGGCAATAACAATGCCTATTGTCAGGATAACAAGATTTCCTGGCTGAACTGGGATTTGCCGGAAGAAAACGCGGCGCTGCTGGAATTTGTCCGCGAGCTGATGGCGTTTCGCTACGACCATCCGGTGCTGCGCCGGCGCAAATGGTTCCAGGGGCGCTCAATTCACGGTTCCGGCGTGAACGACATCCTCTGGTTCAATCCCGATGGCGGCGAGATGACCGAGGAACAATGGCATGATGGGTTGACCAAGGTCATCGGCATCTTTCTCAACGGTGAGGAGATCGCCACTCCCAACCGGCGTGGCGAGCGGATCATTGACGACGACTTCATTTTGCTGTTCAACGCCCACCATGAGGCGGTGGAATTCGCCTTGCCCGAAACCTTGCAACAAGGGCAATGGCGGACGGTGATGGACACCGCCCAGCCCCGCTTTTTGCAACGTGGCCGCAGCTACGATGCCGAAGCGCCCACCGTGCCGGTGGCTGGCCGGGCGCTGGTGGTTCTGCAACGACCGTCCAGTGTCGCGGCTTCAGAATAACCCTCTTTTCCATATTGGCTGGGCCTGACGCCAGCCGATCCAACTGGTCTCACCCTCACCAAGTCCGTTTCAGTTTTCCAAATTCATGTTGGGTTGCCAAAAAGATGGCGATCCGCTCCTGCTTATTAAGCATTAAAACGGTATCTACTGACTGGACAAGGAGACTTGATTTCCATGAACCCTTTCAAATTGGGCGCTCATTATCGCGGCGATCAGCACTGTGTCTTCACCTTGTGGGCGCCCTTGCTCAAGCAAGCGGCGGTTCATCTGATCGCGCCCGCTGATCGACTGATTCCCATGATCCGCGATGAGCGGGGCTACTGGCATGCCACTATCACCGGCATCGAACCCGGTGCACTCTACTTTTACCAGTGGGATGGCGAAACTGACCGCCCCGATCCCGCCTCCTACAGCCAGCCGCAAGGAGT
This sequence comes from Candidatus Contendobacter odensis Run_B_J11, assembly GCF_000531125.1. Classification (GTDB taxonomy): domain Bacteria; phylum Pseudomonadota; class Gammaproteobacteria; order Competibacterales; family Competibacteraceae; genus Contendibacter; species Contendibacter odensensis. The sequence continues at coordinate 24,923 of NZ_CBTK010000024.1, read as the reverse complement.
GCATGGTCCATCGCGAGTGGTTGATCATGCCTTTGCCTGGACCGATGGCGGCTGGCAACCACCGCCGCTGCCACAGTGGGTGATGTATGAGCTGCATGTCGGAACCTTCACTGCTGAGGGTACGTTCGACGCCATCATTCCCCGCCTGCCCGAATTGCGGGAACTGGGAGTGAATGCGTTGGAACTACTGCCGGTCGCCCAATTCCCCGGCGAGCGCAATTGGGGTTACGACGGCGTTTACCCTTATGCGGCCCAACACTCTTACGGTGGGGTCGAGGGATTGAAGCGGCTGGTGGCCGCCTGCCACCGCGAAGGATTGGCGGTCATCATGGACGTGGTCTACAACCACCTCGGCCCCGAAGGTAATTACCTGTGGGGGCTGGGAACGTATTTCACCAGTCAGTACCGCACCCCCTGGGGCGATGCGGTCAATTACGACGGCCCGCATAGTCCCGGTGTGCGCGAGTATATGGTCGGCAATGCGCGTTACTGGTTCGAGACCTGCCACTGCGACGCGCTGCGGCTGGATGCCGTCCACGCTATTTACGACTTCGGCGCCCGCCATATTCTGGCGGAACTGGCTGAAGTCGCTGCGGATTGCGGACAACGCCAGGGTCGGCCCTGCTATCTCATCGCCGAAAGCGATCTCAATGATCCGCGTATCGTTCGCACCCCAGCCACCGGCGGTTACGGGCTGGACGGGCAATGGAGCGACGATTTCCACCACGCTTTGCATACGGTGCTGACCGGCGAGCGGCATGGCTATTACGCGGATTTCGGCGCTTTGGAACAGTTGGCGCAGGCCTATCGTCGGCCATTCGTTTACGCTTGGGACTATTCCCCGCACCGCCAGCGTTTCCACGGCGACGATCCCGGCGACTGTCCGGCCTGGCGGTTCGTGGTGTGCAGCCAGAATCACGATCAGGTCGGCAACCGGGCGCTGGGTGAGCGGCTGTCCGGTCTGCTGCCGTTTCCGGCGCTGAAACTGGTAGCAGCGGCAGTGCTGCTGTCGCCCTATCTGCCGTTGCTATTCATGGGCGAGGAGTACGGCGAACCCCGACCGTTCCTGTATTTCATCAGCCACGGCGATCCGGCCTTGATTGAAGGGGTGCGCGAAGGCCGGAAAAAAGAATTCGCGGCGTTCCATGCCAAAGGCGAAGCGCCCGATCCGCAGGCAGAGACCACGTTCGAGGACTCAAAGCTGCAATGGGAACTGGGCAAAAGAGGTCGGCAGGGTCAATTACGCGCTTTTTACCGCGAGTTGTTGCGACTGCGGCGGGAACTGCCCGCGCTGGCTCATCTCGATAACGCCAGCCTGACCGCAACCATAATTGCACCAGGCGTACTGGAATTGCGGCGCTGGCGCGACGGCAACCGGATAGTCGCCTGGATGAATTTCGCCGCTGACTCGGCGACTGTGACCGTCGAACCCGGTGTCGGCGCATGGCGTAAAGTAATCGACTCCGCCGATACAACGTGGGGCGGCGAAAATTCTGGCCTGCTACCGCAACTCCCCGATGGGAGCCTGCCGGATACCATAACGCTTTCGCCTTACGCGGTGGTGGTCTACACCACTGAAATTTAGAATCGGCTGGCCACCGCCGTAACGGGCTGGAAGCCCGTTCCACACTTTTTCCTACTGATGATGGCGATCAATGACCCATGTTCCGGACGATCCCGCCGACCAACTCCCTGACCTCTCACTCGGTCTGCTGTTCGATCCCGCTGCCGAAATCGAGGTGCGGGACACGCTCCTGCCCTTGTTGGCGGATCGTCCGGCGCAAGTAGTCTCTTACCGGCTCAACACACTGCCAGATTGGCCAGCAGGGATGACCGTGCTGACTTACCTGAATGACGACCAGTTTGCCGAATTAGCGCCAGAAGCGGTCGCCCGGCAATGGATCATCGGGTTGTTGCCGCATCCGGGCTTGAACCAGGCGCGGCGATGCTTTGGTGTCGCGCCCCGCCTGGAACACGCACTGGACGATGCGTTGAATGGCGCCAAGGAAGGGCGCGTTGACCTGCTGTACGCCAACTCCCGCCCTGTTTTCAACTCGGTGGTGATTGGCGAAATGTTCTCACTGAGCGGAGGCGGTCAGTCCCCTGGCTTTCGCACCCGACTCCAGCGGTTTCTGAGCATCCTGCGATCAGGATTTGGCATTCAGCAACTGCATCCCTACACCCTCACCACCGGCAAGGACAAGAGCCTGGTGACGGTCGCGCTGGGCATCGTGATCGTCAAAAAGGGCCATGCTTCGCTGTTATTTCGGTGGATCATTGACGACAGCGGCGGCAACGACGGGATGCTCCATGCGCTGATCCTGGCGCCGCGCAGCCGCATGGAGATATTGCGCTTCCTGCTGGCGGCGCTGATTCTGGGCGGTCAACGTGAAAAACTGCCGCCGTTCGTTGGACACATCAAAACGGCGGCGCTGACGGTGACCAGTTCCCGTCCACTGGATTATTCGCAGGATGGAGCCTGGATCAGCGCCCGCCAACTGGAGTTGACGGTAGCGCCCAAAACCTTGCGGCTACTGCCGGGTCGGCGGCTGGACCTGCAGGAAGGATCGCCGCAAGCCAAGGAAATCTATAAGGTGCAAGGCCTGCCGGTCGGTGAGTCCAGAACCGCGCTGGACAGCCAACCTCTGCCCTGGCTGCACCGAGCCAGCACCGAAGAGTTTAAGGATCTGTATCTGGCGTTGCGCGATAACGCCCATCCTTCATCGGCCTATTTGACGCTGATGGTGTTGTCCACCCTGCTGGCCTGCCTCGGCCTGTTCGCCAATTCGGCTCCCGTGATCATCGGGGCCATGATTCTGGCGCCGCTGATGGCGCCGATCATCTCGCTGGCGATGGCGGTGGTGCGCCAGGATGGCAATCTGTTGGCTGATAGCCTGAAGACCTTGATCCTGGGTCTGCTGCTGGCGTTGAGTTGCGCGGCAGCCATGACCTGGGTCATCCCCTTGCATTCGGTGACCAGCGAAATCGCCGCCCGTCTTAACCCGACCCTGCTGGATTTGGGTATCGCTCTGGTGTCCGGAGTGGTCGGTGCCTACGCTCATGCCCGCGAGGAAATCGCCCGTAGCCTGGCCGGCGTGGCGATTGCGGTGGCTTTAGTGCCTCCACTCGCCGTTGCTGGCATTGGCCTTGGCTGGGGCGAGTGGATGGTGTTCCGAAATTCCTTCCTGCTGTTCCTGACCAATCTGTTCGGTATCTTGCTGGCCGGCAACCTGACGTTTCTGCTGCTCGGATTTGGCCCGTTTCGGTTGGCGCAACGAGGATTGCTGACGGCGCTGGCGCTGGTCGGAGTGGTGAGCGTACCGCTGAGCGTGGGTTTCACCCGGATGGTCGAACAAAACGCCATCGTTCGGGCTTTGGAGGGCCAGGAGATCGCCGGGGTGATTTTGCGTGAGGCGGCATTGCTTCCGGGCGACCGGTTGCATTTGTCGATACGGTTGCTATCGCCCACCACCCTGGACCGAGCAGACGTGGAGCGGGTCAAGCGGGCCATTGAATCCCGGCTCGGCCGCCCGGTGACGCTGGAGGCCACTATCGTGGTCATCCTCTGATCAAGAACGTCCCAACATCATCCGACGACCGCCAACCGGTGCATGGCTCGTTGCGAGCCGATTTGACGGGCTGGAACAAAGCCCGTTCCACATTCTCTCCCTACTGCTGAGGGTCATTCCATGATGCACATCCCTGTTGCCACCTATCGCCTGCAATTCACCCCCGATTTCGGCTTCGACGCCGCAGCTCTTATCGCACCGTATCTGGCGGATTTGGGAATCTCCGATATTTATGCTTCGCCAATCCTGACGCCGCGCCACGGCAGCCAACATGGTTATGACGTGGTGGATGCGCACGCTATCAATCCTGAACTGGGTGGCCTGAAGCGGTTCGAATCGCTTCTTCAGTTTCTAAAAACAAAGAATATCGGCTGGGTGCAGGACATCGTGCCCAACCACATGGCTTTCAACAGCCAAAATCAGTTATTGGTGGACGTGCTGGAAAATGGCCCCGATTCACCCTATCACGAATTTTTCGATATCAACTGGAATCATCTCTACGAAGGGATTCGCGGTCGAGTGCTGGCACCTTTTCTGGGCAAGTTCTATGGCGAGTGTCTGGAAAGCGGTGAGTTGCAGTTGCGCTATAGCGAACAGGGTCTCGCCGTCCACTATTATGATTTTCGGTTTCCGATCCGGATCGAGTCCTACTACCGGCTATTGACCTACGATCTGGGGCGGTTACGCGCCACGCTTGAGCGCAATCATCCGCATTTTGTCAAGTTTCTGGGGGTACTTTACCTGCTCAAGTACATTCCGTCCGGCAAGGAGGGACGGGAGCGCTACGATCAGATTTCCTTCACCAAGCAGATGTTGTGGGAGTTATGGAACGGCAGTTCCGAAGTGCATGCGTTCATCGAGGAAAATATCCGCATCTTCAATGGCGAAGCCGGCAAGCCCGAAAGCTTTGACCTGCTGGACAGTCTGCTCAATGAGCAGTTTTTCCGGCTGTCCTACTGGAAAGTGGGTAACGAGGAACTGAATTATCGGCGGTTTTTTACCATCAATGATTTGATTTCGCTACGGATTGAGGATCAAAAAGTCTTTGATTTCACTCATGAGCTGATCCTGAAGCTGGTGGCCGAGGAGAAGATCAGCGGTTTACGGATTGACCATATCGATGGTCTGTACGACCCGGCGCAGTATCTGCATCGCCTGCGCGAACAGGCACCCTATGTTTATCTGGTGGTGGAGAAAATCCTCGAACACGGCGAACAATTGCCGGTGAACTGGCCGTGCCAGGGCACCAGCGGCTACGATTTTCTCGGCATTATCAATGGCCTGTTCTGCCAGTCGGCCGCTGAAGCGGAATTTACCCGGCTCTATCACTCGTTTATTGGCAACACCACGTCGTGCGAGGCACTGATCGATTGCAACAAGCGGATGATCGTAGACAAGCATCTGGCTGGCGACATCGACAATCTGGCGCATCTACTCAAGCGGATTTCCGAGCGTTACCGCTACGCCAGCGATTTCACCTTGTACGGACTCCAGGTGGCGCTGATCGAGATTATGGTGCTGTTCCCGATTTATCGCAGCTACATCGGCCGCAGTGGCGCCAGTCGGGTCGATCAGGAATGTATCCGACAGATCATTGCCCAGGCCCGGATCAACATTCCTAATTTTCGCAATGAACTGGCCTTCATCGAACGCTTCATGCGCCTGGACTTTGATGAACACATGGCGGCTGAGGACAAAGACCAGTGGCTGCATTTTATGATGCGTTTGCAGCAATTCACCGGGCCGTTGATGGCCAAGGGCGTTGAAGATACAGTGTTTTATGTCTATAACCGGTTGCTGTCGCTGAACGAGGTGGGAGCGGGACCGTTGCAATTCGGCATCGATCTCGATGAATTCCACGCCTTCAATCAGCATCGCGTGGGCTGCTGGCCTCATGCCATGAACGCCAGCGCAACGCACGACACCAAGCGGGGCGAGGATGTCCGCGCCCGGCTGAACGTGCTGTCGGAAATGCCGGCAGAGTGGGAACGCCAGTTGCGGCAATGGCACGCGATCAATCTGGAGCGCAAGACGCCCATCGGCGAGCGGCTGGCGCCCGAAACCGACGATGAATACCTGCTGTACCAGACGCTGCTGGGCGCATATCCCTTCGATCTGGCTGAGTACCCCGCCTTTATCGAGCGGGTCAAAGCGTATCTGATCAAGGCGATCCGCGAGGCGAAGATTCATACCAATTGGCTGGAGCCGGACAGTCGCTACGAGAACGCCTTGATTGCCTTCGCCGAACGGGTCATGGAACCGGGCAAGGACAATCCCTTTCTCCAGGCGTTTCTGCCGTTTCAACGGCGGATTCAGCACTACGGCATTCTCAACTCGCTCAGTCAGACCTTGCTCAAACTCACCACGCCCGGCTTGCCTGATTTCTACCAGGGTACTGAATTATGGGATTTGAGCCTGGTCGATCCCGATAACCGGCGACCGGTCAACTTTGAGCGGCGCGGCGCTTTGCTCCAGGCGCTCCAAAGCCGTGCGAACGATAACATCCTCCAGTTGATCGCGGAATTACTGGCGGCGCCCGAGGATGGACAGATTAAGCTTTTCCTGATTTTTCGAGCTTTGCGGGCGCGCCAGACGGCGGCGGATTTATTTCAGCACGGCGCCTACCAGAAACTCACCGTCATCGGTAGCCTCAAGTCGCATGTCGTGGCGTTCGCCCGGACGCTAGGCGAGCAACAGGCGCTGGTGGTGGTGCCGCGTTTCCCGAACAGCCTGGTCAAGGATGGTGAGTATCCATTGGGCGAGGCGGTCTGGCATGAAACCCGCGTGTTACCCCCTGTCGGCTCTCGCCTGCGCTGGTACGACGCCCTGAGTGGGCAGACTGTGCAGGGTGAGGAGGCGTTGTGGCTGCGTGAGGTATTCCAGCATTTCCCGGTGGCGCTGCTGATCAACGAATCGGGTCAGGGTTGATCGGAGCGACCTCCGGCCTGGGAGTTGGACGGATCGCCCGGTCCTTGGGCACGGCGGCGGATGCGCTGGCGCCAGCGCCACAGCAACAGCACCGGTCCCGACAGTCCATACAGCAGGAAGCCGATGAACAACACCTTGGGCGGGTCAATCGAGGTGAATACGAAGAGCAGCACAATGATCAGAACCGCGATGAACGGTACCCGCCCGCGCAAATCCACTTTTTTGAAACTGAAGTAAAGAATGTTGCTGAACATCAGCGCTCCGGCGCTGATCGTCACGATCAGCGCCGGCCACAGCACTTGGGCGCCGCTCAGGCCCAGATCGGTGCTGAACCAGACCAACCCGGCCATCACTGCCGCCGCTGATGGACTGGGCAACCCGATGAAATAGCGCTTGTCGGTACTGCCGATTTGCACATTGAAGCGGGCCAGTCGCAGCGCCGCCATCACGGTATAGAAGAACGCTGCCAGCCAGCCCAGTTTGGACAGGAAAGGTCCCATTTCCGCCATGGTGCCCAGCGCCCAGATGTACATGATCAGTGCCGGAGCCAAACCGAACGACACTAAATCAGCCAGGCTGTCATATTGGGCACCAAATTCACTTTCGGTGTGGGTCATTCGCGCTACTCGCCCGTCCAGCCCGTCCAGCACCATCGCGATAAACACCGCAATAGCCGCAGGTTCAAAGCGGTGGTTCAAGGCGGCGATGATGGCGTAGAAACCGCAAAACAGCGCGGCGGTCGTGAACAGATTCGGCAGTAGATACACACCGCGCGAACGGCGAACTTCGGGGGGGGCCTGGGTGGCAGGCTTGAGAGGCTCGGCCATTTCAATCTCCATTTTGCGGGTCGTGGGCGGCATAGAGCGCGGAATTGCGTTGCCATCATTCAGAAGGGTCAATTACCCCGCCCTAAAGGATGGGGCTTGTGGCTGCACTCGAAACCCTCCGTTGTTGTCATCGTGCGCCACGATAGGCTCATTGACATGAGCCGGTGCAGCGATATTAATCGCCGCGTTTTTATCCGCATTCGCCACCTGTCCACAGGAGACACAGTGAAAACGGGATTGGGTTTTGCGATTGGCTTTTTCAGTATGCCCACAAATCGCGCATCGGCGCGAAGTATTGCGGGGGTCAACATACTGAACGACAACGCCTTCCCGCTTCGCTTTGTAGTCGATAAAGGATTGAAGCTGAAAGAACGACCAACCGCTGTGTTTGGCTCTATCAGATTTCCGTACCGTCGTCCGTTCACGGATATGCTTGAGATTCTCAAGCTTGATTCCGCGCCCGGTGTCTTTGGCTTTCTCGACGAGCTTCTTGGAAATAACGTGATTCTGATTTCTCCTGAACCTGGATTCTTTGCGCCGGATCCGCTGCACGTGGCGACGCGCCGACCGCGATCCACGGGCTTGCAAGGCTTTTCTCAGTTCGTGGTAGCGACGGCGGGTATTCTCAACCGTTTCGCCAGAGAACGATTCGCCGTCCGAATCACTGGCGATTTGAACGATGCCAAGGTCAACCCCGATAAAATCTTTCGGGTCAATCGGCGGTGCTGTGGGTGTTTCAATGACCAGCAACAAATAGAACACCCCGTCAACCAGAACCAAATCAGCTTGTCCATGCCCACGGCCCATTTTAAGGCGCTGGTATTCTCCCATGTGCATGGGAATGGTCAACCGACCCTGCAAGGTCAGGATACTGGCCGCTTCCAGTCCCTTGAAACTCAGAATGCGCTGATCGTAAACGACCGCGCCCGTAGGTCTGAAAAAGCAGTGTTTCGACTTGTCGCGCTTATAAGCTTCAACCACCTTGGCAATGGCGCGAATCGTCAGTTGTGCCGACAACCCAAACTGTTTCCTTACATCGTCATAAACCCGTTTCTGCAAGACAAACTTGGACGCGCATTGCTCCCGAAACGCCACTTCGGCAATGAAGTTACACGCTTCATTGAAGACACGCATAGTGTCTTTCAACGCTGCGTGTTGGATTTCATCTGGGAGCAATTTGATTTGCAGTACGACTTTCATATTGAAAATTATACTCACAAAGAAGCATGGAGATCAAATCAACCGGTATTTGACCGTACTTCGCACGGTGCGCTCTCCCTCCCCGCCCTAAAGGACGGGGCCTCTCGCCCAAGAAGGGTGAGAGGCTGAGATTATGGCTCCCACGCTCCCACACTCCGGCGTGGGAACGAGAAAGAGTTATTGACGTAGCACGGGCATCTTACCCGTGCTACAACTTGTTTAGGATTGCCCTATATCCAGTATATTTTTACGGAAATTTTCCAGATAGCCACCTTGCACATGGACCCTGCTTATGCCCTCATCATCGCGCCGCCCTCTGACTGTCGGTAGTGTCGCACTGCTTTACATGGCGTTTGCGGCATTGTGGATCATCGCTTCGGATGGGCTGTTAAGCCTGGTGATCGCTGATCCAGCCTTGCTGACGTGGCTGAGCATCATCAAGGGTTTGACTTTCGTCACTGTCACCGCCGGCTTGCTCTTTTTGCTGTTGCGTGGCTGGCGTGAGTCGCTGATCACGACCGGCGTAGAAGATGCGGCGCCGCCTGAACCGCGCCGCCGTTATTGGGCGCTGACCTTTTTCAGTCTCGCTTTGCTGCCGCCGCTGCTCGGTTTTGGCATCGTGCAACTGCATGGTCCGCAACTTGAACGCGAAGCCTATGCCAACCTTCAGGCCATTGCCGATCTCAAGGCCAATCAGATTATTCAATGGCTGGGCGAACGCCAGGGCGATAGTGAAATACAGACCCGCAGCGCCAGTTTTGCCGCACAGGTCGAACAGTGGTTGCGCCAGGACGACGCGATGCAGCGGGCGGAGATTGTGGGACGCCTGGAAAGTCTGCGCAGCGCCTATGGCTATGAAGGAGTGATGCTGCTGGATACCCAAGGGCAAATCCGGATCAATCTGGGCGGTCATGCCGGAGTTCCTATGCCGTTACAGCCGCTATTGACCCAGGCGCTCGCCACGGGCCAGGTGCAGCGCAGCGACCTTTACCGCGATGAAGCCGGACAGATTCACCTGGATTGGGTGGCGCCGCTCATGGTGGCGGAGCGGGAAGGCCAGCGCCCGGTCGCCGTGGTGGTGCTGCATATCGGGCCAAAAAACCTGCTGTTTCCGGTGATCCGGCGCTGGCCGACCGCCAGCCCCAGCGCCGAAACGCTGCTGGTGCGCCGCGACGGCGAATCAGTGTTATTCCTCAATGAACTGCGTCATCGCCCGGATGCGGCGCTGAGTCTTCGCCAGCCGCTCAACAGCCCTGATCTCCCGGCCGCAGTCGCGGTGCGCACCGGCGAGACTGGCGTCCAACACGGGATTGATTATCGCGGCGAACCGGTTCTGGCCGCCTTCCGTCCGGTGGGGGATACCGGCTGGCATCTGGTGGCGAAAATTGATCACGCTGAAGTCATGGCGCCGCTGGACCGCCTGGTGTTCTGGGTTAGCGTGGTGGCGCTGTTCGCCGTTGCCGCCGTAACTGCGGCAGCGCTGGCGCTCTGGAGCCAGCAGCAACGCGCTCACCGGTTCGAGTTGCTGGCTCAGGCCGCCCACCATGACCGGTTGCTGCGCCAGTTCTACGACCTGCCCTTTGTCGGGATGGCGATCACTTCGCCGGAAAGCAAACGCTGGCTGCAATTCAATGACCGGCTCTGCGAAATTCTGGGCTATCCACGAGCAGAGCTGGCGGACATGACCTGGGCTGAAATCACCCATCCTGACGATCTGGAAGCCAATGTCGCCGAATTTGAGCGGGTGCTGCGCGGTGATTCCGAAGGCTACCGGATGGACAAGCGGTTTATCCGCAAGGATGGCGCGGTCGTGTTTGCGGCGATTGATGTCAAATGCTTGCGCCGCAAGGACGGTCAAGTGGAGACTTTCATTGCCACGATCAATGACATTACCGAACGGCAGCGGGCCACCGAGCAAATTCGCAAACTTAACCGGCTTTACCGGGTGCTGTCCAACATCAACCAAACCATCGTGCGCCGCAAGGAACCGGAATGGATGTTCCGCGAAGCCTGCCATATTGCGGTGCGCGATGGTGGCTTTCGCATGGCCTGGATCGGGCTGCTCAACCCGCAGACCGGCTGGGTGCGGCCAGTCGCTCAAGCTGGACAGGTCGGTGATTATGTCAATGAGGCTCACATCACCCTGGTCGGTCCGCGCAGCGAGGGGCCGGCCGGCGTTGCCCTGCGCACCGGTCAAACCACCGTCTGCAACAACATTGAACACGATTCGGCGATGGGGCCGTGGCGGGAAAAAGCCTTGGCGCTGGGTTATCGTGCTTTGATTGCGTTGCCGCTGACGGTGCAGGGTGCAATCCGCGGCGCGATCAGTCTTTATGCCGATGAAGCGGATTTCTTTGATGCGGAAGAGATCACGCTAATGGAGGAACTGGCGGGCGATATTGCCTATGCCCTGGAAATTGCCGAGGCCGACGCCGCTCATCTGGAAGCTGAACAGGCGTTGCGGGAAAGTCAGGAGCGGTTCCGCCGGGCAATAGACGAAGCGCCGTTTCCGATCATGATTCACGCTGAAAATGGCGAAGTGCTGGCCTTGAGCCGAACCTGGACCGAGATCAGCGGCTATGCCCGCGCCGACATCCCCACCATTGCCGACTGGACCGGACTGGCCTACGGCGAGCGGCAACAGGCGGTGCGGGTTGTGATTAATCAGCTCTACGATTTGCAGCAACGGGTAGCGCAGGGAGAATATCGAATCACTTGCAAAGACGGCTCACAGCGCGACTGGGAGTTCAGTTCGGTGGCGCTGGGCAGTCTGGCCGATGGCCGTCGCCTGGCGATGAGCATGGCCGCTGATGTCACCGAGCGCAACTGGGCGCTGGTGGCGTTGCGCCAGCGCGAGCTGCAATATCGCCACCTGTTTGAAGCGCACCCACTGCCGATGTGGGTTTATGACCTGGAAACCCTGAGCTTTCTGGCGGTGAATGATGCCGCCATTCAGCACTACGGCTTCAGCCGGGACCAGTTCCTGAACATGACCATTGCCGATATTCGTCCGCCCGAAGCGGTGCCGCGCCTGCTGGACAATATCGCCCAGGTGCAAAACCACCACATTGATGAAGCCGGAATCTGGAAACATCGTAAAAAGGACGGTTCATTGATTGAGGTCGAGATTACTTCCCATATTCTCGAATTCGCCGGGCGGCGGGCTGAAGTGGTGCTGGCACACGATGTCACTGAGCGGCTGCGCGCCGAGGAGCGATTGCGTCAGGCCGCTACCGTGTTCGAGAACACCCGCGAAGGCATCACTATCACCGATGCCGACGAGCGGATTTTGCGGGTCAACCGGGCCTTTTGCGACCTAACGGGTTACACCGAGGCCGAGGTGCAGGGCCAGACCCCGCGCCTGCTGCATTCCGGTCGGCAAACCCCGGCGTTCTACGCCGCAATGTGGGTCAGCCTGCGCGCGACTGGGCATTGGCAGGGCGAGATCTGGAACCGGCGCAAGGACGGCAAGGAATTTCCTGAGCTGCTCAGCATCAGCGCGGTCAAGAATGCCACCGGCGTCGTGACCCACTATGTGGGCGTATTTACCGATCTGTCCTCGCTCAAGGCGTCTGAACAACGGTTGGATTTTCTGGCTCACTACGATCCGCTGACTGGTCTGCCCAATCGCCTGCTGCTGTCCGCTCAGTTGCAACACGGCATTGACATTGCCCGCCGTGACGACGAGGCGCTTGCCCTGCTGGTGATGGATCTGGATCGCTTCAAGGATGTGAATGACAGTTATGGGCATTCTGCGGGCGATGCGCTGTTGCAACAGGTGGCGGAGCGGCTGACCAGCCGCTTGCGCAGCGCGGATACCGTCACCCGGCTGGGCGGCGATGAATTCGCGGTGCTGCTGGAGAATTTGGTCCAGCCGCAGGACGCGGCGCGGGTAGCAATGGAGATTATCAGCCTGCTCAGCGAACCCTGGCAGTTAGCCAATGGCGCTGAATTGCGACTCGGTGCCAGCGTCGGCATCAGTCTGTTCCCGGCCCACGGCCACAGCGCGGAAGAACTGTTGCAACAGGCCGACGCCGCGCTGTATCAGGCCAAAAATGAAGGGCGCGGGCGCTTTCAGTATTTCTCCGCCGATTTGACCGAGGCCACCCGCCAGCGGATTGAACTGGAAGCCCGCTTGCGCCACGCGATCAATGATCAGCAGTTGCGGGTTTACTATCAACCGCAAGTGGATATCGCCACTGGGCGGATTGTCGGCGCGGAAGCCCTGGTGCGCTGGCAAGACCCGGAACAGGGCTTGATCTCGCCGGCCCGCTTTATTCCGCTGGCGGAAGAAACCGGGCTGATCAGCGTCATCGGTGAATGGGTGCTGCGGGAAACCTGCCGTCAGGGCAAAGTCTGGCTGGATGCGGGTCTGCCGCCGCTGACCCTGGCGGTCAATCTTTCCGCCCGCCAGATTCATCAAGGCGACATTGCCGCCACCGTCATGCAGATTTTGAGCGACACCGGTTTCCCTGCTGAGTGGCTGGAGCTGGAATTGACCGAAAGCGCCTTGATGCAGCGTGAGACGGAAGCGGTGACGATTCTGGAACGGCTGCGCGGTCTGGGACTGCATCTGGCGATGGACGACTTCGGCACCGGCTATTCGTCGCTGGCCTATCTCAAGCGGTTCCCACTCGATGTGCTGAAGATTGACAAGAGCTTTGTGGATGACATCCCGCATCAACGCGATGATATGGAGATTGCCGCCACCATTATTGCGATGGGCCATATCCTGGGCTTCAAGGTGCTGGCCGAAGGGGTGGAAACCGCTGAGCAACTGGCGTTCTTGCAGCTCAAGGGCTGCGACCAGTATCAGGGCTATTTAACCAGTCCGCCGGTCCCCGCCGACGCCTTCGTGACTTTGTTACGCAACCCGATATATAGCGCGGGCGACCCGATGGTTCGTTGATTTGGCTATTTTCCACGGAGTTTTCCATGTTGATTCATCCTGATTTCGACCCGGTGGCGTTCAGTCTGGGGCCGCTGCAAGTACGCTGGTACGGCCTGATGTATTTGCTCGGCTTTCTGATCGGCTGGGCCTTGGGCCGTTACCGGGTCAAACAACCCGGTTCCGGCTGGACCGCCGCACAGATGGATGATCTGGTGTTCTACATCGCCCTGGGCGTCATCCTCGGGGGCCGGGTCGGCTATATCCTGTTCTATGGCTTCGACGGGTTTCTGCACCATCCGCTGATCCTGTTCCGGGTCTGGGAAGGCGGGATGTCGTTTCACGGCGGTTTTCTTGGGGTGCTGCTGGCGATGGCGCTGTTCGCCCGCAAATATCAACAAGGATTTTGGCAGACCGTTGATTTCATCGCGCCGCTGATTCCACCGGGGCTGTTCTTTGGGCGGATCGGCAATTTCATCAATGGCGAACTGTGGGGAAAAGTGACCGACCTGCCGTGGGGCATGGTGTTTCGTCAGACCGGCGATTCGTTACCGCGTCATCCCTCGCAGTTGTACCAAATGGCGTTGGAAGGGGTAGCACTGTTTGTGATTGTGTGGCTGTTCTCGGCCAAGCCGCGCCCGACCATGGCGGTGTCGGGGGTGTTTGCGCTCGGCTACGGCGGGTTCCGGTTTCTGGTGGAATTCGTCCGTCAGCCGGATGCACAACTCGGTTATCTGGCCTTCGGTTGGCTGACCATGGGTCAAGTGTTATCGCTGCCGATGGTCGCGGTGGGGTTGATTCTGCTGGGGCTGGCGTATCGGCACCGGGGCGGCTGAGATTCAGGGAACGGCGACATAGAAGCGCAGCGCGTTGCGGCCTGCCATCTTGGCTTCATACATGGCCAAGTCGGCCCGTTTGAACAGTTGCTCGACCGTTTCCCGATGGTCGCTGAACAGGGCGACGCCGATGCTTGGGGTACTGTGGTGTTCGTAGCTGGACAGCCAGTAGGGCTGGTTAAGGGTAGCCAGAATTTTCTCGCCGACAATCCGGGCCTGAGCAGCAGCTTCTTGGGGATTCCCGCTCAGGTCTTCCAGCATCACCACAAACTCGTCGCCGCCCAAACGAGCCACAGTGTCGCCTTCGCGCACGCAGGTGATCAGCCGGGCGGCGACCTGTTGCAGCAGCAGGTCGCCATAGTGATGGCCGAGGGTGTCGTTGAGGATTTTGAAATGATCCAGGTCGATGAACAGCAGCGCCCCCTCTCGCCCGTTGCGGGCGCTGGCCGCCATCGCCTGATGCAGCCGATCCAGCAGCAGTCGCCGGTTCGGCAACTGGGTCAGGAGATCATGGAAAGCCAGATGTTTGATCTCGTCTTCGGCGGCCTTGCGCGCAGTGATGTCCTGGTTAACGACGATAGCGCCTTTGATGCGCCCATCGCTGCCGCGAATGGGCAAGGCCGAATTGAGGATGATCTTGTGGGTACCATCAAAACACTCGATCTCGATTTCCTCGCCCAGCGAGGTTTCGCCTTTTTCGACGGCCCGTGCGCCGGCCCATTCACGGGCTTCTATCTGCTTGTTGCTGTCAAGTCGCCACGCCTTGTATTCCTCCAGATGATCGATATCGACGGAACGGATTCCGGCCCAAATCTGTTGCCCCGCCGGGTTGGCTGAAACAACGGTTCCTTGGGCGTCCATGAGCCATACCCCTACCGGCAGGGTGTCAATGATCAATTTCAAGAGCTGTTCACTCTCGTGTAGCGCGTTCTCTGAGCGCTTGCGCTCGGCCAGTTCTGCAATCAGCAGGCGTTCGTTTATCGACTGCAACTCGGCGGCCCGTTGTTCGAGTTGAGTGCGCAAACGGAACAGTTCCAAGTGGGTCTGGACTCGGGCCAGCAATTCATCCCGCTGGAAGGGTTTGGACACAAAATCTACGGCACCCAGTTTGAAACCGGCGACCCGGTGTTCGGTTTCGGTGGCGGCGCTGAGGAAGATTACCGGGATCGCGCGACTTTTCTCACGAGCTTTAATGCGCCGCAACACCTCAAAACCGTCCATGCCCGGCATTAAAAGGTCGAGCAGGATCAGTGTTGGCGGCTGCGCCTCGACTGCTGCCAGCGCCAGTTCTCCGCTGTCGGCGGGACGCACTTGGTAGCCTTCCGCAGTCAGAATCTCCATCAACAACCTGAGCGACGCTAAATCATCGTCGACAATCAAGATCGTTTCGGTGTTCATCAATGCGCTTTCCAGTGGTATCGGGCGGGTCAGCATTCAGCGACCGCAGCAGGGTCGTGTAAGCCAGCCGGTCTGCATGATACGCCAGTGTATCTCCAAGTGATTTATTTATATCAGTAATTTGGTGAATAATCGCAGTGACTTGCGCCGGATCGAGGCGGATCAGGGCGGCGCTCAAGAGCTGCCGGAGTTGTTGCGGCAGGTCTGCCAGATCTTCAAGCGATATATTGGCAGTCGGCGCTAAAACATCAGCATTCGCCTCCGGCTCCTCATGGAGAAAACGAACGCCCAAGTGGCGGGTCAGGCAATCAAAAATCTCCTGCATCTGATAAGGCTTGCGGATGAAGTCGTCCATGCCCGCCGCCATAATCCGGTCGCGTTCTTCCTTGAACACCGAGGCAGTCAATGCGGCGATTTTCACCGTGGCCCCATCTTTCAGCGCCCGGATCTGCCGCGCCGCTTCCAGACCATCCATGACCGGCATCCGCACGTCCATCCAGATGAAATGCGGTTGCCAGACTTGAAACGCTTCGACGCCGAGCAAACCGTTCTCGGCCACGCGCACCGTGAAGCCGGCCCCTTCCAGAAGCCGTTGTAACAGCAGCCAGTTTTCTTCTTGATCTTCAACAATCAGGATGCGGAATTCCGGCTGGCCCGGCTCCAACCCGATGACTCGCGCAGGACGACGGCTGACGGCATCGATGATTGCGGCGTCCACCCGACCGACCGGTATTTCCATGCGGAAACGCGAGCCTTGTCCTGGAACGCTGTCAACCGTGATCGAACCGCCTATCAACTCGATATACCGGCGGGTGATGGTCAATCCCAAGCCGGTGCCTTTCTGCAAGGTGTACTGGCTGAGCTGGACGAACGGTTCAAAAATCCGCGCTTGGTCAGGCGCCGCAATGCCGACGCCGGTGTCTTCCACAACAAAAATCAACCACAGACGTTGCGGGTCATCATCGGGGCGGGTGCTGACATGCAGAATCACTTGGCCCTGAGCGGTGTATTTAATCGCGTTGCCGACCAGATTGATCAGCGACTGGCGAAGTTTGGCGGCATCGCCGTCCACCAGGCGCGGTAAATCCGCCGGCTGATCCAGGAGCAATTGCAGTCCTTTTTCTTCAACCCGCACCCGGTTCAGATCGATCACGTCCTGCGTCAACTCCCGCAAGTTGAAGGGCGCATTGTCCACACTGATGCGTCCAGCTTCGACCTTGGCCATATCCAGCACATCGTTAATCAGACTCAGCAGGTGTTCGCCGCTGCGGTTGATCAGGTCGAGGGTTTGGCGCTGATCGTCGGAAAGGCCGGCGCTATAGCGCATCAGGTTGGAGAAACCCAGGATGGCGTTCAATGGCGTGCGCAATTCGTGGCTCATATTGGCCAGAAAAGTGCTTTTGGCCTTGTTCGAAGCCTCAGCTTGCTCCTGCGCCCGTTTGGCCCGGGCATTGGCGCGGAGCATGGCCTCGGCCACGCTGGAGATCAGCATCCCAGTCAGGACGAAAATCGCCAAGCCCAGCCAATCAGCAAGGCTTTTAATGAAGGGTTGAGTAACGAGCAATGGCCACAGGAAAATCACCGTCAGGCAGGCTAACCCGGTGGACAGCAAACCGGACGAAAGTCCGCCGTAGATCGCTGCGACCATGACGGCTGGGTAAAATGTCAACCAGACTAGGATCGATCCCAGAACCTGCAAGGGCCAGATGCGCAGCACCGCCGCCAAGGCGACCAGCGCTGTGGCAACGATAAAACGATGGATTTTCCAAGGCATTGATCTATCCCTCAGCAATGCGTTGGAACCGGTGGGTTATTCCCAAGCCATAAGCGCCAACGGGCTTGATCTTATACCGTTTCTTGGAACATGAGGCGTGGCACGAGCTTCCAGCTCGTGAACTGAACACGGCTGGAAGCTCGTGCTACAAGCCGGTTCTACCGGAGGGATATGCGAGGAACGGACAGCGGTTTAATTGGGATAGCGGTAAGTGATGGTGACGTTCTGCACATCTTGATCGGCGTTGAGCAGGTTGGATGCGCCGCGATAGGACAGGAGCCGGCGGGTCTCGCGGTCGTAGCGGACTTCCAGCTTGGGCGCCACCAGTCGCAACAACCAGCTATCCGCTTCGATATTGAGCCCAACTGTTCCGGGTTCGCTGGCGGTATCCAGCCGGCGGATGCGAAACATGAAGTCGCGGCCTTCCAGCGGCACCAGGAAGCGCACCTGCTGGATATCGTCACTTTTCGAGAGTTGCTCCATGTGGTCGCGCAAGTACAGATGCAGGCCCTGACCGGTGACCATGTTTTCCTCCAGCCGTACTCGCTCCTGCTGAACCGGCGCGTTCTGATCGGCGCGACCGTAAATTTTGACCCAAGCGCCATCTACAAAGGTGCCATCTTGCCGGCCAAAGCGGCGATCCTCGAAGGAATAGCTGGGTACATAGGGGTGCGTGGTGAAATTGGAGTTCAATACCGCAATTTCCTGGCCCTGGGCGTCCCGGTAGCGGGTTTCGTTGCGCTGGGGGCGACCGTCCTGATAAATCATGCGGTGTTCTTCGGTATAGGCGATCTCGCCGCGCTCGTCGCGGGCGACGCCCTGGAAGACCTCCTCTTGCCGGTTGCTGGTGGTAGCCCAGGTGGGCAGAACGGCATCGGCCAGCAACAACATGCCGAAGGTAGCGGCGTTCAGGTATTTCGTCATCTTGGGAAGCGGCACCGTTTTGTCCTCCGTGGTCATGCAAAAATAGCTACCGCAACAGACCCGCAGCGGCTGCTTAGGTTCGGAAAGCGTTACCTTCATCCGCCGGCGTTCCGGCTTTAATGCGTTCATAACCGGCTAAAGCCTCAGTGCGACTGGCGGCAAAATCCACCACTGGATGCGGATAATGCCTGCCTAGTGTGAACGCTGTTGCAGCGGGTTCAGCCGGCGGCATCGTCCAGGGTTGATGCAGGAACGAGGCCGGCAGTGACGCCAGTTCCGGCAGCCAGCGCCGGACATAAGCGCCGTCCGGGTCGAATTTTTCACCTTGAAGCATCGGGTTGAAGACGCGGAAGTAGGGCGCGGCATCGACGCCACAGCCGGCAGTCCATTGCCAGCCGAGGGTGTTGCTGGCCAGATCGGCATCCACCAGCGTATCCCAGAACCAGCGGGCGCCTTCCTGCCAGGGAATACGGCAGTTCTTGACCAAAAATGAGGCCACCAGCATCCGTACCCGATTGTGCATCCAGCCGGTCTGCCACAGTTGCCGCATTCCTGCGTCCACTAGCGGATAGCCGGTCTGGCCTTGCTGCCAGGCGCACAACAAATCGGCGTAATCCTCGCGCCACGGATAGGCGGTGAAGCGAGCCTGCAATGGCTGCTCCGGGGTGTGCGGCCAGTGGTAGAGGACGTAATGGGCAAATTCCCGCCAGCCGATTTCCCGCAGATAGGTTGCCGCGCCCTTGTTGGCCAACGGATCGCCACTCGTCGCCAGTGCCGCCGCCGCCCAGATTTGGCGGGGGCTGAGTTCACCGAAATGCAGATGCGGTGACAACCGCGATACCCCCTCCTGCCCCGGCCAGTCGCGCCACTGGGCATAGCCGGTCAACGCGGTTGCACAGAAGCGCTCCAGTTGCCTCAGCGCCCCGGTTTCGCCCGGTTGCCACGCCGCAGCCAAACCTGCATCCCAACCGATGCGCGGCAGCAACTCCAGAGTTTCGAGCGGCACTGCTGCTGGCCAGAGTGCGGAACCGGCCAGCAGCGGCACCGGCAATGGCGCAGCGGGCGGTAGTTTCAGCAGGCAGGCTTTCCAGAACGGGGTAAAGACCTGATAAGGCGTTGCATCCGCTTTCAACACCGTCCACGGCTCAATCAGCAGCGCCGCTGGACGGCTTTCAGCGATGATGCCGTCGGCGCGCAACGCGGCCTTGATCACGCGGTCGCGAGCGATGGTCGCCGGTTCATAGAGCCGGTTCCAGTACACGGCGGTTGCGCCAGTTTCACCAATGAGTTCACGCAGCGTTGCCAGGCTGTCGCCTTGGCGGATGACCAGATGGGATCCGTGTTGTTCGAGCGCGACATTGAGCGCCCTCAGACTGTAATGCAGCCACCAGCGCGCCGCCGCGCCGGGTGACCACGGCGCGTCTTCCTGCGGAGCGTGAATGTAAACTGGAATCACCCGTTGATGCGCCAGCGCGGCGTGGTGTAGGGCAGGATGATCAGCGAGCCGCAAGTCGCGGCGGAACCAGACCAGTGCGGTGGACATGGCGATCTCCCTCAAGACCGTTAGGTGACTCATTTTTGGATTATGCTTTACAGACTCCATCAAGCAAACGCCACGTTGATTGGTTAACACGCTCATGCGAATTGCCGAATCCCGCCCCATGGTTTCAAGCTGGTTCAGCGTACCGCTGACCCTTGTGCTGGGTTTGGGCCTGACCAGTGCATTGTTTTTGATCGAACAGCAGAGCATCGCCCGGTATGGGTTGATTTTACCGATAGGGCTGCTCGGAACCGCACTGCTGGCTTGGACCCTGCGCCAGGCGCTGGTGCGGGAGGCCGCTGCCGAGGTGTTAGCGCATGAACGTGCGGCAGCGCTCCACGAGAGTGAGCTGAAATTCCGCCGTATGCTGGAGGAGATTCCGAACATCTCGGTGCAGGGTTACGATCAGAATCGCCGGGTTATTTTCTGGAACACCGCCAGCGAGCGGCTATACGGCTATTGCCGGGATGAGGCGCTGGGCCGGTTGCTAGAGGATTTGATCATCCCGCCGCCCATGCGGGATGTTGTCATCCAGGCGGTTGGTGAATGGGTCGCGGGAGGCCAACCGATCCCGTGCAGCGAACTCGAACTGCTGCGCAAAGACGGTTCGCTGGTGCCGGTGTTTTCCAGCCATATCATGCTGACTACCGACCAGAACCAGCAGGAAATGTACTGCCTGGATCTTGATCTGTCGGAGCGCAAGCGGATCGAGACGGCGCTGACCCAGCGCGATGCCCTGCTGGAAGTGGCCGCACTGACGGCGGCCCGGTTGTTGCGGGAACCCGATCCGGTGTTGGCGATTGCAAGCTGTTTTGCGCAGTTGGGGGAAATCACTGACGTGGATCGAATTTACCTGTTCGAAAATCACTGCTGCCCGCACACCGGCGATTTGCGGATGAGCCAGCGCCATGAATGGTGCGCCGAGCGGGTGAGTACACAGATCGATAATCCGGAACTTCAGAATCTGTCCTATGAAGCCGCCGGTTTTTCACACTGGCGGGAGGTACTGGCTGCGAATGCCCCCATTGCCGGTCTGGTGCGGGATTTGCCGGCATCCGTGCGGGCGATGATGGAATCGCAAGAGATCCTTTCTCTGCTGATCGTGCCGATTAGTGTCCACGGCGAATTCTGGGGCTTCATCGGCTTGGATGATTGTCGCCGCGAACGCCAATGGACCTCAGCCGAACAGCGCATTCTGCAAAACATTGCTGGCAATGTTGGGGAAGCCATCGCCCGACAGTATGCGGAGACGGCGTTGCAGAACAGCGAAGATCAATTTCGCCGCCTGGCCGATAACATGCGCGACCTGGTGTGTCAGATCGACATTACCGGCACGATTCTGTATGCCAGCCCTTCCTATCGCGCCGTGCTGGGCTATGACCCGCAAGCACTGCTGGGCCGTTCGATATTCGCCGGAGTCCATCCTGAAGACCGCGAAACGGCGATTAAAACTTGCCAGGCGTCACTCACCCAGCGTGAGGCCGGACGGACTGAGATCCGTCATCAGCACGCCAACGGTGATTACCTCTGGCTGGAAGTCGTCGGTAATCCGCTGTGCAATCCTGCTGGCGCGGTCATCGGCGCGGTGATCAGCAGCCGCGACATCACCGAGCGCAAGCAGGCCGAGGCAGACCTCCGGCTGGCAACCCAAGTGTTCGAGAGCAGCCGGGAAGCGATTACGGTCACCGCTGCCGACACCCGCATCTTGTGGGTGAATCGTGCGTTTAGCGACATCACCGGTTATTCCGCTGCCGAGGCGGTCGGTCAAACCCCGCGCCTGCTGGCTTCGGGCCGGCACGGCCGCGATTTTTACCAGGAGATGTGGCGCGCACTGACCGTCACTGGACGTTGGCAGGGAGAAATCTGGAATCGGTGCAAGACTGGAGAAATTTATCCCGAATGGCTGGGCATCAGTGCAGTACACGATCCCCAAGGCCATCTGACCCATTATGTCGGCATTTTCAGCGACCTCAGCGAGCACAAGGCCCGCGTTGACCAGATCGAATTCCTCGCCCACCACGATCCTCTAACCGCGCTGCCCAATCGGCTGTTGTTGCAAGACCGGCTGGATCAGGCGCTGTCCCAGGCGGAGCGAAGCCAGTCGTCGGTAGCGCTGCTGCTTCTCGACCTGGATCGCTTTAAGCTGGTCAATGACTCGCTCGGCCATGCGCTGGGCGATCAGTTGCTGCAAAAAGTCGCCATGCGGCTGCATCAGATGTTGCGCGACACCGACACCCTCAGTCGGCAGGGCAGCGACGAATTCATGATTGTGTTGCCGGATACCGGTCACGAAGGCGCAGGCCATGTAGCGCGTCATCTGCTTGAATGCCTCGACCGCCAGCCGGTGCAAATCGCCGATCACAGCATTGGGGTCACCGCCGGCATCGGTATTAGTCTTTATCCCGACCACGGCCAGGATCGCGATAGCCTGTTCAAGCAGGCCGGCGCCGCATTGCGCTACGCCAAAAACGGCGGTGGAAACACCTATCGGTTTTTCACCGCCAGCATGAACGTCAACACCCTCGAACGCTTGCAACTGGAAACCGATTTACGTCATGCGCTGGAGCGCAATGAACTTCTGCTGCACTACCAGCCACAGATCGATCTGAGGATTGACCGGATCGTGGGCGTCGAGGCGCTGCTACGCTGGCAACATCCTGAACGGGGATTGGTGTCGCCCGGACAATTCATCCCTATCGCCGAGGACAGCGGTCTCATCGTTCCGATAGGCGAATGGGTGATGCGGGAAGCTTGCCGACAAATCCACGCTTGGCAGCAGGCCGGGTTGCCGCGAATCACCGTTGCGGTCAATCTGTCCGCTCTGCAATTCCAGCGCACTGATCTGCTGGATGCCGTCAATCAGGCATTGACAGAATGCGGCTTGGCGCCGGAATGGCTGGAATTGGAGCTGACCGAATCCATCCTGATCCAGGACACCGACAATGCGCTGCGAACAGTGCGGCAGTTGCGGGCGATGGGGTTGCGACTGTCCATTGACGACTTCGGCACCGGCTACTCCAGCCTGAGTTATTTGCAAAAGCTGGCGGTGCATACCCTCAAGATCGACCAATCCTTCGTGCGCGGCCTGGCCAGCGACGCGGACAGCGCGGCGATTGTCCGTGCGGTGGTGCAACTGGCGCACAGCTTGAAACTCAACACGATTGCCGAAGGGGTGGAAACCGATTTCCAGCTTGCGTTTCTGCGCAATCAAGGTTGCGATCAGGTCCAGGGCTATTACTTTAGCCGTCCGTTGCCCGCCGTCGAATTCGCCCGGTTGTTGGCGCAAAACACGCTGCCGGTGGCGTAGCCAGCGGTTAGAGCCGCGCCTAGTCCTTGCCCAACAAGCTGTCTTTCCCCAATAACGCCACCACACTACTGGACCAGGACGATTGCGCCGGCGTGACCGGGGCAGCTTCCCGGAATACCCCATACGCCATCAATCGCCGGTAGCGCTGTTCCAGCAGCTCGTCCACCGCCAGCGCTGCCAACGGCTGCAATTGCTCGCAGAGCGCCGTGCGTAGGTTGTCTGCCATCCGCTCCAAGTCACGATGAGCCCCGCCTGGGGGTTCAGGAATAATGCCGTCAATCAGATGGAGCTTGAGCAACCGCCCGGCCGTCAGCCCCATCGCTTCGGCAGCTTCGGGCGCCCGGTCGGCGCTCTTCCACAGGATCGTGGCGCAGCCTTCCGGAGAAATCACTGAATAGGTGCCATATTGCAGCATCAACACCCGGTCGCCTACTCCAATCGCCAACGCACCGCCGGAGCCGCCCTCGCCGATGACCACGCAGAGGATCGGCACCCGCAGCCGACTCATTTCAAACAGATTACGGGCAATGGCTTCGCTCTGGCCGCGTTCCTCGGCACCGATGCCCGGATAGGCGCCGGGCGTGTCAATAAAGGTGATCACCGGCAACCGGAAGCGCTCCGCCAGTTTCATCAGCCGTAACGCTTTGCGGTAGCCCTCCGGGCGCGGCATGCCGAAATTGCGATAAATCTTCTCCTTGGTGTCGCGCCCCTTCTGGTGGCCGATGACCAGCACCGGTCGACCTTCCAACCGCGCCAGCCCCCCGATAATCGCGTGATCGTCCGCGAAGGCGCGGTCGCCGTGCAGTTCCACAAAATCGGTGAACAGTCGCTCTACATAATCCAGGGTGTAGGGTCGCAGCGGGTGACGGGCGATCTGGGAAATCTGCCATGGAGTCAGACTGGCGAAGATGGAGTCGGTCAGCGCCTTGCTCTTGGCTTCCAGTCGGGCGATTTCGTCACCGATATTGAGATCCTGATCGGCGCAGAGATGCCGCAATTCCTTCACCATCGCCTCCAGTTCGGCGATGGGTTTCTCGAAATCCAGACAATCATTCGGGTTCATCAGAATCTCCGCGAGAGACCCCGGCCTTTATGCCGGGGAGGGATAGCGGGCCGAACGAAGTTCGGCTTCTTTTGGGTTAAGTGGTTGCGAATAGCCATAACCATCCGCGCGCTGAATGACTTTACAGTACCGATAGCCCATCCCTTGGATCACCCCTTGAGCGGTTTGAAGATTGAAACTTCCCGATGCGCGAATCGCTACCCGCCCAAGATAGGAGCCTATTTTCCTGCCTTGGGTGACTTCGGCTTTCACCCTATCCCCGGTCTGGAAACCTTTAATGCGTTTCTGTCGCGCGGGAATCCATAGGCATTGAGTCGGGTTCGCTGATAACTACCGCGTCCAGTCGCTTTAATCGCTAAAGTCGGTTTATTCCAATCTCTGATTTCGTCCATATCGCCCACACAAGCCGCATCCAGCGCATGGGTCTTCGGAATTTCTAACCGCATCCGATTGAATTTCGTCCTTCCGCCTGAGCCGGTGGTGACCGGTAATCCCATGGTCTTGAGGGTATTGAAGAGTACCCATCGGGTCGAATTGACCGCCGCCGCATCCTTTAATAGCAATGGTTCGGACAGTTTTTGGTTTCGGCCTCGTGGACGGAAAATACCTCAGTGTATGGAACCTCTTGAACAATCAGAGCTTCAAGCATCCCTCATAGGTCAAGCAAAA